>NZ_JBQQBO010000007.1:0-302504 GCF_052246905.1 Saccharopolyspora antiqui
CGGGTGAGGTGGACGATTTCGCGCGAAATCGCCGTCTCCCACGCGGGGCGGGGGGCGATTTCGCGCGAAATCGCCAGGTCTGCCACCCGCACCGCGAAGCAAGACGAGTCCAAGGACAGGCACTCCGGCGGTGCTGAGAAGCGTTGACATGCGGGCAATGCTGCGCGCACGATGACGGACGATCGTCCGCTGTACGGACACCGTTCGTTTGGGAGGTGCAGTGACGGGCACCGACGGACCGCTCGCCGGACTGCTGATCGCAGACTTCTCCCGCATCCTCGCCGGTCCCTACGCCACCATGCTGCTCGCCGATCTGGGCGCCGAGGTGATCAAGGTCGAGTCCCCGGCGGGCGACGACACCCGCACCTGGATTCCCCCGGAACGCGACGGGGTGTCGACGTACTACCTCGCGATCAACCGCAACAAGCGGTCGATCGGCCTGGACCTGAAGAACCCGGACGATCTCCGCGCGGCCCGCGAACTCGCCAGGCGCGCCGACGTCCTCATCGAGAACTTCAAACCCGGTGGGCTGCGGCGTTTCGAACTCGACTACTCCTCGGTCCGCGAGACGAACCCGGGCGTGATCTACGCTTCGATCAGCGGCTTCGGCACGGCTGGCGGCGCGGCGCTGCCCGGCTACGACCTGCTGGTGCAGGCCGCTTCCGGGCTGATGAGCCTGACCGGCGACGCGGACGGTCCCCCGTACCGGGCCGGGATCTCGGTGTTCGACGTGATGACCGGGATGCACGCCGCGATCGGCATCCTCTCGGCGCTGCACCACCGCGATCGCACCGGCGAAGGCCAGCACGTCGAGGTCAACCTGCTGTCCTCGGCGCTGTCCGCGCTGGTCAACCACTCGGCCGCGCACGTCGCCGGGGACGTGGTGCCGCACCGCATGGGCAACGCACATCCCAGCCTGTTCCCGTACGAGCCGCTGCCGACGGCCGACAAGGACCTCATCATCATCGCGGGCAACGACGGCCAGTTCCGGATCCTGTGCCGGGAACTCGGACTGGCGGAGCTCATCACCGACGAGCGCTTCCTGCACAACGAGGACCGCACCCGCAACCGCGAACAACTCCGGCCGCTGCTCGTCGGCAAGCTCATGCAGCGCTCCGCCGACGACTGGTTCCGGCAGCTGTCCGCGGCGGGCGTGCCGTGCGGCCCGATCAACCACGTCGACGGAGGCGTGGCGCTGGCCGACGAACTCGGTCTCGATCCGGTGGTCCGCGTGGGCGCCGGGGACGACGTGGTGCCGTCGATCCGCAACCCGATCTCGCTGTCGGCCACGCCGACCCGCCACGTCCTGCCACCACCGGGGCTGAACCAGCACGGCGACGAGATACGCGCCTGGCTCGCCGAACCCGCCGACTGATCCGAGGAGCGACCCTTGTCCGACGAATCCCAGGGCTACCCCACCTCGATCGGCACCTCCGATGCCACCACGATCACGCTGCTCGGCCACGACCTCGCCGACGAGCTGATGGGCGAGGTCGGCTTCGGAGAGCTGGCCTTCTGGCTGACCACCCGGCGCCGCCCGACCCGGTCGGAAGTCCGCGTGTTCGAGACCGTGCTCGTCGCACTGGCCGACCACGGCTTCACCCCGACCGCGATCGCGGCGCGCCTGACCCTGTTGTCCGCACCCGAGTCCGTGCAGGGCGCGATGGCGGCCGGTCTGCTCGGCGGCGGATCCCGATTCCTCGGCGTCACCGAGGACACCGGCCGCTTCCTCGCCGAAACCCTCGCCGCGCGGCCCGAAACCCCCGCTACGGACGAGGAATGGGACGCGCTGGCGCGCCGCGCCGTCGAAGACCGCCGCGCGCAGCGGAGGCTGGTCCCGGGCCTTGGCCATCCGGTCCACAAAGGACAGGATCCGCGGACACCGGTCATCATCCGCATCGCCCGCGAGGAGGGGCAGTACGGCCCGCACCTCGCGTTGTTCGAGGCGATCGGGCGGGTGGCGCCCGATGTGCTCGGCCGAACGCTGCCGCTCAACGGTGCCGGTGTCTGCGGTGCGGCGCTCGCCGATCTCGGGCTGCCGATCGAACTGCTCCGGGGCTACGCCCTGCTCGCGCGCGCGGCGGGCTTGCTCGGCCACCTCGCCGAGGAGCTCCGGCAGCCCATCGGGGGCGACGTCTACCTGTCCGTCGACCGCAATGCGCACTACGTCGATCCCGAGCACAGCGAGGTGCGAGATGACGCCTGATCCGCAGGTAGCCGACTTCACGCCGGACCGGCCCGTGTTGTTCCGCGGTGCGACCGTGCTGTCCATGGATCCATCGATCGGGGTGCTCGACGGCGGCGACGTGCTGGTCCGGGGCGATCGGATCGAGCAGGTGGGGCGGGACCTCGCCGTCCCGGACAACGCGGTGGAGGTGGACGCGACCGGCGGCATCCTGTTGCCCGGCATGGTCGACACCCATCGCCACATGTGGCAGACCGCGCTGCGCGGCCTGGGCGCGGACTGGACGCTGTCGCAGTACTTCGTGTTCTACTACCTGAACTGGGGCAAGATCCACCGCCCGGCCGACATCCACGCGGGCAACGTGCTCTCCGGCATCGAGGCGCTCGACGCCGGGGTGACGACCACAGTGGACTGGTCGCACGGGCTGCAGACCGTCGAGCACGCCGAAGCGGCGGTCGAAGCGCTGCGCTCACTGCCAGGCCGGTTCGTGCTGGGCTACGGCAACATCCTCGGGGCGCCCTGGGAATGGGCCAACGACGCCAGGTTCCGGGCCTTCGTGAGCGAGCACTTCAGCGCGCCGGACGAGATGCTCGGCCTGCAGCTGGCCTTCGACGTCACCGGCGACGCGGAATTCCCGGAGCGGGGCGCGTTCGAGGCCGCCAGGGACCTCGATCTCCCGGTGACCACCCACGCGGGCGTGTGGGGCGCGACGAACGACGACGGCATCCGGCTGATGTGGGAGCACGGCTTCATGACCCCGAAGGTCACCTACGTGCACGCCACCACGCTCACCGACGACTCCTACCAGCGGATCGCCGCTTCCGGCGGCACCGCCTCGGTTTCCACGGAGAGCGAGCAGAGCGCGGGCCAGGGCTACCCGCCCACCTGGCAGCTGCGCAAGCACGGCATCCCGGTGTCGCTGTCGATGGACACCAGCGTGTGGTGGAGCGCCGACCTGTTCTCGGCGATGCGGGCGACGCTGTCCGCGGACCGGTCCCGCGAACACCTGGAGGCGCACGCGCACGGCGAAACGGTGGTGCACAACAAACTCCGCGCCGCGGACGTCGTGGAGTGGGCGACGATGGGCGGGGCCCGTGCACTGGGGCTCGACCACCTCATCGGCTCGCTGACGCCCGGTAAGAAGGCCGATCTGGTGCTGATCAAGAACGACCGGTCGCCGACGATGTTCCCGATCCTGCACCCCTACGGGCACGTCGTCTACCAGGCCGGTCGCGGCGACGTGCACACCGTGCTGGTGAACGGCGAGTTGGTCAAGTACCGGCACGAACTCGTCGGCATCGACCTCGACCGAGCGCGTGCCGAGGTCGCCGCGACGGTGGAGCACATCCGCGCCGGGATGGGCGAGGAAGCCTGGCGGGAATGCATGGCACCGGAGATCCCGGAAACCGAGCTGATCCCGAACCCCTACACCTACGCGGACTACCGCGGCGACGGCGTCGCGGTGCAGCACTCCGAACCCTCGTGAGCTCGGCGATCATCGCAGCCCGGAGTGCAAGAAGGCGTGGGTTATGTGGCGTGCGGTGAACACGTAAACGGCGAGCACGGGCACGGTGGAAAGCGTCGCGGCCGCGAGTAGTGGTCCGGGATTGGACCCCTCGGTGTTGGTGAACAACGTCAATCCCATTTGGATCGTGGCGTGTTCCGGTGTCGGCGCGATCAGCATCGGCCACAGGTACTCGTTCCAGGTGTTGATGAAGGACAGGATCGTCACCGCGCCCAGCGCGGGTCGCGATAGGGGAAGGACGACGTGCCACAGCGTCTGGATCGAGTTGGAGCCATCGAGTTGGGCGGCGGAGAACATTTCCTCCGGGATGGTGTGAAAGTTCTGCCGTAGCAGTAACACCGCCAAGGCGCAGCCGCCCAACTGCGGGATGATCAGCCCTGCGTAGGTATCCAGCCTCCCAAGGCGGGAGACGAGCAGGAACTGGGGAATGATCAGGGCCTGCGCCGGGATCAGCAGCGCGATCGTCACCAGCACCAGCAGTAGTCGCTGTCCTCGGAAACGGAACCGGATCATCGCGTACGCGGCCAATACAGCGATCACCAGATGGCCCACGCTGACACCGGCCGCGGTGACGAGTGTGTTGAGCAGCAAGCGGAACAGCGGAAATTCCTGGGTCGCGACTTGGTAGTTCTCAAGGCTGGCGGGCAGCGGAAGCACACTCGCTCCGTAGAGATCGCTCGCTGGCTTGAACGAACTGATCAGGGCCCACAGCAGGGGAAGTAGCAATCCGAGGCAGGCAAGCACGAGTACCGCGTGACTGCTGGCGCGGTATCTTCGACCGCCGGGCTTGATCACTTCGCCACCGCCGACCGTCGGTGCCGCAGCAAGCCGCGGATGACCAGTGGCGCACCGAGTACCGCCATCAGGACGACCGCCGCGGCCGACGCCGTGCCGGGTTCGAAAAAGGTGAAACCGTAGGTGTAGATCCGGTAGTAGACGTTGTCGGTGACACCGTCCGGGCCTCCTTGGGTCAGTACGGCCACGTTGGTGAAGGCCCATTGCCCGGCGAGGACGACGGTCACGCCGACGAGTAGCCCGGTGGTGCGTACGAGTTGGGGGATCAGCACGTGACGAGTGACTTGTCCCTCGGTCGCTCCGTCAGCGCGGGCTGCTTCCACACATTGCGGGTCGAGTCCACTGAGTGCGGCCCCGTAGAGGACGACGTTGAGGGCGACGATTTTTCCCGCGGTGATGAGCGCGATGGCGGGTAACGCGGTGTGGGGGTTGCCCAGCCAGTTGACCGGACCGAAGCCCAGCAGTCCCAAGGCCTGGTTGGCCATGCCTTGCAGCGGATTGAGGAGGAACTGCCACGACAACGCGTTGGCCACCGGTGCGAGCACCACAGGTGTGAACAGCAGCGTGCGGTAGATCGTGCTTGCCCGACCGGGCCGTTTCCACAGCAGGATCGCCAATGCCATGGGCAGGGCGGTCGCGAACGGCAGTAGGCAGACGACCAGCAGCACCGTCCGTGCCAGCGCCGCAGGAAATTCGGGCTGGGTGAACAGGTCGAGGTAATGCTGCAGCGCGGCGAACTCGGGCGCGCTGGTGAAGTCCCAGTCGACCACGCTGAGCAGCACGGTGAAGACCAGCGGCCCGTACATGGTGACCGCGAGCACCAAGACGAGCGGCGTCAGATAGGCCCATGCCCCGCGCGAGGGTGTCATCGTGGTCATCCGCCGGTGAGTCCGCGGATCTTGTCGGCGACGGTGCGGAGGGTGGCTGGTGGCTCCGCGTCCCGCAGCATGATCGGCGCCACCGCCTCGTCCTGCAGTGTCACCACGGCTTGATTTGCCTTCGGCCCGTTGAAGAACGTGTACGGGGTCAGGGTGTCCAGTTGCCGCAAGGCGGGAAGTAGCCGTTTGTCCGAGTCGAAGTAGCCCTTGAGATAGCGCGGCTCGCTGACCACGTTGGGCCGCAGCGGCAGGTAGCCGATTTTGGTGGTGATGGTGGTGAAGGCTTGCTCGCTGGTCAGGAACTGGATGAACTTCCACGCCGCCTGCTGCTTGGCCGGGTCCTTGGACAGTACGGCGAGTCCGGCTCCGGAGTAGGTGGGCCGGGCTGGTTTGTCGCCGAAACGGGGAAGTCCCGCGGTGAGCACCTGAAATTTTCCGGCCGCCGCCTTGTCCAGTGCGGTGAGGACGGCGGTGGAGGTCACCAGCATGCCCAGTTTGCCCGCCTTGAATGCCGCGAGTGCGTCGTCTTCGCTGACCGCCGGTTGGGCTCCTGACCGGGTCAAGTCCGCCAGCACCTGCAATGCCTGCACCGCGGGCGGCTGATCCAGCGTCACCGCCCCGTTCGGGGAGACGATCGAGCCGCCGTTGCTGTTGACAAGGGATTGGGTCAGGAAGTCGGATTTGCTGGCATTGGCCGCATCCACGTAGACGCCGTAGGCGCCGTGCTGGACGAGGGCGAGCGCGGCGGCCTTGACGTCATCGAAGGTTTCGGGCGGTCGCGTCGGGTCCAGGCCGGCGCTGCGGAACAGATCGGCGTTGTAGAACAGGGTGGGAATCGACATCGTGTAGGGCATCGCCGCAGTGCCACCGTCGTGTTCGGTGGCTTTCAGCACTGCCGGGTTGAATCCGGCGACGGTGTCGTTCCAGTCCCGCTCCGAGGCTATCTTCTGCACCGGCGTGATCGGTAAGGTCTGATAGGCCTCGGCCATCTTGCTCCAGCCGATCTGCGCCACGTCGAAGCCCGTACCACCCATCTCCGATGTGCGCAGCTTGGTCAGTACGTCCGCGACGGCAACGCCTTGTGGATTGATCTTGATGGTTGGGTTGGCTCTTTCGAACTCGTCGATGAGCTCCTGCGTCCCCTGCCCGCCAAGGTCGCTGGTGCCGTAGTTGTAGGACAGGAACGTCAGCGTGATCGTCCCCGGTGGCCCTGCGCTGTGCTGGCCGCAGCCCGCCAGTGTTGTTGCGAGAACAGCCGCGAGCGCCGTGCGAACGGCCAGCTTGCCGCGGAGCGTTCGGTTGATCACTGCAGTGCCTCTCGCGCCTGGTGAATGGGGAATCGGGCATACGGCGTCGCGACGTGTACCGGGCCTGCGAACAGCGCGGCAGCACTGTCCCGGAACAGCTCCAGCTGGCCCGGATCCGCGGAGCTGAAGTGGGTGAGCACGAGCTGCCCGGCGCCAGCTCGATGCGCAACCTCGGCGGCGTCTTCGGCGCAGAGATGACCGTGGGGACCGGAATCCGGTGCGGCCAAGGTGCATTCCGCCAACAGCAGGTCGGCATCCCGGGCGAGTCGGCGCAAAGCGTCGGTGCGGCCGGTGTCTCCGGTGTAGACGAGGGTGCCGTCGGCTGAGGTGATGCGGAAACCGCAGTTCGGTGCGGCGTGTGCCAGCAGTTCTGGCTCGACTTGGGCAGCGCCCACCGCGAACGGTTGCCCTGGGTCATATTCGTGCACGTCGAAAGCGAGGTCGAACGCGCGGTCCAGCGCTGGCACGGTGGCCACCGGAAACAGCGCCGCGAGCTGCGTCAACAGCGCCCGAGCACCTGCGGGAACATACAGCGGTATCCGCCGCGCCAACCGCACATCATCCTGCGGAGGCTCTCCGTCGACCGGATAGCGCAACCCCGCCGAAAGCAGGGCCTTGCCGATGGGCAGCAGGTCATAACAGTGATCAAGATGAACGTGGGTGATCAGCACCGCGTCCAGCGCATCAAAAGCGCACAGCCCGCTCAACGCCGTGGCCACGCCGGGACCGCAGTCCAGCAGGAGGGTGGTGTCAGCACCGGCGGTCACCAGGTAGCCCGAGCTGGCCTGGCCATCCGCGGGCATGCCGGAGCGGCAGCCAAGAATTGTCAACTCCATCAAGAACACTCGATTTCTTCCGCATGATGCCGGGAAACAGGGAGGAATCCGTCGGCTATCAGCTTTCAAGTGCGGCACCTTCGGCGCAATGAACAAATGCCAAAGACGCGATTGAGTTGTCCAATCGCAGACCACGCCACGTGATCAGCACCGTCCCACCGCCGCAGGCTCGGTGAATGGCCCCGCCGCCGCAACGCAATCCAGGAACCGCTGGGTCGACGGCGCGGCGCCCCCGGCCGACCACACGATGCACACATCGACGATCGGCTCGGGCTCCACCAAAACGATGGGCTTCAGCCCCATCCCGGCGGCCTCGGTCGCCCGTTCCGCCGATGCGAACCCCACCGCCGATCCCGTGGCCACGACCATCGCTGTTCCGATCGAGTCGTCGACCTCGTCGGCTACGTCCAGTTCAGCCCCGGCATGCCGCGCGGCCATCACCAGGGCGTCGTAGCAAGCCGGGCTCAACTCGCGCTTGAACAACAGGCAGCGGTGCTCGCACAATTCCGCGAACGACACCTCGCGACGAGCGGCCAGCGGATGCTGTGTCGCCACCAACGCCATCAGGGGCGTGCTAAACACCAACCGAGAGGCGTACGCCGCATCCGTCGGCGCACCAAACACCAGTGCCACATCCAACTCACCGGCCGCGACGCCAGCCAACTGGGGACCAGAACGCTTTTCCACCAGCACCGGTCGCAACCCCGGATAACTGTCCGCCAACCGACTCAAGGTTGCTGGCAGCACCCGCCGACCCGCCGGGTAGTTGAACCCCACCCGCACCGTCCCGTGGTGACCAGCATCCGCCTCCTTCGCCGCGTTGATCGCCTCTCGAAGCTGACCCAGCAACCGTCGAGCGTCCTGCTGGAACACCGCCCCAGCGGCCGTCAACTGCACCCGGTGCGGACCCCGATCGACCAACCGCACCCCCACCGCCCGTTCCAAGCGCTGCACGTGCTGGCTCAACGAGGGCTGCGAAAGGTGCAACCGCGCCGCCGCGCGACCGAAATGTCGCTCATCGGCGACCGCCAGGAAGGATTCCAAATACCGCAATTCCATGCCATCTCCCGGCCCGCCGACCACCGCGCCTCAAGGCGCGATTAGAGACTGCGGACTCAAGCTGGCCAAGAAGCGACAACGGCGTGTTGACACCACAAACGGCAAACAACCAGCCGCAAAACGCCATTGGTGCTAGTGCCGAGCACGGTCATCCCCGATAGGGCAGGACCGGCTGGCCATGGCCCGCTCGCGGCACCCGGAAGACCGCGCCCGCCAGCGGATGGGCCTCCAGGTCGGTGCCCACCTGGGAAGTCGTGATGTACAGGTCGGTCAGGTCGGGGCCGCCGAACGTGCAGGCGGTCACCTTCGGCGCGGGGACCTCGATGCGGTCGACGAGTTCACCGGTCGGCGAGTAGCGGTGCACGCCTGACCCGCCCCACAGGGCCACCCACAGGTACCCGTCCGCGTCCACGGTGAGCCCGTCGGGCGCACCGGCCTCCGGCGCCACGTGCGCTACGTGGCGCCGGGCGCGCAGCTCGCCGTCGGCGTAGTCGAACGCGTCGACGCACTGCGTCGGAGTGTCCACGTAGTACGCGGTCGTCCCGTCCGGGCTCCAAGCGAGGCCGTTGGAGATCGTGACCGCGTCGAGGACGACCGAAACCGAACCATCCGCGTCCAGCCGGTACAGCTTCCCCATTCCGGGATCGCTGCGGTAGGACATCGATCCGCAGTAGAAGCGGCCGTCGGGATCGCAGCCGCCTTCGTTCATCCGCACCGCCGGATCGCGCCACACCTCGGGCAGCGGCCGCACCTCGGTCAAATCGTCGTCGGCCAGGGCGAATCCCCGCTCCAGCGCGAGCACCGCGCCGCCAACGCTACGAGGCCGCAACGCCGCCGCGACCGAGCCGACGTGCGCGCGCCGCACCGCACCGGTCGCCTCGTCCAGCGTGAGCACGTCCCCGGCCAGCATGTCCACCCAGCGCAACCCGGGCCAGTCCCGGTGCCACACCGGGCCTTCGCCGTGGTGCGCGCACGGGTCGGTGAGCTGCTGTGCTTCGGCCATCGGGGATCTCCTCGAAGCTGTCAGGGATGCAGGAGGACCTTCACGATCCTGGCACGTTCTCCGTCGCGGGCCCGCAGCGCCTCGGCCGCGTCGTCGAGCCCGTACTCGCGGCTGATGATCCGGCCCGGATCGAGCACGCCGGTGGTGAAGGCCCGCACCGCGTGGACCCAGGCCCCCGACGGTGCGCCGAACACCGTGTGCAGCGTGAGCTGGTTTTGCACCAGGTGTCCCGGCGACGGCGGTTGTTCGTCGTGCGCGGCAACGCCGGTCAGCACGACCCGCCCGCCGCGACGAGCCAGCCGGGTGGCCAGATCCGCGGTGCCGGAAGCACCCGCGGCCTCCAGCACCGCGTCGAAGCGCCCGAAGTGCTGCGCTGCCTCCGCAGAGCGCCACGACGTGGTTGCACCGCACGCGACGGCCAGCTCCGCGCGCGTCGGCTCGGGGTCGACCACGACCAGTTCCGCCGGTCCCGCCGCGGCCAGCAGCTGCGTGGCGAGCAACCCCAGGCTGCCTCCGCCGACGACCGCGACGCGCTCACCGGGCACGGTTGCCAGCTTCAGGCACGCCTGCGCCACGCAGGCGGCCGGTTCGAGCGCTGCCGCGGCCCGCAGGTCGGCGTTGTGCGGCAGCACGTGCAGCAGGCGTGCCGGAATGGTGAGGTAGTCGGACCACGCGCCGGGCTGGGTGAATCCCGTCTCGTCATATCCCGCCGCGCACAGGTTGTTCTCGCCGCGACGACAGGCAGCGCAGACCTGGCAGCTGCGAAACCCCTCGCCCACCACGGATTCGCCGACCAGCTCGGCGCGGACGCCCGAGCCGACCTCGACCACGGTGCCCGACCACTCGTGCCCGGGAACGACCGGGTAGCGCACGAGCCCCGCCGGGCGTCCGCCGGTGAACAGTTCGCGGTCCGATCCGCAGATCCCGCTCCACGCCACGCGGATCAGGGCCTCCCCCGGGCCGGGCGGCACCGGTTCGGCAGGCCCCACCCGCAGGCTGCCCGGTCCATCGATGGTGACGGCGCGCGGCGTCATCTGGCGGTGCCGTGCTTGAGCGGACGCAGCCAGACCCAGCGGAGGAACAGCGCTGCCACGGCGAGCATGGCCAGCCCGGTCCACAGGTTGATGTTGATGCCCTGCGACTTCACCAACCCGGCCGCGGTGGGGAACAGCCCGGCCGCACCGATCAGCAGGCCGTAGAGCAGGAACAGCCCGCCGATCATCGTTCGGATGTCGAAGAGCTTGCGCGCCGTCGCCGACTGCTGCTCCAACTCGGCGACAGCCGCCGCGCGCCTGGTGCGCTCGACCGCATCTTCTGGCATTCGGTTCCTCCTTGCACGCTGCGGAATCTTCCTCGCTCAGAACGAGAACGGGAGGTAGCACAATGCGGCCAAGACTATTGCGCTCCATCCAAGCACGGCCGGGCGCCGGTACCAGGCGGAGTCACCGGGCGCCGGTTCGCCCGCCGAGCGGGCCGCCGCGCGGCTGTAGACCAGACCTTCGAGTTCGGCGTCGGTCTTGGGCGAGGTCGCCAGCGCGATCGGCACGCTGACCGCGACGTCCACGCAGAAGGCGATCATCGACGAGATCAGGTTGGCGCCCTGGTCGGTGCTGATCGGCACCACACCGCTCTGGTACGCGACGTAGAAGCTGATCGGTGCCAGCGTGCCGACAGGGAGCGCTGCACCTCCGCGAAGTTCGTCGTCCAATGTTCGGGACGATGTACCGACGTCGCGCGATGCGCCTCGATGCACCCATATCGCTCAAAACAACAAACCCGATCATGTTAGCGATCACATCAAACTGCGATGCGACGGCGACGCTGGACGAGATCCCGCAGCTGCCAGTTCGTCGCCTGGTAGCCACGCTCGATCAGCTGCCCCGTCCGGGAGAACGTCCAGCCCGTCCCGGGATTGACGGCGCCGCCCAGCACCAGAACCCGGTGATCGTCAACCGAGGCGGACGACCGGTACCCGACGGGGCGGGGCCAGCGGGTCGTCGGCAGCGCGATCACGGAAGCCGCACCGAGTTCGAAGGCCTCCGCGATCGGCAGGTCGTGGCGGATCCCGCCATCGACCAGGGCGACACCGTCGATCTCGACCGCGGGCAGCAGCACCGGTATCGCGCAACTCGCCAGCAGCGCGGGCAGCAGCGGTCCAGCGCGGAGCACGCGCTGCCGACGAGCTCCGCGTTCGGTCGCGAGCACGAACAGCGGCACGGCGAGTTCCTCGAACCTGCCGTGCGGCGGGAGGACCGATTCGGCGAGTCGGCGCAGCCCGTCGCCGCTGAACACCGCCCGTCGATCGCGCACCGATCCGCCGCCCCAGCAGAAGAGATCGCGGGCCCGCGCGCGCCGCCACAACGTGTCCAGACTTGGGACCGCCGAAGCGGGATCGGCGGCCAGCACCGCGGCGTTGAGCGCACCGACGGAGCAGCCGACGAGGAAATCGGGGCGAACACCGTGCTCGCCCAACGCCCGCAACTGTCCTACTTGGACAGCTCCGTGACTGCCACCGGCACCCAGCGCGAACGCCACCGGGCGAGGCAGCGGCACATCGTGCGGATGGTGCTGCCCCGCCGCCGGACGGGCCCGCTCGGCGCGGCGAAATATCGGGTGCGATCCGGTCATCGTTGCTCCTCGTGCGGCGCCGGTTCGCACCAGACCATGCCGTTTCGGGAGCTCGCACCGCGTCTACCCGCGGTCAGCGATCGATGTGACCAGGGGTTGAGACAGCCCGGATCTCAGTGCTGCGGGCCGGGGCGGATCAGCCGATGTTCGTAGGCGAAGACCACCACCTGTATCCGATCCCGCAGCCCCAACTTCGTCAGGATCCGCCAGACGTGCGTCTTGACGGTGCCCTCGCTCAGGTGCAGTTCGCCCGCGATCTCGGCATTGGAGCGGCCGCGGCCGACCAGCAGCAGGATCTCGCGTTCCCGCTCGGTCAACGGCGCCAACGGATCCGGCCCGGTCAGCGGCACCGGGAGCTCGGTGGCCACCTGGTCGAGCAGCCGCCGAGTCGTCGACGGCGCGATCACCGCGTCGCCGCGGTGCACGGTGCGGATCGCGGCGAGCAACTCCTCGGGGTCGGCGTCCTTGACCAGGAATCCGCTGGCACCGGCGCGCAACGCGGCGAACGCGTGCTCGTCCAGGTCGTAGGTCGTCAGCATGATGACCTTCGGCGCGGCCTCGCGGGACAGCAGACGTCGTGTCGTCTCAACGCCTTCCAGCCTCGGCATGCGCACGTCCATGAGCACCACGTCCACCGAGGTCGTCGCCAGGCGGTCCAGCGCCTCGCGGCCGTCCCCGGCCTCCCCGATGACGGTCATGTCCTGCTGCGAATCGACCACCATCGCCAAACCCGCGCGCACCAGGGCCTGATCGTCGACCAAGAACACCCGGATGCTCACCGGCTCACCTCTCCCCCCGGCGCGGCAACCACGCCTCCACCAGGTATCCGCCACCGGTCGCCGGACCCGCCGCGGCCCGCCCGCCGACCACGGACAGCCGTTCCCGCATGCCGACCAGTCCGTGCCCGGGATCGCCGAGGCCCGCACCCGCGCCATCATCGCGCACCTCGATCACCACGGAGTCCGCGAACCACCCGAAACGCACCCGCGCTCGGGCACCGGCCCCGGCGTGCTTCAGCGTGTTCGTCAGCGCCTCCTGGACCGCCCGGAACGCGGCGAGTTCGGCGGCGGGGCTCAGGCCGTGCTCGCCGTCACCAGGTGCATCGCGCTCCTCGAACGCGACGGGCACACCCGCCGCGCGGATGCGATCGAACAACTCCGGAAGATCGGCCAGTCGCGGATGCGGGAACTGCTCATCGTCGCCCGCCGCGCTGCGCAGCACCTGCAACAGTCCCCGGATGTCGGCCAAGGCCTGGCGTCCGGTTCGCGCGATGGTGGACAGCGAATCCACCGCGCGGGCCTGGTCGGTCTCGGCCACGTACCGGCCGCCGTCGGCCTGGCTGATCACCACGGACAGCGCGTGTGCGACGACGTCGTGCATCTCGCGGGCGAGGCGCGCGCGCTCGTCGGCGACCGCGCGCCGCGCGCGCTCCTCCCGCTCGGCCTCGGCGCGCACCGCACGGTCTTCCAGTGCGGCAACATGAGCGAGCCGCACCCGGCGGAACATCCCGAGGCTCCATGCCGCCACCACGAACGGGATCAACCGCAGCGCCGCGTGCTCGAACCACTGCGCCGGTCCGGCGGGAAGACCGGCGAGCGGGAAACCGCAGACCGAGACCACCACGGCTCCGACCACGCCGGTGGCCAGGCCCAGCACCGGAGCGAGCCGCGCTCCGCAGGCGCTCAACGAATACAGCGCCACCAGGAACAGCGGTGCGGACGGCAGGAACCACCAGATGCTCGCCAGCTGTTGGACACCCGTCGCGGCACCTACGACGGCGAACGACACACCGGGGCGAACCCGGCGCCACGCGACCGCGGCATGTCCGGCCACCACCGACGCCACCACCAGCGCTCGCCACGGCGGGCGCGTGGCCGGTGCCCCACCTACCACCGGTTCGCTCGTGCCGTCGAACAGCAGCGAGACCGTCCACAGGCCGAGCGTTGCGGCGAGCAGCACCGCGAACCCGGAGTCGACCAGCAGCGGATGCGCCCGCAACACCCGGCCGATGCGCTCCAGCCAGACCGGCACCCCGGCACTCCGATCGAACCTCCGCACCGCCACGCCCCCGAGCATCCCGCATGCTGTTGCGCATCCGCTGCACATCCGCACCTCACGTTCTGATGTTCCGGGGCGTTTACCGGGGGTGAAGGTGAGACCGTTCGAGCAGATCGTTGACGAGTACGGGCCGATGGTGCTGCGGGTTTGCCGGGCCGTGCTCGGACCCGCCGACGCCGACGACGCGTGGTCCGAGACGTTCCTGGCTGCCCTGCGCGCCTATCCGGAACTGGCCGAAGACGCGAACGTCGAGGCGTGGCTGGTCACCATCGCGCACCGCAAGGCGATCGACGTCACCCGAGCCGCGGCGCGGCGACCGGTGGTGGTCGAGCGCCTGCCCGAACGGACCAGCACCACGGGCAGACCGGAGGACTGGGACGGCGACCTGTGGGCCGCGCTCGGCGCGCTGCCGACCAAGCAGCGCACGGCGGTGGCCTACCACTACCTGGCCGGGCTGCCCTATGCCGAGATCGCCGCGATCACCGGCGGCAGTGCCGCCGCCGCGCGTCGGGCCGCCGCCGACGGCATCAAGACCCTGCGCGCGACCTATCAACACGCCACGAGTGCGGGAAGGTGAATGTGATGATGACGAGCCACGAATCCGATGACCGGCACCTGTTCGACGCGCTCCCGGCGATCGGCGTCGACGCCAGCGCCCGGCTGCACGCCCTGCTGGTCGAGGCCGCCGAGCGGGAGGGCCTGCTCGACGTCTCCTACCGCACGGTCGACACCCCGGTCGGCGAACTGCTGCTGGCCGCGACCGAACAGGGCCTGGTGCGGGTCGCCTTCGCCCGCCAGGGCCACGACCAGGTTCTGGAGTCGCTGGCGGAAACGGTCAGCCCGCGCATCCTGCGCGCGCCGGGGCGGCTGGACGAGGTCGCCCGCCAGATCGAGCAGTACTTCGCCGGGCAGCGGCGTGTTTTCGACCTGTCGCTGGACTGGCGCCTCTCGCGCGGGTTCCGGCGCAACGTGCTCTCGCACCTGCCGGACATCACTTACGGCAGCACCGCGAGCTACGCCGCGGTCGCCGCGGCGGCGGGCAGCCCGAAGGCGGTGCGGGCGGTGGGCACGGCGTGCGCGACCAACCCGCTGCCGGTGGTGGTGCCGTGCCACCGCGTCGTTCGCTCGGACGGCACCGCTGGCGGCTACGTCGGCGGCCCGGAAGCCAAGACCACCCTGCTGAGTTTGGAGGCGGCATGAGCACCGCGAATTCGGACCGGTTCGCCAAGCGGGTCGCCAGTGCGGACTGGGGTGCGGTCGCTACCGGGGTCAACGACTACGGCTGCGCCCTGCTGCCGCAGTTGTTGACCCCGGCCGAGTGCGAGCGCATCGCCGCCCTGTGGGACGAGCCGCGGCATTTCCGCGCCACGATCAACCTGCGCCGCCACCGCTTCGGCGACAACGGCGACTACCGCTACTTCGCAGCCCCGTTCCCGGCGCCGGTGGAGGAACTGCGGCAAGCCCTGTACTCGCGACTGCTGCCCATCGCCCGAGACTGGCACGACAAGCTCGGACGCGAAGCGGAGTGGCCGGGCACGCTCGACGAGTGGCTGGACGTCTGCCACCGAGCCGGGCAGACCCGCCCCACCCCGATCCTGCTGCGCTACGAGCCGGGTGGCTGGAACGCGCTGCACCGCGACCTCTACGGCGACAAGGTGTTCCCGTTGCAGGTAGTGATCAACCTCAACGATCCGGGCACCGACCACACCGGCGGGGAGTTCCTGTTGGTCGAGCAACGCCCCCGCGCCCAGTCGCGGGGCACCGCGACGCTCATCCCGCAGGGCTGCGGCCTGGTGTTCACCACTCGCGACCGGCCGGTGCGCTCGGTTCGCGGGTGGTCGGCGTCCCCGGTCCGGCACGGGGTCTCGCCGGTGCGTTCCGGACGCCGCCACACGCTGGGCCTGGTCTTCCACGACGCCACCTGATGTCCTACACGCTGATCGGGGCCGATGGGCAGCCGTACGAAAGCGCCGTGCCAGGTGAGCTCGGCGGGTACCGGCGCGGCCGGATCTACGGACGGCTGGACTGCCCGTCGGCGCGGCGTGCGATCGCCGATGGCGGCTACGTGGCTCATCGGGTGTTCTTCGCCGACGAAGCCACCGCGCGTTCGGCGGGTTACCGGCCCTGCGCGGTGTGCTTGCCTGAGCAGTACCGGCAATGGAAAAGCGGTCAGCTGCCTGGAACCTCGGCCCCACTGGTCCGACGATCGCGAGCACCGGCTGTGACTGCGCCGACCGCGCCCGCCCCGCCGCACAGCGCGGCTAAGGTCGCGGCGGTGCTGGGGCTGCTCGCGGGGATGCGGCCACGCGTGGCCTACATCGTGGTTGGGACCTCGCGCGACGCGGTTTCCCGCGCGACCGCCGCCGCCCTCGCCCAGGCCTGGACCGAGCGCGGCGGGCACGTGCTGGACATCGTGGACTGGCCCGAACAGGCCGCGTCCTGGTTGCGGCAGGCCCGCCGCTTCACCGCGCAGGATCCCGACGCGTGGGTGGTGACCGGGCGACTGCCCGGCTGGCTGCGGATGGGACGTCGACTCACGCGCTCCACCGGTTGGGACCCGGCGCGCACGGTCGCCACCGCCGCGCTGGCCAGTGACGACCTGATCGCCATCGGCGGAGTCGGCACCTTCGACGGGCTGCGCGGTGCGACCCGCGACGGCGGCACCTGGGAAGTCGCCAGCACCCAGCTGATCCAGCACTAGCAGGTGCTGCCGCGCCCCGGGAACCAGTCAGTCCACTATGGATTGTCCCGGAACCGATGTGGTTGCAGGCGGTTCAGTGCGCGAAGGCCGTTCCGGTGGCCGGAGCCCGGTCGACCTCCGGCCGGTAGGCCATCAGCACCGACGTCAGGCCGAGCCACACGGCGAACACCACACCGGTAACCAGCGACGCGATCGTGACGAACACGCCCGGCACGTAGAAGGAAGTGACACCGGCGACCAGACCGATCAGCCCCACGGCGAAACCGAACCAGCCCAGCCACGGCGCCATCAACTCGCGCCGCACCATGGCTGCCCCGGCGGTGGCCGCGAACAACGCGATCAGCAGACCGAGCGCCCCCAGCGACAACCGGTGCAGCTCGGACAGCACGAACACCATCGACTGGCTGGCGCTTTCCACGTTCCGGCTCAGCGAGACCAGGGTGGTGACCGGCAGCGTGCTCACCATCGTCATAATCGCCAGGCCGACGCCCGCGCCGAAGACCACCGGCGAGAACGCTTCCGCACCGCCTTCAGCCCGCTGCAACAGGTGGCGCAGGTGCCCCACGAACCACAGGAACACCACCCCCGCAACGGTCGCCAGCAACGCGGACAGCAGCACCGTCGACCGGTTCGCGGCCACGTAGAAGAAGGCCAACACCGGCTCTTCGCTGGTCGGCGGCAACGGGTTGAGGAACAGGCTCACCAGCAACAACACCGCTGCGGCCAGTCCGCTTATGGCACCTGCGCGTTCCCATGCGCGTTCATTCATCACAGCCCCCTAGACAAAAGAAATGCGAACGCCAAACCACGGGTACCCCGGAGGCGCTCGCGTCACCTCGTTGCCCGCGACCGAGACGTCGGGGTGGTCCGGAGATACGATGATGTCGTCGCAGAATTCGGTGCGGTGGCCAGCGCGAGCAGCACCCTTGCAGACATCGGACTGGGCGGCGATGACGCAGCAGTACCTCGTCGGCGAACTGTCACTGCGGTTGGCGCAGTTGCAGGCGGTCGCGGGTGCCCCGGCCGCCGCGGTTGAGGCTGCCCGGCTGCGCCGTGAAGTCGAAACGACCCTGCCGACCGCGTTGACGTCGGTGGCGGTCCGGGCCGTGCGCCTGCTCGACGAGTTCTGCTGGGACTCCCTGCACAGGGGCGACGTCGCCGCATTCGACGGCCAGGCCGAGGTGTCCGCGGAACTGTACGAGTTCGGGGTTTGCGCTGGCCTGTTCGGGCGGGAGGGTGAGCCATGACCACAGCACACGAGTCACCGGCCTCCGAAGCGGAGATCTCCGTGCACTGGCGGGAGGAGGACTACTACCAGCCACCGGCGAAGTTCATCGCCCAGGCCAATGCCGCCGACCCGGACATCCTCGGTCGCTTCGACGAAGGCCACTTCCCGGACTGCTTCAAGGAATACGCCGACCTGTTGAGCTGGGACGCCTACTGGCACACCACGTTGGACACCTCGAACCCGCCGTTTTGGCGGTGGTTCGTAGGCGGGCGGCTCAACGCCTGCTACAACTGCGTCGATCGGCACCTGGCCACCGATCGCAACAAGGCGGCCCTGATCTGGGTCCCGGAGCCGGAGGACGAGCCGACCAGGACGATCACCTATCAGGAGCTGTACCGGCAGGTCAACGAGTTCGCCGCCCTGCTGCGCGACTTCTGCGGACTGCGGACCGGTGACCGGGTCACCTTCCACCTGCCGATGGTGCCCGAGCTCCCGGTGGCGATGCTCGCCTGCGCCCGGCTCGGCGTGATCCACTCCGAGGTCTTCGGCGGGTTCAGCGGGGCCGCCTGCGGCGAGCGGATCGCCGACTCCGGCAGCCGCATCCTGGTGACCACGGACGGTTACTACCGCAACGGTCAGCTGTTCGACCACAAGGCCAAAGCCGACGAGGCGGTGCGGACCGCGGACGGACTCGGACAGCAGGTCGACAAGGTGCTGGTGTGGCGGCGGCACGCGGGGCGTTGCACCTCGCGGACCCCGATGGTCGACGGGCGTGACTTCTTCGTCGACGAACTGCTCGCCGAGCACCACCGGGCGGTCGTCGAGCCCGTCTCGATGCCCGCCGAAGCCCCGCTGTTCCTGATGTACACCAGCGGCACCACGGCGCGCCCCAAGGGTTGTCAGCACTCCACCGGTGGATATCTCGCATACGTCGCCGGGACCTCGAAGTACTACCAGGACATCCACCCGGAAGACACCTACTGGTGCTGTGCCGACATCGGGTGGATCACCGGCCACTCCTACATCGTCTACGGTCCGCTGGCGCTGGGCACCACCAGCGTCATCTACGAAGGCGCCCCGACCTACCCGGACGCCGGTCGGGTGTGGCGGATCGCCGAGCGGTTGGGGGTGAACATCTTCCACACCGCACCGACCACAATCCGCATGCTGCGCAAGCTCGGCCCGCGCGAACCGGACAGGTACGACTACCACCTCAAGCACATGACCACCGTCGGCGAACCCATCGAGCCGGAGGTGTGGCGCTGGTACCACGATGTGGCTGGCAAGGGCGAGGCGGTCGTGGTCGACACCTGGTGGCAGACCGAGAACGGCGGCTTCCTGGGCAGCACGCTGCCCGCCCTGCAGCCGATGAAGCCGGGCAGCTGCGGTCCCGGCGTTCTCGGCGTGTACCCGGTGATCTACGACGAGAACGGCAACATCGTCGAGGCGGGTAGCGGCAAGGCGGGCAACATCTGCATCCGCAACCCGTGGCCGGGGATCTTCCAGACCATTTGGGGCCAACCCGAGCGGTTCGTGCAGATCTACTACGCGAAGTACTGCCGGAACCCGGCCAGCACCGACTGGCGGGACTGGCCGTACTTCGCCGGGGACGGGGCGGTGCAGGCCGCCGACGGCTACTTCCGGATTCTCGGCCGGGTCGACGACGTGATCAACGTAGCCGGGCACCGGCTGGGCACCAAGGAACTGGAGTCCGCGTCGCTGACCGTCCACGAGGTTTCCGAGGCGGCGGCGGTCCCGGTGATCGACGAGATCCGCGGTCGAGCCGTCGAGATGTACGTCGCGCTGCAACCGGGCACGGCGCCCACCGAGGCCATCCGGCAGGCGGTGACCGGTGCGATCGAGCGCGAGATCGGCAAGATCGCCCGGCCGAAGAACGTCTGGATCGTCGACGACATGCCCAAGACCCGCTCCGGGAAGATCATGCGCCGGGTCATCGCCGGGATCTCGAACTTCTCCGATGTGGGCGATGTGTCAACATTGGCCAATCCGGAGATCGTCGACGAGATCCGGCACCGCATCCAGAGCGCAAAGCTCGCGCACGGCGAGGTGCCCCGGCAGCTCACCCGCGAAGAAGCCGCGGAGATCAGGTCCTTCGGCCGCAACGAGTGAACTCGCCTCAGTGGTGGTACTGGTGCACGACGGCATGTCCCTTGCCGCGCCGGATCAGCACGCGGTTGACCGGAACGGTCACCACGAACGCGATCGCCAGCGACGCGGCCAGCGCACCCCAGAACAGCGGGCTGGTCAGCCCGGCCGCCATCGCGCCGGGGATCACGACCATGATGGCGTTGTCGACGATCTCCATCACGGCGATCGACACGGTGTCCGCGGCGAGCGCCACGCCGAGCGCGGCGCCGAAACCAATACCGACCCGCAGCACCGGCACGATGGTCAGGCTGTATCCGAACACGAACGCCAGGGCGATGGCCAGGATGACCGTGGCGCCGCTGGACCAACCGAGCGCCGTGCCGATGACCATGCCGAGGACTTCGCCGATGGCGCATCCGGTCAGGCAGTGCGCCGTCGCCTTGATCGCGGTGCGGGTCAGCGCACGCCCATCGCCGACATGGTGCCCATGCCGCTGAGCGTGCTGGTCATGCGAGTGCGATTCGTGCCCAATCACCACAACACTCCCCTACTACGGGCCACCCACCGGGCAGCCACCATTCCGACAACACTCGATTTATACCCTAGGGGGGTATGGTTCGCAAGAGGATGAGCTGATGCCGAGTGCCTGCTCTGGCAGTGATCGGCCGGGTCGAACCCAGGAGTTTCACTGGACGGGAGGCCGGTTGGTGCGGGAGGCTGTGTCGTGCTTTTGCGCCAGTTGGAGTACCTCGTCGCGTTGGCCCGGGAGCGGCACTTCGCTCGTGCCGCGGACGCCTGCCACGTTTCGCAGCCTTCGTTGTCCGCCGCCATCCGCAAGCTGGAGCGGGAGCTCGGCGTCGCGATCGTGCTGCGGGGCCACCGGTTCGCCGGACTCACCCCGGAGGGCGAGCGCGTTCTCCAGTGGGCGCACCGGATCCTCGCCGAGTGCGACGCACTGCGCCACGACCTCTCGACGATGCGCGAGAGCCTGTCCGGTGTGCTGCGCGTCGGCGCGATCCCCAGCGCGCTGACCGCGGCCCCGCTGTTGACGACGCCGTTCTGCGAGCGGCATCCGCACACCCGGATCTCGCTGGAATCCCTGTCCTCGCGGGAGATCACACGTCGGCTCGCGGAGTTCGAATTGGACATCGCGATGACCTATGTGGACGATGAGGAGCTCGGAAACGTTCGGGTGACACCGCTTTACGAAGAGCGCTACCTGCTGCTGACGCCCAACGACGGCGAACTCGCCGACCGCCAGCTGGTGCGCTGGTCCGAGGTCGCGTCGCTGCCGCTGTGCATGCTGACCCCGCGGATGCGCAACCGCCGCATCCTCGACAAGATCTTCGCCGACGCCGGGGTCACCCCGGTGCCCGCGATCGAAACCGACACGGTGTCGGCGCTGTACGCGCACGTCGGGACGCACCGGTGGTCGAGCGTGATCGCGCACGCCTGGCTGCACATGTTCGGCACCCCCGAAGGAATGCGGATCGTTCCGCTGGAGCGCCCGACCTACTCGCCGCAGATCGGTCTCGTGGTGGCCGACCGCGACCCCGAGCCGATCCTGGCGCGGGCGTTGCTGGACCTGACTCGCGATCTGGACGTGCGCAGCGAACTCGACCGGGTGCTGCACGACCATCTGGCCTCGTCACAGCACGCTGGATAGAATTGGGCTATCCCCGAATAGAAAGTTTCGTTTTGACCGTGGCTTCGGGCACGGGGAAGGTCAAAAGCACCTGACAGAACGATCTTGGGAGCCAAATCATGGCAAAGGTGCTGTGCGTCCTGTATGACGACCCGGTGGACGGGTACCCGAATTCTTACGCGCGGGACGACCTGCCGCGCATAGAGCGCTATCCCAGTGGACAGACCCTGCCGACACCCGGTGCGATCGACTTCACGCCGGGCCACCTGCTCGGCAGCGTGTCGGGTGAGCTGGGACTGCGCCGATTCCTGGAAAGCCAGGGCCACACCCTGGTGGTCACCTCCGACAAGGACGGCGCGGACTCGACGTTCGACCGCGAGCTGGTTGATGCGGATGTGGTGATCTCCCAGCCGTTCTGGCCCGCTTACCTCACCGCGGAGCGGATGGCCAAGGCGCAGAACCTGAAGCTGGCGATCACCGCTGGAATCGGTTCGGACCACGTCGATCTCGACGCCGCGATACAACACGGTGTCACGGTGGCCGAGGTGACCTATTGCAACAGCATCAGCGTCGCCGAGCACGTGGTGATGATGATCCTCTCGCTGGTGCGCAACTACCTGCCCTCCTACAAGTGGGTGCTCGACGGCGGCTGGAACATCGCCGACTGCGTGGCGCGCTCCTACGACGTGGAGGGCATGCACGTCGGCACCGTCGCCGCCGGGAGGATCGGGCTCGCGGTGCTGCGCCGCCTGGCGCCCTTCGACGTGCACCTGCACTACACCGACCGGCACCGCCTGCCGGAGGAGGTCGAGCGGGAGCTGAACCTCACCTTCCACCCGAGCGCCGCCGACATGGTGCCGGTCTGCGATGTGGTCACCATCAACGCGCCGTTGCACCCGGAGACCGAAGGGCTGTTCGACGACGAACTGCTGGGGACCATGAAGCGCGGTGCCTACCTGATCAACACCGCTCGCGCCCGCATCGCCGACCGCGACGCCGTGGTCCGCGCGCTGGAGAGCGGGCAGTTGGCCGGGTACGCCGGTGACGTGTGGTTCCCGCAGCCCGCACCGGCGGACCACCCGTGGCGGAGCATGCCGCACCACGGCATGACCCCGCACATCTCCGGCAGCTCGCTGTCGGCCCAGGCCCGCTACGCCGCCGGAACCCGGGAAATCCTGGAGAACTGGCTGGCAGACACGCCGATCCGCGACGAGTACCTCATCGTCGATCGGGGCAAGCTCGCCGGTACCGGCGCGCATTCCTACTCGGTCACCCGCTGACCGGGCAGGCCGTCTAGCACGTCGAGCGCCGCGACCACCGGGGAACCGGCGGTCGCGGCGCTCGGGTGCGCCTGGCTCGTGAGTGGAAATCCCGGTCCTTACCGGAACAACCGCTCCCGAGCCGCGGCTACTCGCCGAGGAAGATCGGGTTAGTCATCGCCACCATCCCCGTCGGCCTGCGGACCTCCGCCCGCACCCAGCGCGTGTAGCGCGGGTAGGCCGTCCAGCTCGTGGTCAGCGAACCGGAGTCGGGGACCGCCTCGGTGTGCTCCGGCCCGAGCTGGTCCAGCAGCCGCACCGTGGTGCCCGGCACGCCGCTGACGGTCAGTTCGAGGATCACCGGGGTGCCGGTGTCCACCGGCAGCCGTTCGCCGATGCCCACCGTGCGACCGCCGCCGGTGGCCGTGAAGTCCAGCTGCACGGCTGCGGATTCGGCCAGCCACGAACGTCCCGCGCGCAGCCCGGCGAGCAGCGCCTCGCGCCGCAGGCCGTCGGCGAGCACCACGGTTTGCGGGCTGCCGACGGTGTGTTCGGGGTTGTGCGCGTCGGAGTTGCCGATCAGCGGAATCCAGCGTCCGGTGCGCAGCAGGCCGTCCCAGTGGTGCACGGCCGCTTCCTCTTCTTCGGTCCAGCCCTGGTTCCACACCTCGACGAGATCCGCCAGGTCGTAGGCGAATTCGTAGCTGCACCCGAAGCAGTTGGCGAACGGGTGTGCGGCGGTGACCAGGCCGCCCGCGTCGTGCACCTGGTCGACGAAGCGCCGGAAGCTGCGCGGGTCGTCAGCGCGGTAGCGCCAGTCGATCCAGGTGTTCGGTGGCAGTCCGATCGCCGGCCAGTGCCCGCTGCGGGTGGTGACCTCTTCGCCGTTGAGGATGAGCAGGTCGTCGGTCGCGTGCTCGCCCCACTGCAACGACGCCGACGGCGTGTTGTGTTCGGTGGAGGTGATGAAGTCCAGCCCGGCGGCGCGTGCGGCGGCGACGAGTTCCTCGGGTGTCCGGCGCCCGTCGGAGTGCACGGTGTGCAGGTGGCAGTCGCCGCGGTACCACGCCCGGCCCCGGTCGCGGGCCGGTGCGGTCTCGGGCGCCGGGTTGGGACGCGCTGGCGGTCCGGGCGGACCGAACCGCAGCGTGATGTCGACGCGGTAGTTCATCCCCTGCGGGGCGACGGTGTACGGGCCGAGGATGACGTGCCAGGTGCCCGCGCTGATCGGACCGGGCAGGTAGCCGGGCGTCGCGGTGGCGGCGTTGATCGTGAAGCGGTCCCGGAAACCACCGGACCAGCCGCGGAAGCCCCGGGCGTTGCCCAACTCGTGCCCTTGCGGGCCGAAGATGCCGATGTCGCAGGCGTTGCCTCGGGTGCCGGGCGGTACCTGCGGTTTGTCGTAGGAGTAGACCACCTCGATCTCGGCCACCCCGCGCGGCACCTCGACCGGGAGGTAGAACCAGTCTTCGATGCTGGGCTCGAAGGTGCCGGTGACCGTGCGGGTCTGGTCGCCGTCGGCCTGCTCCGCGAACGCCACGCCCGGCAGCAGGTTGGCCGCCGCGATGACACCCCCGGCCGCCAGGAACCCGCGCCTGCTCAGCAGATCCACTCTTTCCTCCCACGCTCGAAGTGCCACGAATCTAGCGGGGTGGAGCTGACCAGAACCGACACGCCGGGTGAACCCGATGCGACCGGCGGAAGAACTCCCTCCGGCCGCGATCCGGCAGCCGCCCAGGGCGGCCGGTTGATCGGCGAATCGCGTTGACATGGTGAGTCTATTTATAGAACTATCGAGGTAGACGTAATGTTTTGGGTTCGGATCGTCGGCTAGGCGCACCGGAACAACCGACCACCTGGAAGGACCATGGACGATTCCCAGGCCGGGGCAGAGCTCTGCGGCGCCGCCGGACAACCGGCGGCCGGTCGACCAGCCATCCGACCCGTGACGCCGCGGCCGCGCACCGAGCACCACCCGACAGCGGTTCTCCTCGTCGCCTCGGCCGGAGCTTTCCTGGCCAATCTCGGGTTGTTCATCGTCAACATCGCGCTGCCGGACATCCGCCAGTCCTTCGCCGGGACGCAGTTGGCCGGGGTGGCGTGGGTGCTCAACGCCTACACGGTGGTGTTCGCCGCGCTGCTCACCCCGGCGGGTCGCCTCGCCGACCGGTACGGCCGACGGCTGGTGTTCCTGATCGGCGCCGCGGTCTTCACCCTCGCCTCGGCCGCCTGCGCCGCCGCTGTTTCGGTTCCGCTGCTGGTGGTTTTCCGCGCCGTGCAGGCCGTCGGCGCGGCCTTGATGATCGCCACCTCGCTGGCGCTCATCCTCGCGGCGTTCCCACCTGCCAAGCGCACGACCGCGGTCGGGTTCTGGGCGGCGATCAACGCGCTGGCCGCGACCACCGGACCACCCATGGGTGGGCTGCTGGTCGAGCTGTCCTGGCGCTGGGTGTTCCTGGTCAACCTGCCGATCGGCGTTCTGATCCTGGTCATCGGGCCGCGGGTGCTGGCGGAGCACAGGACACCGACCGCCGGAGTGCCGGACGTGCTCGGCACCATCGGTCTGGTGCTCGGCGTCGGCGCCCTGACGTGGGCGTTCATCGAGGCCGCCGAACTCGGCTGGACCGGTGGCGCGGTGCTCGCCGGGTTCGGTGTCGCGGTGTTGTCGCTGGCGTGGGTGGTGTGGCGCTCGACGCGGCACCGGGTGCCGGTGCTCGACCTGCAGGCGCTGCGGGTGCCCAGCTTCGGGCTGGCCTGTGCGGCGATGCTGCTGTTCTCGGCCGGTTTCGGCTCGATGGTCTTCGGCAACGTCCTGTTCCTGACCGGGATCTGGCACATTTCGGCGGCGCTCGCCGGGCTGATGCTCGTACCGGGAGCGCTCGCCGTGGTCGTGACCGCACCTTTCGGCGGACGCCTGACGGACCGGTTCGGCTCGGGCCCGGTGGTGGCCGCCGGGGGGATCGTTTTCGCCGCCGGGGCGGCATCGTGGGTCTGGCTGCTGGATTCGACCGTGGACTTCGCCGGTGGACTCCTGCCCGGGCAGCTCCTCGCGGGCATCGGCATCGGCCTGCTGATGCCGAGCCTCAACGGCGTGGTCGGCTTGGTGCTCCCAGCACCGCGCTGGGGCGCCGGATCATCGATGATCAACACCTCGCGGCAGGTGGGCATCGCACTGGGAACCGCGCTCACGGTCGCCCTCTACGGCGACGACCTGACCCTCCCAGGCTTCCAACACAGCTGGCTACTGATCATCGCCACCACACTCGCAACAACACTCGCGGGCTACACCATCACAAAACAACACCGAACAACCAACACTCCACAGTAGACACACAACCACCCGCATCCCGCACCGCCCCGGGTTCACACGATGAGGTACGAGTGAAGGGCACCTTTGACCGACTATGCCGGTCAAAGGTGCCCTTCACCCCTCACTCGAACGGTGCGGCCGCGTGCTGGGGTGGGTTCAGGGGTCGAGTTCGTGGACCAGGTCGATGGCTCGGGCCAGGGTGGTCAGGCGGGCGTCCAGGGTGTCGCCTGCTGGGTAGAGGCGGACGGTGTCCACTCCGGAGGCCTGCCAGACGCGCAATCGTTCGCGGACCATGTCCTCGGTGCCGAGTAGCGTTGTGCCGAGCACCATTTCGTCGGTGACGAGATCGGCGGCGCCCGCGCGGTCACCGGTCTGCCAGCGCTGCCAGATCTCGGCAGCGACTTCGGCCCAGCCCTGGCGGCTGTAGGCGTTGTTGTAGAAGTTGGTGCTGGACGAGCCCATCCCACCGAGGCTGAAAGCCAGTTTCTTCTTGCGGCTGACCAACATCTCCCGCAGCACGTCCTCGTCGTCGGCGAAGGCCACCTCCGCGCCCTGGCAGACGTCGAGGTCGGTGCGGGTTCGCCCGGCCTCGGCCAGACCAGCGTCCAAGTGGGCGAAATAAGCGTCCGCGGCGCCTTCCGGCACGAAGCTGGTGCCCAGCCAGCCATCCGCGATCCGGCCGGTCAGCCGCAGCAGCGCGGGCGAGAGCGCGGCGAGGTAGATCGGGATGTCGTGTTCGGCGCGCATCGACAGGCACATCGGCGACGCATCACCGCCGGGCAGCGGAATCTGGAACCGGCTGCCCGAGAACGAGATCTTCTCGCCCGCGATCGCCTGCCGGATGATCTGCACGGTCTCGCGCATCCGCGCCAGCGGTCGGTCGAAGGCCACCCCGTGCAAACCCTCGATCACCTGCGGCCCGGACGGTCCCACCCCCAGCAGGAACCGGCCCCGCGACAGCTGCGACACGGTGATCGCCGCCTGCGCGATCGCCACCGGAGTCCTGGTGCCCAACTGCATGACGCCGGAACCGAGCAGCATGTGTTCGGTCCGCGCCGCCAGGTATCCCAGGAACGACGGGGCGTCGGAACCCCACGCCTCGGCCACCCAGCAGACGTCCAGCCCGAGTTTCTCCGCCTCCACCGCGAACTCGACCGGCTCCGACCAGTTGCCGCCGCCCGAGGCCTCGATCGTCGTGGCCGTGCGCATCAGGCGTCCACCCGGCCCGCGCCCTCGGCCAGCTTCTTGATCCCCTCGACCGTGGCGGTCATGTTCGTCTCGAACTCCCGCATTCGGACGAACACGATCTTCTGCTCCTTCTCCGGCATCCGATCGATCGCCAGCGACAGCCCGGAGCGGCCCGGCCCCATCCGCATCCACTCGTGCAGCCACGTTCCGCCGTCGGCCGATTCGATGGTGAACCGCCAGGTCGCGGTGGGGGCGTCGGGGCCCTGCACCGCCCAGGCGAACACCCGGGGCGGTTCGAACTCGACCACGCGCGAGGTCGTCGACCACTCCCCCAGCGCCTCGTGGGTGCTGCGCCCGACGAACCGGACGCCCAGCGCCGGGCCACTCGCCCCGTCCACCCACTCGATGGACTGCAACTCCGCGCTCAGACTCGGCATCAGCTCGACGTCGGAGACGAGTTCCCACACCCGCTGCGCAGTGGCGTCGATCCAGGTCCGCACCTGCGCGGTCGGCCCGTCCGCATACCGCGCGCCCGTCCATTCCATCCTCGGCTGACCTCCTCGTCACGCCGGACGACCGCTCGAAAAACGGCCTGACCACGAGAGTTGCGTAACTAAACTCGCGTGTCAAGACGGGGTTGCGAGCCGTAGCCGAAGACTCAGCGCGCGAAGCGCCGCTGCACCTCCGGCCGCTGCGCCAGCCGAGGCGGATAGCCCGGCCCCATCCGCTTGGTGGTGTCCGCGGCGGTCAGCGGCTCCCCGCAGACCGCGCACACCACCTCGGCGTGCGTGTCGTGCCCGCACCGCTCGTGGTGCAGGGTCACCGGTGGCCCCTCCTGCCCCGCGAGCCACTTGTCGCCCCACCGCGACATCGCGGCGAGCACCCCGTGGAAATCGCGGCCCTTCTCGGTGAGCACGTAGTCGTAGCGCACGGGGTTGCTGTCGTACTGCTGCTTCTCCAACAGGCCCTCGTCCACCAGCCGCCGCAACCGCTCCGAGAGCGTGTTGCGGGCGATGCCCAATTCCTGCTGGAACTCGTCGAACCGGCGGATCCCGTAGAAGGCCTCGCGCAGCACCAGTGGCGTCCACCAGTCACCCAGCAAGTCCATCGTCCGAGCGATCGAGCACGGCCACCGTGCGAAAGAGGTACGCCTCATACCGGCCAGACTACAAGTCTCACGACGAAACCGACCAGGTCAGTGCACGCGGCCGGAGCTCTAGAGCGCCTGGTGGATCAGGCGGTCCAGGACACCGGTGAGCAGATCGAGGCCCTTCACCAGGTCCTCGTCGGCGGTGTGCTCCAACTCGTTGTGCGAGATCCCGTCCACGCTGGGCACGAACAGCATCACCGTCGGCACCAGGTCCTTGACGTTGGTCGAGTCGTGCCCTGCGAGGGTGCGGAGCTCGCGACTGCTCAACCCCAGGTCGTCCGCGATCTCCCGGGCGAGCGCCACTCCCGCGGGCTCGTACTGCGCCGCTGGCCAGCGGTGGCCGAACTTCTTCTCGATCCGCACGTCCGCCTTGAGCTCGATCGCCGTGAACTGCTGCCGCAGCAGCGCGTCGGCTTCCTCCAGCAGTTCCTGGGAGTCCGAACGGAGGTCGAAGTGCATGCGCACCTCCGACGGCACGACGACCGGGGAGTTCGGGTGCACGGTGAGCTGGCCGCAGGAGGTGTGCAGGTGTTCGCCGAACCGGTCGGCGAGCTCTCGAACGGCCACCACCGCCAGTGCGGCTCCGTAGAGGGCGTCCTTGCGGTCGGGCATCGGGGTGGCACCGGTGTGGGCCTGCGCGCCGTGCACCGCGATCTCGTACTTGTTCGCCGCCCAGGTGGAGGTCACCAGGCCGATGTCGATGCCCTCCTTGTCGAGGATGGGGCCCTGCTCGATGTGGATCTCGGCGTATGCGGCCAACTCCGTCGCCGGGTCCACCACTTCGGCCCGGCCCTGTTCGCCGATCTGGAGGAGGGCGTCGGCGACGGCTGTGCCGCTGGTGTCCAGTTCGCCGAGCGCCTGGTCGAGCGGGATCTTGCCGCAGAACACGCCGCTGCCCATCATGGACGGCTTGAACCGCGACCCTTCCTCGTTGAACCAGTTGACCACGCCGATGTTCAGCGGTGGGGGCACGGCCGCTCCCCGGTACTTGCGGCGCAGCCGGTCCGCCGCGTGGGCGGCGGCGAGAACGCCGTAGGCGCCGTCGTACTTCCCGCCGCCGGGCTGGCTGTCCAGGTGCGAACCGGCGAGCACGTACGGCGCGCCCGGGGTGAATTCGTAGAGCCCGAACATGTTCCCGATCGGATCGTTGGCCACCCGGAACCCGCGGTGCAGCAACCAACCGCGCAGCCACGCCCGGTTCGCCAGGTCCGCCGGGGTCGCGGCCTGCCGCTCCACCCCACCTGCCGGGGTCGCCCCGAACTTCGACATGGTCCGGAAATCGGCGAGCAGATCGTCCGCCATGGCACCACCTTTCCAGCAAAAGACCGCCGGTTGGGACCCTACGAACCGCAGCGCCGCGCGGCCATAGTGCGGAAGTAGTATTCGCCCCAGTGGACGGCGCGTTGGCCAGCAGCGCCGCGGCGATGACCGACGAGTTCACCAACGCGGTGTCCTTCGAAGAAGCACTGCGCCGCTACACGGTGCACGCCGCGCACAGCACGTTCCTGGAGCAGCAGCTCGGCAGCCTCACCCCCGGCATGCTGGCCGACGACCCCACCTCGGTGCCCTCGACCAGATCCACATCACCGCCACCATCATCGGCTGACGGCCCGCCTACGCCCCGGACGCGCTGCTGGGCTGAGCACCGGCGGGGGCCAGCCGCGGCACCAACCACTGCCGGAACCGGGCGCCGAGCACCACCGGATCCTCCAGCAGCAACGGGATTCCCGCCGTGTTGCCCGGTTCGATGCGGGCGTGGATCAGCACCGGACCGGCGGATTCCAGCGCCTTGGTCAACGAGGCGTGCAGCGAGTCGGTGCTGTCGGCGCGCAGCACTTCCAGGTCGCAGGCCTCAGCGATGCGGCCGAGGTCCAGTCGCGCCGCCTGCGTCGGAATATCGGCGGTCGAGGCGTAGGTGCCGTTGTCCAGGAGCAGCACGATCAACGGCTTGGGCAGCAGATATCCGGCGGTGGCCAACGCACCCAGGTTCATCAGCAGCGAGCCGTCGCCGTCGATGGTGACCACCTTCGACACCGCGGTGCCTTCGCAGGCCAGCGCCAGACCGGTACCGACCGAGGTGGTCAGGCCCATCGCGTCGAGCAGGTAGAAGTGGTTCGGGCGATCCGCCACGGCGGCCAGTTCCCGACTGGTCGCCGCGCAGGTGGCCACCACCGGCAGGTCCTCGGTCAGCGCCACAGCGGTGCGCAGGGCATCGATGCGCTTCATGCTGCGTTCTTCCCTTCGGTCGCGTCGAAGAATTCCATCAGCACCACGACCGGCCGGTACGTCATCCGGGCGTGCTTGCCCGCTTCGGCGACGGTGCCGTGCCAATCCGCTGGCGAATCGCGGCGGTCCACTGTGAACACCGGGATCGCGGATGCCGACAGCACCGCGGGCACCGCGCCGGAAATGCTGTGGATCATCGAGTTGTACTCGCCGAGACCGCCGCGGGTGTTCGCCACGATCAGCAGCGGCAGGTGGTAGGACAGCGCGAAGGTGGTCAGCGCCGTCAGGGCGTTTCCGAAACCGTTGTCCTGCATGACGATCGCGCCGAACTGCCCGGCCAGCGGCAGCGCACCGATGATGCCCACGGCCTCTTCTTCGCGGGACACCGGGAACACCGCCGTCGGGCGTTCGGTGCCGGAGGCCGGGTCGGTGCGCTCCAGCTCGGTGATGATCGGCGCGATGCTGTTGGACGGGACGTAGGCGATGAAGTCGCAGTCCAGGTCCCGGATCGCGGCTGCGACCCCGGACCGTCGTTGCTCGATCCTGCTCATGCTGTCCTTTCCGATGAAACCGTGGCCGGTTGCCATGATGCGTGAAACTCCGCGCCAACAGCATGTCAATCCGCTCATTGCCGCAACAACGAATTCTGGCGGAAAATCCACCGGAGAAAAAGCCGATCCGGAGGTCGCGGAAGGCGGGGGCCGAACACCGTACCTCTCGGAACAGGGCAGGACAACGGCTGTCATCTGGCAGATCACCTGATAGATTCGGCACCGCAACGCGATATGTCCACTCAGGATCGCAAAGCCCGATTCGGGTGCAGTTGACGTCGTGCCTGGCGTTGCGGAGTCCACCAACCGGTTCTCGTTCTGCCCGCAGCACGAGAAGGGACGGTCGATGTTGAGAAGAGCCAACGCTTCCGGTACTCGCCTGCCGATGCGGAAGATCGCGACGGCGGTCGCGCTGCTCGCCGCCCTCGTGCTGCCCGCGGCCTGCGCAACGGGCGCGAAGTCAGCGGCGGACTACCCCTCCGACGAGATCCGGCTGCTCGTGCCCTACACCCCCGGTGGGCCCGCCGACCTCGCGGCCCGCACCATCGGCGACTACTACCAGCGCACGATGGGCCAGCCGGTGGTGGTGGAGAACGTGCCCGGCGCGGCCGGTTCGGTGTCGATGAACGAGCTGGTGTCCAGCAAACCCGACGGCTACACGATTGCGTTGATCGCGGCACCGTCGAGCGTGGTCACACCCATGCTGCAGGATGTCGGCTACGGCTCGGAAGACTTCGAGACGGTCGGTGTCATCACCGCGGTTCCGTCGGTGCTCTCGGTCGGCACCGGGTCGAAGTTCGGCACCGCGGAGCAGTTCTTCGCCGAGGCCAAGGCCCGGCCGCAGCAGCTCAAGGTCGGCGTGCCGGGCGCGACGACCTCGCAGGCCATCGAGTTGCGCCGGTTGGCCGACGAGTACGGCGTGCCGCTGACCGTGGTGCCGTTCAACGGCAACATGGAGATGATCCCGGCCATGCTCGGCGGCAACATCGACGCGCTGTTCTCCAACCTCTCCGAGGACATCCGGGCGCAGTTCGACGCGGGCGCGTTCCGGCCGCTGGCCATCAGTCCCCGCGACCGGGTCGACTACCTGCCGCAGGTGCCCACCCTCCACGAGCTCGGCTACCAGGGCCTGACCTACAGCACCTCGCTGTTCGGGCTCGGCGTGCCCAAGGGCACCCCGCCGGAGGTCATCGACAAGCTGGAGCAGGCGCTGCGCGCCGGATTGCAGGATCCGCAGGTGCGCCAACAGCTCGACGAAGCGTACGTGCCCAACGAGTTCGTCGACCGCAACGCATTCCGGGCGCAGTTGAACGAGATCGTTCAGGTCTACGGACCGGTGGTCAAGCGGATCAGGGGGAACTAGGTTGGCCACCCGCGAGCCGGGCCGACCCCGGTTGGCGCACCGCATCGGCGGTGTGGTGGCGCTGCTGGTCGGCGTCTTCTTCGTGGTGCAGGCCGCGCTGCTGCCGCTGGGCGACTTCGCCCGGCCGGGGCCGGGGCTGTGGCCGTTGCTGGTCGGGCTGGTCATGATCGGTGCCGCGATCCTGGTGCTGTTCACCGATTCCGGCGCCGACCACGAGCCGTTCGCGCCATCGGCGCGCAACGTCGCGTTCGGTGTCGCGGGACTGGCCGTGTTCATCACCGCGTTCGGCTACCTGGGTTTCATCCTGCCCGGGCTGGTCACGTTCGCCTGCTGGCTGCGGTTCCTGGCGCGCGAGTCGTGGCGCGATTCGCTGCTGCTCGCGGTGGTGCTCACCGTCCTGTTCTACGTGCTGTTCGTGCCGGTGCTGGGTGTGCCGTTCCCGCCGGACGTGGTGGCCGGGCTCTGGGGAGGTGACTGACCGCGATGGGGTTCGAATCGATCCTGACCGGGTTCGAGGTCGTCTTCGCGCCGGAGAACCTGCTGTACGTGTTCCTGGGCGTGCTGATCGGCACCGTCATCGGTGTCATGCCGGGGCTGGGTCCGACCGCGACGATCGCGCTGCTGCTGCCGTTGACCTACGGCATCGAACCGGAGTCGGCGGTCATCATGCTCGCCGGGATCTACTACGGCTCGATGTACGGCGGGACCATCACCTCGGTGCTGCTGCAACTGCCTGGCGAAGCCGCGTCGGTGGTGACCACCTTCGACGGCTACCAGATGGCCAAGCAGGGCCGAGCCGGGCCAGCGTTGGGCATTTCGGCCATCGGGTCGTTCATCGGCGGAACCGCCGCGGTGGTGGGGCTGACGCTGTTCGCCCCGCTGCTGGCGTCGTTCGCGGTCCGCTTCGGCCCGCCGGAGTACACCGCGCTCACCGTGCTCGGCATCCTGCTGGTCACGTACTTGGGCACCAAGTCGGTGCCCAAGAGCCTGGTGGCCGCCGCGCTCGGGTTGTTGCTGGCCGCTATCGGGCAGGATCCGATCGAGGGCACCGCGCGGTTCACGCTGGGCATGACGGATCTGTTGGACGGCCTGGACTTCGTCGCGATCGCGATGGGCCTCTTCGGCGTCGGGGAGGTGCTCTACAACCTCGAACGCGGCACCGACGGCTCGATGGTCACGCAGAAGATCGGCCGGTTGTGGCCGACGATGCGGGACTGGGCGCAGTCGCGGGGTGCGATCCTGCGCGGCTCGATCCTGGGGTTCGTCATCGGTGTGCTGCCCGGTGGCGGTGGCGTGGTGTCGTCGCTGGCGTCCTACGCCTTGGAGAAGCGGCGGTCGCGGCATCCCGAGCGGTTCGGCAAGGGCGCCATCGAAGGCGTGGCGGGGCCGGAGACGGCGAACAACGCCTCGTCGGCGTCGGCGTTCATCCCGCTGCTGACCCTCGGCATCCCGTCGAACGTGGTACTCGCGTTGATCTACGGCGCGCTGCTGATGCAGAACATCACGCCCGGGCCGCAGTTGGTGTCGCAGCACCCGGAGATCTTCTGGGGCGTCATCGCCTCGATGTACCTCGGCAACCTGATCCTGCTGGTGCTCAACCTGCCGCTGGTCGGGGTGTTCGTGCAGTTGCTGCGGTTGCGGGTGGGCATCCTCGGCGCGATCGCGGTGATGGTCACGATGGTCGGCGTTTTCAGCATCAACAACGACATCTTCGACATGTGGATCGTGCTGGTGTTCGGCGTGCTCGGCTACCTGATGCGCAAGGCCGGATTCGAACCCGGCCCCCTGGTGCTGGCCTTCGTGCTCGGCGCGATCATGGAACGCTCGTTCCGCCAGTCGATGCTGCTGTCCAACGGCGAACTCACCATCTTCGTAACCCGCCCGATCTCCGGCACCATCACCCTGATCGCCCTAGCCCTGATCACCTTCTCGATCTACCACTTCATCCAAACCCACCGCAAAACCCCAACCCCCACCCCAACTTCCCACGATGTGGACTGAGTGAAGGGCACCTTTGCCCGGCATACCCGGTCAAAGGTGCCCTTCACCCACCACCCGAACGGTGAACTGGGGTGCTGTTCGTGGGGCGGGTCGTGGGTGGTTTCTCAGCGTGCGTGGGTTGTTTGACAGGTGGGTTTTGGCTGGGCAGGCTCGGGGTTCGTGCAGGGGTATTTGGCAGTGCTGACTCGGCGCCGGTTCGTCGACAACATGACGGTGGCGAGCTCTTCCTGTTGTCGCTGAACCGATGGCGCAGACGCGCCGCGCGGCAACCGGCAGATCCCGTCAACACGGCCATGTCCAGTTTGGAGCCCGCCATGCCAATCGACCCCGCCACCCTCACCGCCGAACTCGCCAACACCGCCGAGGAGTACGACCACACCGGCGAATTCCCCACCGCCGGTATCCAGGCCGTGCACCGGGCCGGTCTGCTCACCGCGACGGCGGGCGCGGAGTACGGCGGCGCGGCGCTGAACATCGGCGGCACCGCCCGGCTGCTGGCCGCGCTCGGCGAAGGAGATCCCTCGGTCGCGTTGATCACCGCGATGACGCTGTTCCAGCACGCCGCCCAGGCAACCCGCGGCCACTGGCCCACCGACCTGTACAAGGAGGTGCTGGCGGCATCGGCGCACCGGCCCACGCTGCTCAACGCGGCGCGCGTGGAGCCCGAGCTCGGTTCGCCCGCTCGCGGCGGGCTCCCGGCGACCACCGCTCGCCGGACCGCGACCGGCTGGGCGCTCAGCGGCACGAAGCGTTTCGTCACCGGCGCCGAAGGGCTGGCGTACTTCCTGGTCTGGGCGGCCACCGACGAGCCGGTGCCCAAGGTCGGCGCGTTCGCCGTGCCCGGCGGCAGCGCCGGGATCGACATCGTCCGAACCTGGGACACGGTGGGGCTTCGGGCCAGCGGTTCGCACGACGTCGTCTTCACCGACGTCGAGATCCCGGTGTACAACGTGGTCGGACCGCTCGCTGAAATCGACGGGCGGGGCAGCATCGAGCACATCGGTCTCGGTCTGGCCCTGGCCTCGATCTACCTCGGTGTCGGACGCGCCGCGCAGCGCGCCTTCCACCGCTTCGCCTGGGAACGCGTGCCGAGCAACCTCGGCCGCCCGGTCGCCGAAACCGACCGGTTCCGCGCCGCCGCCGGGGAGATCGACGCGCTGCTGGGCGCCGCCGAGCACCTGCTGTTCGGGCTCGCCGATCGGGTCGACCGGGGCGAGGAGGTTCCCGACACCCGGCTGCTGGGTGCCCGCGTGGTCGCCGTCCGGCACCTCACCGACGCCGTGCAGGCAGCGCTGCGCCTGCTGGGAAATCCCGGATTGAGCAGGCTGAACCCGCTCGAACGGCACTTCCGCGACATCCAGTTCGCCGGGGTGCACGCCCCGCAGGCCGATGTCGCGCTGGGCATCGTCGGAGCCGCCGCGTTGTCGCGCGAGCGGGGCTAGCCTGCGGAACACCACTCCGGACGCCGCTGCGGTCTCGTACGCTGGCTGCCGTGTCGGAAGCCGGAATGCGCCTCGCGGACCGCCTCCGGCTGTTCTTCGCCGGGCTGCGGCCACCCACCCGCCGCGCGGCCTTGGTCGATGGTGCGCTGCTCGTGGTGGCGCTGGTTGTCTCGGTGGGCGGCGGGATCGCCGTCCCGCCGCCGGGGCCTGGTTGGCTCCCGGTCAAGCTCGCCGTGCTGGTCGGGCTCACGACGACGGCGCTGGTGCTGCGCCGCCACCATCCGATCGTGAGCCTGCTGGCGGCCGCGGCGGCCGCGGCGCTGCTGCCGCCAGCGCAGTTCCTGCTCGTCGGCATGAGTTACGCGGCCGGTTACCGGATCGCGCGAGTCGGGCATGCGCTGGCCGCGCTGGCGGTCGCCTCGGCGCTGTATCCACTGGTGGGTTGGTTGGCCTACCCGACGACCTACTTCAGCGAACCCAGAATGGGCTTGTTCATCTTCCTTTGGCTGGGGATGACCATGCTGCTGGGGAGGTACCGGCGCCAGCGCCGAGACCTGGTGGTCAGCGGCTGGGAGCGCGCCGAGCGGCTGGAAGCCGAGCGGGCCTTGGTCGCCAGGCAGGTGCGGCACGCCGAACAGCTCCGGATCGCCCGTGACATGCACGATTCGCTCGGTCACGAGCTGAGCCTGATCGCGCTGCAGGCGGGCGCGCTGGAGCTGGACCGCTCGCTCGACGAACGCCACCGCGACTTGGCGGGCAGACTGCGCTCCAGCACCACCGCCGCCATGGAACGCCTCCAGGACGTGATCGGACTGCTTCGGGAAGACACCAGACCGGACACGACGGGTGGTGGTATCGACGAACTCGTCGAACGCGCGGCCAACGTCGGTATGGACGTCGAACTCCGACGCGAGGGCAACCCGGACCACGTGCCGTCCGAGGTCGCCGAGGTGGCTCGCCGGGTCGTGCAGGAATCGCTGACCAACGCCCTGAAGCACGCCCCGGGCAACCCGGTCCACATCGGACTGTCGTACACCGCCGACGAGGTCGGTGTCGAGGTGGCCAACCCGGTGCACTCCGGTGAGCTGGCGAGTTCCCGGTGGCGGTTCAGCTCCGGTGGTCATGGACTGACCGGACTCGCGGAACTGGTGGCGCTCGCGGGTGGCACGCTGCGGGCCGACGGCCAGGGCAGCGAATTCCGCCTCACCGCGCGGATTCCCCGTCGCACCGACGGCACTTCGACCGACGCCGACTCGCCGCGGATCGATCCCGAACCCCGCACCGGTGGCCCGGCGACCGCGGCGTTCAACCGGTTCCGCGCCAGCGTTCGGGCGACGGTCGCCGTCCCGCTCGCCGCCGTCGTGGTGATCCCGATCGGGCTGCTGCTGTTCATCGGCAACCTCGAAGTCCGCAACACCTCGATGCTGCCTCGGGACTACGACGCGCTTCGCGTCGGGATGACCGAGACCGCGGTGCGAGACCGGTTGCCCGCCTCGGAGTATCCCGACGCCGAGCAGGACGATCGGCTGCCCCGACCGGCCGGGGCGGACTGCCGGTACTACGGGCAGCGCAGCGGCGGCTTCGGCACCGAAGGCCTTTACCGACTGTGCTTCTCGTCCGGGAAGCTGATCGCGAAGGATGTCCTCGAACCGTGATCCGAGTGGTGGTCGCCGACGATGAGGCGTTGATCCGGGCGGGCATCCGGGCGGTGCTCGGCAACGACCCGGAGATAGAGGTGGTTGGCGACGCGGCCGATGGTCATCAGGCCGTCGACCTGGTGCTGCGCCACCGGCCGCAGGTCGCCGTCCTGGACATCCAGATGCCGGAGCTCGACGGGATCGCCGCCACCACCGAGGTGCTGCGGCTCGCGCCCGCGACGGCCGTGATCATCTTGACCACGTTCGGCGACGACGAGTACATCAGCGGGGCGCTTGCCGCCGGTGCCACCGGATTCGTGCTCAAGGCCGGTGATCCGCGGGAACTGCTGCAGGCGGTCCGGGCCGTGACCGAAGGAGCGGCCTTCCTCTCACCGCGGATCGCCCACCGCGTCATCAAGCGGTTCACCGCCACCGACCGGTCCGGCCGCACCCGCGCGGCCGAGCGAGTCGCGGAACTGTCCGATCGGGACCGTGACGTGCTGGCCCGGCTCGGGCGGGGACTGCCGAACGCGGCCATCGCCGCTGAGCTGCACCTGACCGAGGGCACCGTGAAGGTCTACGTCAGTTCCTTGCTCGCCAAGCTCGGCGTCGAAAACCGGGTCCGGGCGGCGATCCTGGCGTACGAGGCGGGCTTGGTCGAACAGGGCTGACGCCGCGTCCTGTTCTTGACGCGGCGCAACCGGCGTCGCTATGCGGAGATTAACCTCGGTTAATCGCAGGTGTTGACTTCCACCAATGTCCGCGGGATGCGGATCCCTGGTGGGATTTTCCCATGCACATAGCGAAATTCCGGAATTCGGCTCCCCCGAGACCAATTCACCCCGCGCGGCGGTTGTCCGGTGCCGCTGGCCTGATCCGCTTCTGCTCCCGCTGGTCGTGGTTCGTGGAACGCGAAATCGGCTGCCTGGCGGCGTTCGTCCCGCCGGGTTCGGTGTGCATCGACGCAGGCGCGTCGTACGGGAGCTATTCGCTTCCACTGGCACACCTGGCCGGTGCCACGGGCCAGGTGCACAGCGTCGAGCCCATCCCGGCTTCCGCGCGGCTGCTGTCGAGCTTCGCCAGGGTGTGCGGGGCGGCGAACGTAGTGGTGCACCAGGCAGCGGTCGGCCGGACCGGCGGAACAGGGCACATGAGCCAGCCCCGCCGCTTCGGTGTCGCGGTGAGCACCCGGAGTTTCCTGACCACGGGCAGCCGCGGCCCCGGCGCCAATGCCGGGTTCGCGGCCCAGCGGCTGGTCGAAACCCGCGTGACGAGCATCGATGAGATCCGCCGCGAGCACGGCCTGACCAGGGTCGATTTCATCAAGGCCGACGTGGAGGGCAACGAGCTCGCGATGCTGGAAGGCGCGCGGGAGACGCTGGCGGCGCACCGCCCGGTGCTGCTGTTGGAGGTGGAGCAACGGCACGTCGAGAAATACGGCGCCCAGGCGGACGACCTCCCGGCGCGACTCGCCGACTACGGTTACGCCATGCACGTGCTGCGCGGCGGCGCGTGGCAGCCCGCGGCTCGGATCACCGGTGCGTTTCGAAATTACCTTTTCACCGCAAGGGAATCGCGGGCGGCGCGACATGAGAGTTGAGCCGCGCCTGGACGAGATCTCCGCTCGGGAGCAATCTCCCGCACCTCAGCCGTTTTTCGAATTGGCGAAAGGACCGCTGTTCCTCGTCTTCGCCGCCGTGGTGCTGGTGCTGTTGGCGACCAGCGGGCGGTACGGCTACTTCGCCGACGAGCTCTACGCCGTGGCGGCCGGGCGCCGGTTGGACTGGGGGTACGCCGACCAACCACCGCTGGTTCCGCTGTTGGCGCTGGTGATGGACACGCTGCTGCCCGGTTCGGTGGTGGCGTTGCGGATTCCGGCGATGCTGGCGACCGGTGCGGGCGTGTTCGTGGCGGCCCTGTTGGCGCGCGAGTTCGGTGGTGACGGTCGTGCGCAGGTGCTCGCCGCTGGCGCGTGGGCGGTGACCGTCCAGTTCGTCAGCGCCGGGCACATGCTCGTGACCTGGGCGATCGACCCGTTGTTGTGGGCGGTGGTCAGCTGGCTGTTGGTGCGCTGGACCAGGCTGCACGCCGAGGGCCGGGCAGCCGACCGCCTGCTGCTGTGGGCCGGGGTCGTGACAGCGGTGGCGTTGCAGGTCAAGTTGCTGATCCCGGTGCTGTGGCTGTGCCTCGGTGTCGCGGTGGTCGTGGCCGGACCGCGGGCGCTGCTGCGCCGCCCGATGCTGTGGTGCGGGGCGGCGTTCGCCGCGGTCACCGCGATCCCGACGCTGGTCTGGCAGCACGCCAACGGCTGGCCGCAGCTGCGCATGCCCGGGGCCGTTGCCGCCGAGAACTGGTACGGCTGGCTGTTCGTGCCCTTGGCGGTCGCCGGTGCCGGAGCGGTGGGCGCCGTGCTGGTCTGCTACGGCCTGTGGCGCCTGTTGCGCGCACCGGAGCTGCGGGTCTACGGCTACCTGGGGTTGACCGCGCTCGGTGTCACGACGGTCTGCTTCCTCGCTGGCGGGCGGCCGTACTACGTCGCGGGCCTGTACGGGGTGCTCTACGCGGCCGCCGCGGTCGGACTGCAGCGCCACCGGGCGGCCGGTGCCCGCAGGCGGTGGATCGCCTGGCCCGCGTTCGGCGTGTCGGCGTGCCTGGCGCTGGCGGCGTTGCCGGTCCTGCCCGCGTCGGCGATCTCCTCGCGCGACGTGTTCAGCAGGGGCAGCCTCGGTTGGCCCGAGGTCACCGCGACCGTGGCGGAGGCCTATCGGCGGCTTCCGGACGACCGCAGGCGCACCACGGCCGTGCTCACCCACGACTACTGGTCGGCCGCGGCCATCGATCACTACGGCCCCGCGCTCGGGATTGCCCGGCCCTACAGCGGAAGCCGGGGGTTCTGGTACCTGGGCCGTCCGCCCGATGACACCGAGGCGGTCGTCTACCTCGGCGGCGGCGAACGCTACCTGCGCACGTTCTTCCGCGAGGTTCGGTTGGTGGGCTCGGTGGACACCGGCGTCGACACCTACTACGAGGGCACCCCGGTCTGGCTCGCCGCTGGCCCGAAGCGGCCCTGGCCGCAGCTGTGGCCCCAGCTCAGGCGGATGGGCATCTTCGACGGTTCCAGCGGGTCCGGCGGCGATGTGCCGGGGGCGGAGTCCCCGAACCGGGCGAATGCGGTCAGCGGCGCCCACGAACGGGTCATCTCAGGTTTTGCCGGTTACCGATCAGTAGTACCGTGATGTGACCGGTACCACATATGTTCGACCGGTTGGGGGCTGCGATGACCACATTGGACAAGAGCCGCGAGACGACCCGCGTCGACGCCCAACAGGCTCGGCAGGTCGCCGAAGAGGCTCGCGAAACCCGTTGGGACCGGCCGAGTTTCGGCAAGGAGCTGTTCCTCGGCCGGTTGCGTCTCGACCTGATCGATCCGATGCCCGAGGGCCAGGTCTCCCCCGAGGGCGAGGCGTTCCTCGAACGGCTGCGCGAGTTCTGCGAAACCAAGGTCGACACCCAGCAGATCGAGCGCGACGCCTGGATCCCGGACGAGGTGATCAACGGGCTGAAGGACATCGGCGCCTTCGGCATCAAGATCCCCGCCGAATACGGGGGTTTGGGCCTTCCCGCGGTCTACTACCACCGGGCGCTGATGCTGGTCGCCACCGCCAACCCGTCGATCGGCGCCCTGCTGTCCGCGCACCAGTCGATCGGTGTGCCGCAGCCGGTGAAGATGTTCGGCACCGAGGAGCAGAAGCGGCGGTTCCTGCCCCGCTGCGTCCGCGAGATCACCGCTTTCCTGCTCACCGAACCAGATGTGGGCAGCGATCCGGCGCGGCTGGCCACCAGCGCGGTGCCCAGCGAGGACGGCCGGAGCTACACGCTCAACGGCGTCAAGCTCTGGACCACCAACGGGGTGCTGGCCGATCTGCTGGTGGTGATGGCGCGGGTACCGCGATCGGAGGGGCACCGCGGCGGCGTCACGGCCTTCGTCGTGGAGGGCGATGCCGAGGGCATCACCGTGGAGAACCGCAACTCCTTCCTGGGGCTGCGCGGCATCGAGAACGGCGTCACCCGGCTGCACGACGTGGTGGTGCCCGCCGCCAACCGGATCGGCCGCGAGGGCGAAGGCCTCAAGATCGCGCTGACCACGCTGAACACCGGGCGCCTATCGCTGCCCGCGATGTGCACCGCCGCCGCGAAGTGGTGCCTGCTGATCGCCCGCGAATGGTCGGCGCACCGGGTGCAGTGGGGTCGACCGATCGGTGAGCACGAGGCCATCGCCGACAAGGTCTCGTTCATCGCCGCCACCGCCTTCGCCCTGGAAGCGGTGCTGGAGGTCTCCGGCAGGCTGGCCGACGCCGACCGGCACGACATCCGCATCGAAGCGGCGCTGGCCAAGCTCTACGCCACCGAGCAGTCCTGGCTGATCGCCGACGAACTGGTGCAGATCCGCGGCGGACGCGGCTACGAGACGGCCGACTCGCTGGCCGCGCGCGGCGAGCGCGGGGTGCCCGCCGAGCAACTGCTGCGCGACCTGCGGATCAACCGGATCTTCGAGGGATCCACCGAGATCATGAAGCTGCTGATCGCCCGCGAAGCGGTCGATGCCCACCTGTCGGTGGCCGGCGACATCATCGACCCGAAGGCCGATCTGTCCCGCAAAGCACGCGCCGCGGCCCGCGCGGGCGGCTTCTACGCGCGTTGGCTGCCGACGCTGGTCGCGGGCCGGGGCCAGTTGCCAGGCAGCTTCGGCGAATACGGGCCGCTGGCCGGACATCTGCGGTTCGTGGAACGCGCCAGCCGCCGCATCGCGCGGCAGACCTTCTACGGAATGTCGCGCTGGCAGGGCAAGCTGGAGCACCGGCAGCTCTTCCTCGGCCGCATCGTCGACATCGGCGCGGAGCTCTACGCGATGAGCGCCAGCTGCGTCTACGCGCGGTCGGCAGGCCAGGACCCGTCGGCGGTGGAGTTGGCCGACGCGTTCTGCCGCCAGGCCCGCCGCCGCGTCGAGGCGCTGCTGCGCGGGCTGTGGCACAACACCGACGCCACCGACCGGGGACTCGCGCGGAAGGTCCTGGACGGCAGGTACTCCTGGCTGGAGGAAGGAATCCTGGACACCTCCTCGCCCGGGCCGTGGATCGCGGAGGCGGCCGCCGGTCCCTCGCAACGGAAGAACCTCCGGCGGACCGTGCCGCGCACCTGACGGCGAGCAGTCCACAGTGCAGCCGAACGGCCGCCCCTATTGACCCAGCCGAGTGACGGCAGTTACATTCCCGCCGCAAAAACGACTTTTGCACGGTGAGAGCGGGAGCGGATGGCTGGCTGGCATCGACTGGGAGTCATGGCGCCCCGAAGCGGCTCCTGCCGAACCGCCATCACGCGCTTGTCCGCCCACCGCCGACCGGGCAGAAGGGCAAGCGAATGAGCCAGGCGACGCGGCCTGAGCACGACGACGAACGACGGGACGAGGCGCGAACCGATATCGACGAGATCGTCGCCACGCACGACGAGGAACGTCCGGCCCGGCAGTTGTCCCGCCGACCGGACCTGCTGGTCTACCTGGCCGCCCTGCTGGTGGCGGTGCTGGTGCTCAAGCAGGTCTTCTACCCGCTCGCCAAGGGCAACCAGTACTACCTGGTGATCTTCCTCGGCTGCACGCTGCCGCTGGTCTTCCTGTGCTACCGACCGGGCGGGCGGCGTCCGAAGGGCGACCGCGACGACCCGGCCTGGTACGACTGGGCGCTCTCGCTGGCCGCGCTGCTGGTCGGGTTCTACCCGGTGCTGCCGTTCCCCTCCGGCGGTTTCGACGAGTTCCTCAACCGGCAGGGCAGCCTGTCCACCTTGGACGTGGTGGCCGGGACGCTGCTGCTCCTGCTGGTGCTCGAAGCGACCCGGCGCACCACCGGCTGGATCCTGCCGGTGATCTGCGTGGCGTTCATCGGCTTCGCCTACTACGGCGGCTACCTCCCGCAGAACTGGGGAATCGCGCACGCGGGCGTGGACTTCAACCAGATCATCAACGCGCTCTACAACGATGCCAGCGGGTTCTACGGCACGCCGCTGGACGTCGCGGCCAGCTACATCGTGCTGTTCACCATCTACGGGGCGGTGCTCAGCGCCTCCGGCGCGGGCCAGTTCTTCGTCGACTTCTCCTTCGCCGCGTTCAAGCGTTCGCGCACCGCGCCCGGCCGCACCACGGTGCTGTCCGGGTTCCTGCTCGGCACCGTCTCCGGGTCCGGCACCGCGACGGCGGTCAGCCTCGGCGCGATCACCTGGCCGATCCTGCGCCGCGCCGGTTATCCGCAGGACAACGCGGGCGGGCTGTTGGCGGCCTCCGGCATCGGCGCGATCCTCTCGCCGCCGACGCTCGGTGCCGCCGCGTTCATCATCGCCGAGTACCTGCAAACCTCCTACCTGACGGTGCTGATCTGGGCCGTGGTTCCGACGGTGCTGTACTACCTGGGCATCGTGTTCGCCGTCGAGGCCGACGCCCGCCGCTTCGGCGCCAAGGCGGTCGAGACCGAGCACGGCAGTGCGTGGCGACTGCTGCTGCGCGGCGGGTACCACTTCGTGTCGCTGGCGATCATCGTGGTGTTCCTGGCCATGGACATCCCGCCGTTCGCGGCCGTGGTCTACGCGACCGGGGTGGCGGCGCTGTTCACCCTGATCTCGGGGCTCGTCCGGGCCGAGCACGGTCCGGGGCAGGCGGTGCTGAAGTGGTTGCGGGACATCGTGGACGCGCTGTCGATCGGGGTGCGCGGCGCACTTCCGGTGGTGGCGGTGTGCGCGGCGGCCGGGATCATCACCTCGACGATCACCAAGACCGGGCTGGGTCAGGAACTGGCGGACGCGCTGGTCGAGGCCGCTCAGGCCCTCACCAGCAACCCGACCGCGGTCCTGGTGCTCACCGTGGTGTTCTCCGCGCTGGCCGTCGGAGTCCTCGGGCTGGCGGTGCCGGTGACGGCGTCGTTCATCATCGCCTGGGTGGTAATCGGGCCCGCGCTGGGCGCCCTCGGCGTCGCCGACGCCGAACGGGCCATGTTCATCTTCTACTACGCGGTGCTCTCGGAGGTGACACCGCCGACCGCGCTGGCCGCGGTGGCCGCCGCCGCGATCACCGGTGGCCGGATCACCGGCACGATGATGCAGGCCTGGAAGTACACGCTGCCCGCTTTCCTGGTGCCCATCGCGTTCGTGCTGACCGACAACGGCTCCGCGCTGCTGCTGCAGAACGATCCGCTGACCGTGCTCTGGGTCGCCGCGGCGTCCATTGTGGCCGTTGCCGCGCTCAGCGTGGTGACCGGTGGTTGGCTGTTCGGTCCGGTCAGCCGCCCGGTGCGCGCGCTGTTCGCGCCGGGCGCGTTGTGCCTGCTCTACTTGGAACCGCTGGTGGTGGCGATCGGGCTCGGATTCTGCGTGCTGGGCGTTGTCGCACAGCTGGTCCTGCGCCGCAGGGAAACGATCAAGGAGGTTCGTGATGCGGATTAAGGCATTACTGGTGACCGCTGCGGCGGCGATGCTGGTCGTGACCGGCTGCGGCGGCAAACAGGTGCAGGACACCCCGACCGGTGCGGCGCAGGCGTGCGAGGCCTCCGATGGCCGACTGACCATCGCCACCGGCAACACCGGTGGGGTGTACTACGTGCTCGGCGGCGGTCTGGCCCAGCTGATCAGCAACAACACGAAACTGCGTGCCACTGCGGCGGAAACCGGCGCATCGGTGCAGAACATCCAGCAGTTGGTGGCCGGTGACTACGACATCGCCTTCACCCTCGCCGACACCGCCGCCGACGCGGTGCAGGGCAAGGACAGCTTCGCGGGCCAGCCGCAGAAGATCCAGGCGCTGGCCCGGATCTACCCGAACGCGACGCAGGTGGTGGTACGCGCCGACTCGGGTATCAACAGCGTCGCCGACATGCGCGGCAAGCGGATCTCCACTGGCTCGCCGAAGTCGGGCACCGAGGTGATCGCCAACCGGGTGCTGACCGCGGCCGGGCTGAACCCGGACTCCGACATCCAGGCGCAGCGCCTCGCGCTGGGCAAGGCGGTGGACGGCATGAAGTCCGGCACCGTCGACGGGCTGTTCTGGTCGGGCGGCCTGCCCACTCCGGAGATCACCGACCTGACGACCTCGCTGGGCGCTGGGGTGAAGTTCATCGACATCACCCCGCAGCTGCCCGGCCTGAAACAGATCAGCGAGGTCTACGAGGCGAGCACGATCCCGGCGGACACCTACAAGCTGCCCGCGGACGTCCCGACGGTGGTGGTGCCGAACCTGCTGGTGGTCCGCGAGGACTTCCCGGTGAACAACGCCTGCGCGATCACGAAGCTGCTCTTCGACAAGCGCGCCGACCTGGAGCAGGTGCACCCGTCGGCCAAGGAGATCACGAAGGACAACGCCACCAAGACCGAGCCGGTCCCGCTGCACCCCGGCGCCCAGCAAGCCCTCCAAGGCTGACCGACGCCCCGGAAGCACCGGAAGGGTGAGGGGCACCCGTGACCAACTTACTGGGTCACGGGTGCCCCTCACCTCGACTTCGCCACCCGACCGGGATTGCTGGCGAGGTGTTCGAGGAGGGTTGCCGCGTGGTCGGGGCCGGGTTGGGCGGCTGCTTCGGCGCGGATTCGTTCGGCTGCGTGGCGGTATGCCGGATCGGTCAGCACTTCTGACAGGGCCGCCCGGATCTCCGCCGGGGTGGCCGTCAGCGGGTCCATCACCCTCGCCGCTCCGAGGGTTTGGCAGCGTGCCGCGTTGTGGGGTTGGTCGGCTCCCATCGGGAACAGCACCGAGGGCAGGCCGTGGCTGAGGGCGCCGATGACGCTGCCCGATCCGCCGTGCGAGATGACCGCACCGCACCGGCGCAGCACGACCGACTGCGGGACGTACTGTTCAATGTGGACATTGGCCGGTTGCGGGCCGAGGTCGGCCGGGTCGATGTGGTTGCCCACCGTGACCACGACGTTGGTCGGCAGGTCACGAACACCCCGCAGGACTCGGGAGAACAGGTCGCCGGACTCGATGTTGAAGACCGTGCCCAGGGTGAAGTAGACCGTCGGCGCGGCGGGCAGCGCCGCCAACCACGCCGGGGCGGGTTCGGCGACGTCCGGCTGGACCGGCCGGAACGTCGTCGCCGTGTCCGGCAGCGGGAACGCCGGGTCGCGGAAACTCGGTGGCACCGGGGAGAGGACGAGGTAGCGGCTGAGCATCCGCAGGTCCGGATCCGGTGGCAGTCCGTGTTCCGCGCGCAGCTCCCCCAGCGGTTCGGCGACCAGTTCGGTGCGGTTGAACGAACCCGCCGCGATGACCAGCACGCTCGCATGCGGCAGACCGAGGCGTTCGGCCACGACCATGGCGCCGAAGTCGATCTCGTCGCAGATCACCAGGTCGGGCCGCCACTGGCCGCACAGGTCGAGCAGGTGCGCCGCCCGATCACGCGCGATGCGGTCGGCGAAACCCTCGCTCAGGCCGCGGTCTTCGCGTGTGGCGTCGTATGCGAGTAGCGGGCCCGGTTTCGGTGTGCCGAAACTGTTCCCGCCGGTGCTGAAGGCGGTGAAACCGGCGGCCTCCACCATCGGGACCAGTGCGGGCTGGCCCGCGAAGGCGACGGTGTGCCCGGCGGCTTCGGCAGCGCGGGCGAGCGGGATGAGGGGGTTCAGATGCCCGGACCCGCCAGCGAAGGTGAAGAGGAAACGCACTCCACGTCCTTGATTTCGGTTTTCCGTCCACCCTAGGCTTGATCCCGCTGTCGTGGGGTGCGCCACATCGGTTGGGGTCGCGGGCCGCCGTCGGGCAGGACGATCGGCTCGCCGAGTGGTTGGAAACCGTGTCGCGCGTACAGCTTCTCGTTGCGCGGGGTGCTGGCCTCCAGGTACACGGGGCGCGCCAGCTGGTCCGCGCGGGCCAGCCGGTGCCGCAGGATGGCGCTGGCGACTCCGCGTCCGCGTTGTTCGGGCAGCACACCGATCGAGGGCAGGTAGACGTGCGGCGCCTCGGGATGCCGAGCGGCGACGAGGCCCATGACCGTTGCCACGCGGGCGAAATCCGGTCGGGCGGCGGCGAGTTCGGTGAGCTCGGCGGCTTCCCGGCGAATCCGCTCGGGCGAGTCGAGATCGGTCCACACCGACACCCCCGCGATGCCGCCGTCGTGCTCGGCGATCAGGACCTCGTCCCGGTCGAGGGCTTGGGCGAGGTAGTCCTGGTACAGGTCGGTGGCGAGTTCGCCGCGCCGCGCCGCGTCCGGGATGACCCAGACAGCGACGGCCTCGTCGGCGAACGCGGCCGTGTAAGCCAGCACCACTCGATGCAGTTCGCCGAGTCCGGCGGGGCGGACCGTCAGTCCATTGGCGGAGCTGATCATCGGCTTCCTCTCGGTTACGTTGTACGGGTTCGGTCCAGCGGCCATGATGTCGCCGAGAACCTGGGATTCCGAGGGTTTTCGTCACGCGAAGGAGGTGTGATGAAAGGGGGTCGCTGCGCGCAGTGCGGTACCGAGATCGCCACCACCGGCCGCGGCCGACCGCGCCGCTACTGCGGGCGCGCGTGCCAGGCGCGGGCGTACCGCGCGCGCAAGGACGGCGACCGGCCGCGCCACCGGACACCGCAAGCCGCCCCGGTGTCGCGCCGCGAGCTGGACCGCCCGACCATCGTGCGCGACGCGATAGCGCTCGCGGACGCCGACGGGCTCGACGCGGTGTCGATGCGCGCCCTCGCCGCCCGCAGCGGGGTGGCCGCGATGACCTTGTACCGGCACGTGTCCGGAAAGGACGATCTCGTCTCGGCGATGGTCGACGCGGTGTTCGCGCAGCGACGGCAGCCCGACGCACCCGGCGGCGACTGGCGGGCGCGGCTGGCGCACGAGGCGCGGCTGGAGTGGGAGCTCTACCGGCGCCACCCGTGGACGTTGCAGGTGTTGGCCACGATGCGTCCGCCGCTGGCGCGCGGCGTGCTGGCCAGCGTCGATCGCTGCATGACCGCGCTCACCGACGAGGGCCTCGACGCCGACACCGCGCTGCCGGTGTACCTGCTGGTCAGCGGCTACGTGCAGGGGGCGGCGCTGCTGGAGGTCGCCGAATCGAAGGCGCTGCGGGACACCGGCGTGAGCAGCGCGAGCTGGTGGTCGGCGCAGTTGCGGCGGCAGGCGGGCGCGGTCGGCTCCGGCCGGTACCCGTGGCTGACCGAACTGGCCACCACCGGCCCGATGCACTGGCCGGACCGGACCGACCTGCGGTCCTGGTTCGACTTCGGCCTGCAACGCGTGCTCGACGGCGTCGCGGCCTTCCTCAGCGCGTCAGCGACCGGCCACGACGCGGCTGCGCGGCACGTATCGGGGCACGTAGCGCAGCAGCAGGCCCGCGCCCAGCAGGCCGAGCAGGCCCATGCCCGCTCCGGCGAACCCGACGCCGATCAAAGCGGTCAGACCGGACACGGTGACCGGTCCGATGGCCTGCCCGAAATCGCCGGTGAAGCGCCAGGCGCCGAGGAACGGGGCCGGGCCGGGTTGCGGCGCCAGGTCGGCGCCCAGCGTCATCAGGATTCCGCTGCTGGTGCCGTTGGCCAGCGCCAAGCCGACCGCGACGATCGTGAACGTGGGCACGTTGGCCACCGCGAACAGGGCCAGGTGCCCGATGGCCAGTCCCACCATCGACGGCACGGCGGCCCAGGTGCGGCCGAAGCGGTCCATGATCTGGCCTGAGCTGTAGGAGAGCGCGAATTCGACCCCACCGGCGATGCCGATGATCATCGCGGTGGTCGAGGGCGGCAGTTTCGCGGCGACCGCGACCAGCGGCAACGCCACCATCCGGGACGCCCGCAGGCCACCGATCAGCGCGGCGCAGGTGCCCATCCGCAGCAGCACGCCGCGGTGGCGCACCAGCGTGGCCAGCAGTCCCTGGTGGTGCGCGGGCTCGACGGCCTGGTCATCCCTGGTGCCGAGGTCCTTGGTGCACAGCAGCAGGATCAGCGTGGCGACCGCGAACGCGATGTGGATCAGGAACACCGACCGCTTGTCCGGGGTCACCATCAGCACCAGCACGGACAGGAACGGGCCGATGAAGTAGCCCGCCCGGAACAGCCCGCCGAGCACGCTCAACGCTCTGGCCCGGTAGCGCAGCGGCACGGTGGTGGCGATGAACGCGTGCCTGGCGAGCGCGAACACGGCGGTGGCCAGGCCGACGAGGAAGACGCTCGCGCCCAGCATCCACGGGCTCACCGAGAAGTAGCAGCCGAGCAGTCCGAGCACGGAAACCAGGGACGCGACGATCATCGCGTTGCGCTCGCCGAGGCGGTGCACGAGCGTGCCGCTGGGCAGGTCACCGATCAGCTCGCCGACCATGATCATGGCGCCGATCAGCCCCAGCACCCCGAGGCTCGCGCCCTGGTCGGCCGCGATGAGCGGAATCATCGGAATGATCGCGCCTTCACCGGTGGAGAACAACAAAGTCGGCCCGAAGGCCGCAATCGCAACGGTTCTCAGTTCGAAAGGCCGCTCATCTGCCCGCAATTTCCTGTTGACTCCTCGCCGTGCACGCCCAGCGTCGGGCATGTCCAGCTTGCCAGACGGCGCCTACCGGCGGGAACATGAGCGAGCCGCCGGAAAGCGCCGGCGGAGCGTGAAATTCGTTACTCCACAAGCACCAGTTACCCGCTGCGAGCGAGCGCGTTCGCACCGAGCGCGGCACCGGTGGGCGTTTTGGCGGGTTTTTCCACTGATTCGTAGGCATTGGCGACTCGCAGTATCGTGCCCTCGGCGAAGGGGCGGCCGATCACCTGGAACGCCACCGGCAGGTTCTCCTCGGTCAGTCCACATGGGACTGACACGGCCGGGAGTCCGGTGGCGTTGGCCGGGGCGCACAGCCGGGTCAGCGCGTCGGTCACCGGTTCGGCGGCCCCCGGTGTGGTCTCGGCCACGGGCTGGTCGGTGCGCGGGGCCGGGATCGCAACCGTGGGTGCGACGATGACGTCGACGTCCGCGTACAGGTCCCGCCAGGCGGCCTGCAAGACGCTGCGGTGCCGGATGGCCGACAGGTAGTCGAGCGCCGACACCGATCGACCGGCGTTGATCCGGGCGAGGACGTCGGGTTGGTACAGCTCCCGCTTGTCCCGCAGCATCGCCTGGTGGTAGCTCGCCGCTTCGGCGGTCACGATCAGCAGGTTCATCTCCCGCATCGTCTCGGCGTGCGGCACCCGCACCTCGCGGACCTCGGCGCCGAGGTCTTGCAGCACCGAAATGGCGGCCACCACGTACTTCTCGACTTCCGGGTGCAGCTGGTCGAAGAAGTAGTTCGTCGGAACTCCGATGCGCAGTCCCGCCAGGCGCGTTCCGGCCGCCAGCGCGGCCAGGTAGTCCGGCACCTCGACATCCACCGTGGCCGGATCGCGCCGGTCGTAACCGGCCAGGGCGCCCAGCAGCACCGCGGCGTCCCGGGCGGTCCGGGTGAGCGGGCCGACGTGGTCCAGCGACCAGGACAGCGACGTCACCCCGAACCGGGACACCCGGCCGTAGGTGGGTTTGAGCCCGACCGTGCCGCACAGCGCGGCGGGGATGCGGATCGATCCGCCGGTGTCGCTGCCCATCGCGGCGAGCGCGGACCCGGCCGCGACCGCGGCACCCGACCCGCCTGAGGAGCCGCCCGGGGAACGCGTGGTGTCCCACGGGTTGCGGGTGGTCGGGGTGATCGCGCCGAAGGCGAACTCGTGGGTGTGCGTTTTGCCCACCGTGACCGCGCCCGCCGCGGTCAGCCGCTCGGCGACTGCCGAGTCGGTGCCCGGCACGTAGTCCGCGCGGACCGCTGAGCTGGCGGTGGTCGGCAATCCCGCGACGTCGAAGAGGTCCTTGAGCGCCACCGGGATGCCGTGCAGCGGGCCGCGGTAGTCGCCCGCGATGATCTCGTCGGCCGCCCGGCGCGCCTGCTGCACCGCACGCTCGGCGGTGACCTGCACATATGCGTTCAGCACCGGTTCGGTCGCGGCGATGCGGGCGAGGACGTCCTCGGTCAGTTCGACCGGCGAGAGCTCGCCGGAACGGATCCGCTCGGCCGCCTCGGACACGGTGAATTCGTGCGGTTGCATCGGCTCACTCCCATCGGGCGTTGAACGCGGTCGCCGGGGGCGTCTCCGCCAGGGCGGTGCCGAGTTCCTTCCAGTCCACCGATGCGGCCCCGCGCAGTTCGGACATCACCTGCCGCCACGGCGCGACCGTGGCGAACAGGTAGGCCATGACCGCCAGCGACGGTTCGTGCTGTCCTGCCGGGGCCGCGGTGCAGTCCGACGCGACGATCACTTCGAAGTCGCGCTGCTGCGCGGACCGGACGGTCGACTCGACGCAGATGCTGGTCACCACGCCGCACACCAGCAGCCGACGCACCCCGAGCGCCCGCAGCACCACTTCCAGGTCGGTGTAGAGGAACGCGTCGAACCGGTTCTTGTCCAGCACGATCTCGTCGTCCTGCGGGCGGAGTTCGTCGACGACGTCGGCGTCCCAGGTGCCGCGCACCAGCGGCCGGTCGGCGAGGTTGAGCATGGCCACCGCCTTCGGTGGCGCGTCGATGAAGTCGGCCCGCCACACGTGCCGGGTGTAGATCACCGGAATCCGTTCGCGGCGGCATTCCTGGATCAGCCCGGCGCTTTCCCGCACCGCTTCCGCGACGCCGGGCAGGACGGTACCGGCCCTGGGCAAGGATCCGTCGGGGTGGCAGAACCCGTTCTGCATGTCGATCACGAGCAGCGCAGTGTCCATAGTGGATCCTTCCGACGAGTCGCGAGCGGTCGTTCCGACCCTTGCCGGAGCAACCGCGCACGGGAGATCAGCGCGGATCGGCAACCATCGCCATGCCCACATGGTTGGCAATGCACATTGCTTCGACGAAACGCGGCGATCAACCGCCTGTTAACCGTGTGCCAATCCAGCACGCCTATGTCCTAAGTGGACAAATGTGTCACACCGCTGCCGATTCGTGCCTCCCAATGCGAAAAGGCGCCTGCGACCGAACGACTCGGCCGCAGGCGCCCTGCTCGAAGGGGTCAGATGCCGAGCAGGTCGGCCAGCCGGGCGCGCTGCTGCTCCGGGGTGCCGAGCAGCAGCTCCGAGGTCTTCGCCCGCTTGTAGTACAGGTGGGCGTCGTGCTCCCAGGTGTAGCCGATGCCGCCGTGCAGTTGAACGGTGTCGGCCGCCGCTTGGAAGTAGGCCGGAGAAACGATCGCCTGTGCCATCGCCGCCGCCAGCGGAAGTCGCGCGCGGTCGTTGTCGGCCACCCACGCTGCGTAGCGCACCGCGGACTCGGCCTGCTCCCAGGCGCTGTACATGTCCGCGCAGCCGTGCTTGACCGCCTGGTACGAGCCGATGGCCCGGCCGAACTGCACCCGGACCTTGGCGTACTCCGCCGTCATCTCCAACACCCGCTGCATGCCACCCACCTGCTCAGCGGCGAGCGCGACCGAGGCGAGATCGCGCACGTCGGCGTGCACGGCCGCCGCATCCGCCGTGGCCAGTTCGCGTGCCGGTGCACCGGCGAAGTCCAGGTGCGTCATCCGGCGGGTCGGATCCAGCGTCCGCAACGGCGTCTTCGCAATGCCCTCCCCCGAACCGGACACCTGGAACCACCCGGTGCCCCGCTCGGTCCCGGCGTACACCAGCACGACGTCGGCGATGTCGCCGGAGACCACTCGCGGCGCACGCCCCGCCAGCACCCACGAGCCGTCCCGCGGGATGGCGGTCGGCATCGTCCCCGGATCCCAGGCGACGGCCGCGATCCGCGCACCGGAGGCCAGGTCGGGCAGCAGTTCGGCCCGCGCCGCCGCGTCGTCCAGCGCGAGCAACGCGTCGGTCGCCAGCACCGCGGACGCCAGGAACGGCACCGGCGCCAACGCCCGCCCCAGTTCCGCGAGCACCACCGACCGCTCCGCGTGCCCGGCCCCAGCCCCGCCGTACTCCTCGGGCACCACCAGCCCGGTCAAACCGAGCTCACCGCCAAGCCGCTGCCACAGCCGCGGATCGTGACCACCGCCGTCCATCAGCTCGCGAACCCGCGCCAACGACGCGTGTTCACCCAGGAACTTCCGAACCGCCGACCGGAGCTCCAGCTGCTCCCGACTCAAAACCAACTCCATCCCACACCCCTCCAAATCCTCGCCCCAACTCCTGGAAGCACCGCAACGATGAGGGCGGGGTGAAGGGCACCTTTTACCAAGTAACTTGGCGAAAGGTGCCCTTCACCCGTCACCCGATTCGGTCAGGCTGGGCGTTGGGTGCCCACCTTCAGGTCGCGGAACGGGACGTCGCGGTCCGCCTGGGGTTCCTTCGGCAGGCCGAGGATCCGTTCGCCGATGATGTTGCGCTGGATCTGGTTGGAGCCACCGGCGATGCTCGACGAAGGAGTCGCGTTGATCGCGATCGCGATCTCCTCGGCCGCCGAGTCGCCCGGCTCCCACGCGGTCAGCTCCGGCCCGGCGATCAGCCCCGCGGTGTCCACCGCACGCCACAGCAGCAGCGCTCCGGCGAGCTTCGACACCGAACCGCGCGCGCCGGGCGGCGATCCGGCGTCGGCCTCCTGCCGCAACCGGCTGTTGAACAGCCCGAGCACCTGTTCTCGCGCGTAGATCTCGGCCAACCGGCCGCGCACCACCGGATCAGCGGCGCGGCCCAGTCGGCGGGCCAGTGCCACCAGGTTGTCGTAGGCCAGCGGATCGCTGCCGCGGCGCACCGACCCGCCGATCGCCACCCGCTCGTGCCCGAGCATGGTGACCGCCGCCAGCCAGCCGCCGCCGACCTCGCCGATCACCGCGTCCGCCGGGATCCGCACGTCGTCGAAGTAGACCTCGTTGAACGGGGCGCGGCCGGTCATGTCCCGCAACGGCCGCACCGTCACCCCCGGTGCGTGCATGTCGATGGCGAACATGGTGATGCCCCGGTGCTTCGGGACGTCCGGATCGGTGCGCGCCAGCAGCGCCCCGAAGTCCGACCACTGCGCGCCCGAGGTCCACACCTTTTGGCCGTTGATCACCCATTCATCGCCCTCGCGCACCGCGCGGGTCTGCAGGCTGGCCACGTCGGAGCCCGCGCCGGGCTCGGAGAACAGCTGACACCAGATCTCCTCGCCGCGCAGCAGCGGCGGCAGGTACCGGGACTTCTGCTCCGGGGTGCCGAGATCCAGCAGCGTCGGGCCGCACATCCCGACCCCGACCATGAACGGTCCGCTCGGCAGGTCGAAATGCGCGGCTTCCTCGTCGTACGCCTGCTGTTCGGCGGCGGTCAGGCCCGCTCCGCCGTATTCCGCGGGCCAGGTGATGCCGATCAGGCCCGCGTCGTAGGCGGCGGCCTGGAAGCGCTTGGCCTCCTGGAGGACCTCGGCCGGGGCACGGTCCCCCAGCGGCGGCGGAGCGTTGCTGGCCAGGAATTCACGCGCCTTGACGCGGAACTCGTCGACGTTCATCGCGACTCCCTCCGGCGATGCGGTGGCACCGAATCAGTCAACGCTGACTGTAACTGACCGGACACCCGCCGAACACCGCCGATTTTCGTCCACAGTAGACGGAATGGCCGGTTCGCCGAGTACGCTGGCGACGTGGTCCAGCGCCAACACCTCCAGCGCACCCGGCAGGAACGGGCGGCGGACAGTCGCACGCTGATCCTCGAAGCGGCCGTCGACTGCCTCGTCGAGTTCGGCCATGCGGGCACATCAACGCTGGCCATCCAGGCGAAAGCGGGCGTCTCCCGAGGCCGTTTGCTGCACCACTTCCCCTCCCGCGACGGACTGCTGGTGGCCGCCGCGCAGCACCTGACCAAGAACCGGCTCGCGCAGACCGAGCAGCGGGTGGCCGAGCAGTTGACCGATATCCCGGAGGGACCGGGCCGCGTCAACCGGTGCATCGACCTGCTGTGGGAGACCTTCCACGAGCCGAACTTCTGGGCCGCCATGGAACTGTGGACCGCCGCGCGGACCAATCCGGCGCTCAGCGCGGCACTGCGACCGGAGGAACGGCGACTGCGCCAGGCGATCCACTCGGTCAGCGACCGCATCTGGGGACCGGTGGTGTGCGGCCATCCGGTTTATCCGGAACTGCGCGAAATGCTGTTCACCAGCATGCGCGGCGCCGCGCTGGTCTACGCCTTCGAAGACGGCTCACCGGCCCGCAGCGCACATCTCGACGTGTGGAAGTCCATCACCCGCCGACTGCTCTTCGACTCCTAGGAGAGCCCGCGGGTTGGTTTGCGTTTCGGTGCGGGTAGCGGAACCTCAGTGCCTGTTTTTGAAGTGGTCGTGTCGGGCCGTCCACCTCGGGTGAGGTGGGCGATTTCGCGCGAAATCGCCGTCTCCCACGCGGGGCGGGTGGCGATTTCGCGCGAAATCGCCAGGTCTGCCACCCGCACCGCGAAGCAGGACGAGTTCGAAGACAGGCTCTCAGAGGCCTTCTCGACTCCGGGATCCCCGACTCATGTGTCCGATACACCACGTCGGGCCTGTCCTCGCGAGAAAACCTCTGAGAACCCGCGGCGGTGCCAGCTGCGAGAGTGGTGGAAAGCGGCTGACGCCGCTTGCCTGACGACCACCCCCGCCACGCCCAATCTGGGCGAGCTCCGACCGCCTGTCCCGAGACTCCTTTTGCAACAGGCTCCAACGGTTCCCTGGACGGCGATCACTGCGGAATTCCCAGTTGCTGGAAGATGCCCAGGATCCGTTGGTGGGTGGCGGCCACGGCCTGCTGGACCGGGACTCGCTTCTGCTGGATCTCGGCCATCATGTCGGTGAGCAGGTAGCTCTGCAGCACCGCCTGCCGACCCGCGCTGGGCGCCTGCGGGAAGTGCAGTCCGGTGCGGGTTTCGATGGGCAGCGGCTGGGTCATCAGCTCGCGGACGGTGCCGAACGCCGGATCTCCGTCGCGGTAGAACGGGTCGGAGTCCCACACCTTCTCGTAGGCGGGCATCACCAGACCGTCGGAAACCCGCGCCATGGAAAGCAGCGGCGATCCCGCGACGAGGTACTGCGCGACCACCTCGGCCAGTCCGGGGTTGCGCGCGCCCTTGAACACCACCAGGATGTGGCAGTCGCCGGATTCCAGCGGTCGGTCGGCGGCCGGGCCGGTCAGCCCGACCAGGGTCGCGGTGTTCTGGTAGACCGGGCTTCCGGTGGTCTTCGAGTCCGCGTAGACGCTGAACTGGTTCGAGGTCATCCCGATCACCCCGGCCAGCCACGCCTCGTTGTTCCCGCTGTCGGTCCAGCTCTCGATACCCGGCGGCCGCATCGCCGCGTAGCGCGGATTGGTGTAGAGATCGGCGATGAACGAGATGGCATCGACTGTTTCGGGCGAGTTGAAGCTGACCTTGCGGCCGTCGTCGGTGACGATCGAGCCGCCGTAGCTGTTGATCACCCGCTCGATCATCGCGTTGCCGTCACCGCTGCGGTTGATCGTCATGCCCCAGCCGAAGCGGTTGCGGGTGGGATCGCTGATCTCCAGCGCGATGTCCCGGGCGTCGGTGAGGCTGCGCAGCTGTTCGAGCGGGATGCCTTTCTCCGCCAACCAGTCCTTGCGAACCAGGGTGCCCTGGCCGATGGAGTAGTACGGGATCCCCCACCACACGCCGTCGATCATGGCGCTGCTGCGGGAGACGTCGGCGGGTTTGCCGTGCTGTTGTTCCAGCTGCGCCACCACATCCGAGACATCGGTGAGATCGTTCAGGTCGTGGAACTGCGCCACGAATCGGCTGCCGGAGAAGAACGCCAGATCGGGGGCGTTTCCGGCCTTGACGGCCGCATCGGTCTTGGCGACGGCGTTGCCCGCGTCGCCTTCGAGGAACGAGTTCTTGATCGTCGTCCCGGTGCGGTCGGCGAACGCCTGCAGCGCCGTTTCCAGGGCTTGGTTGGCGGTTTTGGCGTAGGTGCGTTGCGAGAGCATCGTCAGCGAGGTGCCGTTGAACTGCTGCGCGGCGGCGACCAGGTCATCGGGCACGGTCGGTGGTGGTCCGGCAGGGGCGGATCGGCCGCATCCGGTCAACGCGGCCGCACCCACCACCCCGGCGCTGAGCAGGAACTGGCGTCGACTCCACGGGTTTGGTGATCTCATCGCACCCTCCGGCGTAGCTGCTCGCTCGGTGATCAGCAGTGCGCGAACACCAAGGCCGCATTCGCGCCGGAGCATGTCGGAGAAACCGTCGGGAAAAAAGTGAACTTCACGCTACGATTCGGTGGCAGGCATGTCAAGAAGGGACTTCGCCCGCCGCACGATCGTCCACATTGGATTCACCACTCGAACGCGGCGAACCGGTCAGAGCACCTGTCGCGGCGACCAGACGGCGACGACGGGAATCGCCATCACCAACAAGCGCTGGCGGCGTTGCGCCGCGAACGAACAGCATGGTGCACCAGCGAGTTCACCGCGCCGCGCTCAGCCTCGCTGCGCTCGGCGGCGGTCGGTCACCAGGACGTTCATGTCGAGCAGGAACCGGCGGATCGCCTCGCGTTCCACCGCGTCGTAGGACCGCATCTTTTCGACCACCTCGCCAATCAGCGGTCCGAAGAACGACTGTCCGAGCGCGACGGCGCGATCCGCCACGACCAGCTTGACCCGGCGCCGGTCGACTGGGTCGCGTTCCCGCTGGACGTGGCCGAGGCGTTCGAGCCGGTCGATCAGCGCGGTGACCGAAGCGGAATTCAGGCCGAGCCGCTCGCCCAGCCGACCGGGCGTCGCAGTCTCGCCCGCCCGGTCGGCGTCCAGCAGCGCGATTAGCGCGCGAAGGTCGGTCGGGTGCAGCCGGTGCGTCCCGGCGAACTCGGCGCCGAGCAGGTCGAGTTCGACCGTGACGGCCCGCAGCAGGTGGACCAACTGGAGTTCATCTTCCACAGCACCATGTTAGTCTCTCGATCATCGAGATATTTGATGAGCGAGGTGCACGATGGGATTTCGGACCGCAGAAAGCGCCGCGGCCTTCTTCTCCGCGTACGACGCCGTGCTGGCGCAGTGGCCGATCCCGGTCGAGGCGCTTGACGTTCCGTCGGCCTACGGGACCACGCGAGTGCACGTTTGCGGCTCGACGAGCGGGACACCGCTGGTGCTGCTGCCGGGCGCGGGTGCCACCTCGACGGTCTGGTTCGCCAATGTCGGCGAACTCGGCGAGCACCACCGGATCTATGCGATCGATCTGATCGGCGCTGCGGGACGCAGTACCGCCGACGGCAAGGCGGTCAGCACCGCCAGCGACCTGATGGCGTGGCTGGACGAAGTGCTCGACCACCTCCGCGTCGATTCCGCACACCTTGGCGGGCATTCGTACGGCGCATGGGTCGCGCTGCATTACGCCGTTCATTCGGCCCGGGTACGCAGCATCACGCTGTTTGATCCGACCGCCTGCTTCACGCGCTGGAATCCGCGCTACCTGCTGCGCGCTCTGCCCGTGCTGCTGCGGCCGACCCCGGAGAGAACCCGGAGCTTCGTGCTTTGGGAAACCGACGGTGCCGGTATCGATCCGGCGTGCCTCGAACTGCAAGCCTGCGCCGCCGCCTTCCAGACGGCTAAGGTGATCGTGCACCCCAAACCCGATCCGTCGCGGCTGACCGCGCCGACGCTCGTGCTGGCCGCCGCGAACAGCAAGGCGCACAACGCCAACCGTCTGGTCGCGCACGCCCAACGCGTGGTGCCGAACGTCGAAACCGCCGTGCTGCCGGACGTGAGCCACCACGCGCTACCGACCGAAAACGCTGGTCATCTCAACGAGATCATGGCCGACTTCCTCCACCGAGCAAGCGCCGACCACGGCTGAACGAGCTACCGGGACCGAGCGCGGTGCCGAAGTCGCCGCACACTGGGAAAACGCCACCCGAGGTGGTCGGTCAACCAGGGTCGTCGTGCGGCCACCAGACGGCGACGACGGGGATCGCCAGCACCAACAGCGCGGCCGGGAGCAGAAATCCCAGCGCCGCGTCGGACCGGTAGGCACCGGTAAACGCCGCGGGTGCGGCCGACATCCCGAGGAACCGCAACGCGGTCACCACCGAAATGATCGCGCCACGACCGCTGGCGCCACCGGTGAGCACGGTGGCATGGATGCCGACCAGGATCAGCTGACCGCAGATCCCACCGATCGCCCACGCCGCGACGACCAAAGGCAACCATCCGACCAGTCCGATCGAACCGACCGAGAAGGCCGCGACGAGCAACCCCGCGCACACGATCATGCGCTGCGCGAACCGGTCCGCCGCCGCCCCGATCAGTCGAGCTCCGAGCACCCCGGCGACACCGTAGGCGGTGAGCACCAAGCCGCGCGCGCCCGGGCTCAGCGCGAACGCGTCGTCGAGCCGGAAGGAGACCAGGAACGGCAGTCCCGCCAAACAAGCCCACGAGACGAAGGCGACGCCGCCGATCATCAACACCGAAGCCCGCCAGGCGTCCCGAAGCGCCGCGGGGGGCCGGGGCGAACCGTCGTGCGACTCGCCGGGCAACGGGCTGATCGCCAGCACCGCGGCCACCGCGGCGAGCCCGACGAACGCCCACTGCCAGGCTCCTTCGGCGGCGATCCCGCCGACCAGCGGCGCGGAGGTCTGCCCCACCGCCTGCATCGCACCGTAGGTGCCCAGCGCCCGGCCGAGGCGGTCCTTGGGTGTGACGGCGGCGAGCTTGGCCAGCAGCAGCGGTGTGGTGAATGCGTTGGCGACGCCCTGCAACGCGCGGCTGACCTGGAACAGCCAGAACCACGGTGCCACCGCCGCCAACAGCGCAACGATCGCATACCCGGCATAGGCGACACGGATGCTGCGGCCCGGTCCCCAGCGCTCGCCGAGACTTCCGGACACCAGCATGACGATCGCGAACGGCAGCAGGTAAACCGTCAGCGAAGCCGCCGCGTCGCCCTGCGACACCGCGAAGCTGCCGCTGAGTTCCGGCAGCATGGCGGCGACGATGCCGGAGCCGAAAGGTCCCAGCAGGCCACCGATGTACAGCGCGACCCGGGAGATCAACGAACAACCGGCCCCGAACGGCTCCGTGGATCAGCCCTCCGGTGCCCGATCATCATCCACCGCCCCTCCATCGGCCACATCGCCCAACATCCGATCACAGCAGCAGAACGGAAGCTGAGCAATCCGCCGGGTGATCGACCGGTCGCACGACCGAGCGGGTCACAGCTTCCGCAGGTGCGGGGCGACTTCGGTGCGGAGTACGTGAAAAACGGGAACCATCCTGGGAAAAACGCATTCACCCGCGCAAAACCCGCATTCCCGCTGGCCATGGCCCGCATCGAACTGCGCCATCGCGGTGACACATCGGACAATTCTTGACCCCGCCGCACCGCCGAACCTATGGTCCAGACCATCGGTTCAAACAGGGCCGGAGCCCGGTCGACCGGTCGGTCGCCGGAATGTCCCTCCCTTCCTCGGCCCGGTTCCACCCAGCACCGCCGAGCAGGACCCGCTCACCTGACGGCGCGGTTTACCCAGCGGTTTCACCAAAGGAGCTGAGATGAACAAGAAGCCGAAGATCGCCGCGGCGGCCGTCGGTGCGGCGCTCGCCCCCTTCCTGGTGGCGGTTCCGACCGGCACCGCCAGCGCCCACGGCTACATCGACTCGCCGCCGAGCCGGCAGGCCCAGTGCGCCGCCGAGACCGTGCCCTGCGGCGCCATCAAGTACGAGCCGCAGAGCGTCGAGGGCCCCAAGGGCCTGACCAGCTGTAGCGGTGGCAACTCCGCCTTCGCGGAGCTGGACGACGACAGCAAGGGCTGGGCGGTGACGCCGGTCGGCAACTCGGTGACCTTCAACTGGACGCTGACCGCCGCCCACTCCACCTCCACCTGGGAGTACTTCATCGGCGGCAACCGCGTCGCGGTGTTCGACCAGGGCGGCGAGCAGCCGCCGTCGCAGCTCTCGCACACCGTCGACCTCAGCGGCGTCAGCGGCCCGCAGAAGGTGCTGGCGGTCTGGAACATCGCCGACACCGCCAACGCCTTCTACGCCTGCGTCGACGTCAACGTCGGCGGTGAATGACCCGGCACCGAGATCGGCGGGCCCGCGCTCCACTCGGAGCCGGGCCCGTCGTGCTCCCGGTCCCCCGCACCCGCGCGATGTGAAAAAATCCACTGTGGACGATTTTGGTGGGCATCCGGCGAAACGGTCGACGTGGACGAACCCGCGCACAGTGGACGAAAATCCAATGTGCAATCCCCAGTTGTTTCCTTCTTGACCTCGGTCGGGTATTCAGGTCGGGTGACCAAGTTGGTGCTGGGCCCCCTGCTTCGCTACGTAGACGAAACACGCGCCACCGTGTGGGTGGAGACCGACGGTCCCTGCACGGTCGCGGTGCTGGACTGTTCGGCACCCACCTTCCAGGTCGGCGGCCACCACTACGCGCTGGTCACCGTGCGGGATCTGGACGCCGCCACGCCGTACGAGGTGCGCTTGGACGAACGCGTCGTCTGGCCGGAGCCCGGCGGCCCGCCGAGTTGGATCCGACCGGTGGCGAAATCGGCGAAGTTGCGGTTGCTGTTCGGTTCCTGCCACTTCGACCGCCCCGAAGACGCCAAACTGCGCAAAGCGCTCGGACCGGATGCGCTGACCGCCTACGGCGCGCAGCTGGCCCGCACCCCCGAATCCGACTGGCCCGATGCCCTGCTGCTGCTCGGCGACCAGGTCTACGCCGACGAGACGACTCCCGAGCTGCGGAGCCAACTGCGCGCCCGGCGCGATCTGCGGCGTCCGCCCGGCACCGAGGTCGCCGACTTCGAGGAGTACACGCTGCTGTACCGGCAGGCCTGGCGCGACTCGGGAATCCGGTGGCTGCTCTCGACCGTGCCGACGATGATGATCTTCGATGATCATGACGTGCGGGACGACTGGAACACCTCCCGCGCCTGGCGGGCGCAGCAGGCGCGCGCGCCGTGGTGGCCGCAGCGCCTGCTCGGCGGACTGATCTCCTACTGGATCTACCAGCACATCGGCAACCTCAGCCCGGACGAACTCGACCGCGACGAGACCTACCAGCAGGTGCTGGTGGCCGGGCGGTCCGGCGATGCCCTGCCGGTGCTGCGCGAGCACGCCGCGCGCGCCGATGTCGAGCAGGACGGGGAGAAAGGTGTGCGGTGGAGCTACCACCGCGACCTCGGCCCGACCCGGCTGGTCGTGCTGGACACCCGCTGCGGCCGGATCCTGGAGACCGCCGACCGCGCCATGCTCTCCGACGGCGATTTCAGGTGGCTGCGCGAAACCGTCGACAGCGATCACGAGCACCTGGTGCTCGCCTCGTCGCTGCCGTGGCTGCTGCCGCCCGCCGTGCACCACATCCAGTCCTGGAACGAAGTCGCCTGCACCGACCGGGGTCGGCTGCCGAGGCTCGCCGAGCGCATCCGGCAGCTCGGCGACCTCGAACACTGGGCCGCGTTCCGGAACTCCTTCGACCGGCTCACCGCACTCATCCGGGACCGCGCCGACGGCGACGGCGCGCCGTTGACGGTCAGCGTGCTCTCCGGCGACGTGCACCACAGCTACCTGGCCGAGGCCGAGTTCGGACAACCGACGCGATCCCGCGTGGTGCAGCTGACCTGTTCACCGCTGCACAACCCGGCGCCGCGCGTGCTGCGCGGACCGCTGCGCGCGGCGTGGACGGCGCCGCTGGCGGGGTTGCTGCGGCGACTGGCGGAACGGGCGGGGGTCGCGCCACTGCCGGTCCAGTGGCGCAAAACCGCGGGCCCGTTCTTCGGAAACGCCATCGGCGAGCTGGATTTCGATTCCTCGCGCGCCGAAGTCCGGATCCTGGAAGCGGTCAGCGAGCGGCGGCTGACCGAGGCCTGCCACGAACAGCTGAGCTGACTACCCGCTGCCGGTGAAGGCGGCGAACGCGATGATGTTGTCGCGGTAGCTGTGGGCGGTGTGGTCGAACGAGCCACCGCAGGTGATCAGCCGCAACTCCGGCCCCGCGGTGTCGCCGTAGACCTCGTCGGCCGGAAAGCCGGTCTTGGGCTCCTGCGCCATGCGCCGCACGACGAATCGGGCGACCTGCCCGTCCTGGCGGCCGATGCGGATCTCATCGCCTGCCCGCAGTTCCCGCAACCGCGCGAAAATACCGTCCTGCCCGGCGCCGTTGACGTGCCCGAGGACCACCGCCGGTCCGACCGAACCGGGCGTGGGGCTGTACTGGTACCAACCGGCCTGCATCGGCTGCTGCACCGGCGGCACGGCCACCGTCCGGTCCGGGTTGAGCCCCAGCGGGACCAGCGACGACCGGGCGCCGATCCGGGGGATCTCGATCCACGTCGGGTCCGATGACGGCAGCGCGCTCGGCGTCCGGGTGGACACTTCGGCTGGGGCCTGCGGTGGGTCGGGCGCGGCGAGGTCGATGGGCTGCTGGTCCGCTGCGCAGCCGGAGAGGACCAGGGAAAGGGCGAGGGCCACGAGGGCCGGGGTGGCCGCGATCCTGCCGCGACCACCCCGGTTTCCCCGCACGCGAGGATGCACGCTCATCCAGGCGCCTCAGTTCGCGTTCGCGCGCCGCCGACGCAGCACCAGCGCAGCCCCAGCGCCAGCGGCGATGACGGCCGCGGCGGCACCGCCGACGGCAACCGGGTTGATGCCCGATTCCTCCGGTCCCCCACCGGTTTCCGGCGCGCCCACCGGCCGCTGCGACACCTGTCCGCGCGGCCGCTCGGTGGGCAGCGGCCGCTGCTGCGGGGGCGCGGGTCGCGCCGAGGGCTGCTCAGCGGTGGGCGGCTGCACGGGCGCGGGTCGCGCTTCCGGCGGCTGCGGCGCGCTGACGGGCGGCTGCGCGTCGGCCCAGCTGATCGGCGCCGCCAGCGGCAGCGCCGCCGCGCCGAGCAGAGCTGCGGCTGCGCACGTACGACCAAGCTTCATCGATCGCGTCCTTTCCATTCGACTGTTGATCCGGAGTGCCGGACACCGCACAGCTTCCAGCGGGTTTTTCAAGATCCCGTCTGGTCGATGTGAAGAACCTGTTCGATTCCCCGCCGCTGCGGCGGAATGTGAAGATCCTGTTCAGCGGCGGTCATGGTTCGATGGGCGCGGCGACCGGCGCGGCGGCGGAAAGCGATAATGCGCAACGTGAGCGCACAGGTGCTGGTCGCCGAGGACGACCCGAAGCAGGCCGAGCTGATCCGGCGTTATCTGGAACGGGACAACCACCGCGTCGTCGTGGTGCCCGACGGACGCGCGGCGATCGACGAGGCCCGGCGGCGCGAACCCGATCTCATCGTCCTCGACGTGATGATGCCCAAGGTCGACGGCCTGGACGTCTGCCGGATCCTGCGCGCCGAATCGGACGTCCCGATCGTGCTGCTCACGGCGCGCACCACCGAGGAGGACGTGCTGCTCGGACTCGACCTCGGCGCCGACGACTACGTGACCAAGCCGTACAGCCCGCGACAGCTGGCGGCGCGGGTCCGCGCGATCCTGCGCCGGGTGCGGCGTGCGCAGGATCGCGGACAGCAGCCGTTGCGCGTCGGGGACCTGGTGGTGGATCAGCAGCGCCACGAGGTCACGCTGCGCGGCGCACCGCTGGAGTGCACGCCCGCGGAGTTCCGGATGCTCGCGGTGCTGGCCGCCGAACCCGGTCGCGCGTTCACCCGCGGCCAGCTGCTCAGCCAGGCCTTCGGCATGGACCGGTTCATCACCGAGCGGACCATCGACGTGCACGTGATGAACTTGCGCCGCAAGCTCGAACCCGATCCCCGACGACCGGTGCACCTGCTCACCGTGTACGGCGTCGGCTACAAGCTCCAGGACATCTCCGTTGATGGCGCGTCGACATAGCCTGCTGGCCCGGCTGCTGGCGATGTCGGTGGTGGTGGCCGGTTGTTCCATCGGGGCCACCGCGTGGCTGGCCGCGCAGAGCACCAGCGGTGCGATCAACCAGGAGCTCGGCGAAACTCTCGCCACCGACACCAAGATCTACGACTCGCTGCTGGGCTACGCGGCCACCCACCCGCAGTGGTCCGGGGTCCAGCAGGTGGTGTCGGAGTTGTCCGCGCAGACCGGGCGCCGCATCACGTTGACCAATCCGGCGCACCTGCCCATCGCCGACTCCGGCGGCCCGCAGGACCCGCCGCTGCCGAAAACCCCGTCGGCGGTGGTCGATCCGCTCGCCGTCGACCCGGTCCTCAAACCCGACATCGCGGCCGCGGGCATCGATCCGCGCGCGGTCGGCCCGTACCGGCTGACCGAGGTGGAGCGCGACCAGCTGCGCCAAGCCGCTACGCGGCAGGTGTCGTGCCTGCGGCGGTTCGGCAGCGACGGCACGATCGTCGAACTGCCCAACGGGCGCTCGACGGTCCAGATCGCCGCGGTGGCCAGCCCCGCCGAACAGACGCCCCAGCAGAGCAGGCCGCCGATCCGAACCCTCGAACCGAGTTCCGAGCCAGCCCGGCCAGCCCCGCCCAGCGCCGTACCAGCCCCGCCGAACGTCGGCTATGCGCCGCCCACCACGCCGAGGGAGCGCTGCGCCGACCCACCGGCTACCACCGATACCGAAACCAAGGCGACTGCTGAACTGCTGAACCTGGTCAACGCCTGCCTGACCCGGCAAGGCCTGGATCCGCTGCCCGCCGACGCCGCCAACACGAACTCGCCGGAGGGCCTGCGCTCGTCTCCGGAGGACAAGCGCTGCGTGGACGCCGGGCGCCGGGAGCAGCTCGGCGCCTACGTCTCACCCGCGGCGCAGCTGTTCATCACCCGACCCGGCGGAAACCCCGCCCCGACCGATTTGTCCACTGTGGGCACCTCCCGGATCGCGTGGACGGCGCTGGTGGTGCTGGTGCTCACCGTGGGCCTGACCGCGCTGGCCGCCAGTCGCCTGGTCCGGCCCATCGCGGCGATCACGGCGGCGGCGCGCAAGATGGGCGGCGGCGACCGGTCGGCGCGGGTGGACACCAGGGCGCGCGGTGAGATCGGCGAGCTGGCCGCGGCGTTCAACACGATGTCCGCGCAGGTCGAACGCAACGAAGCGCAGCGCAAGACGATGGTCAGCGACATCGCCCACGAACTGCGCACCCCGCTGGTCAACGTCCGCGGCTGGTTGGAGGCCGCCCAGGACGGCGTCGCCACCCTCGACCAGCCGCTGGTCGCGTCGCTGCTGGAGGAGACCCTGCTGTTGCAGCACCTGGTCGACGATCTGCAGGACCTCGCGCTCGCCGATGCCGGGAAGCTGCGGGTGTACCCGGAGCCCGTGCACATCGGCGCCATCCTGGAGCAGGTCGCCGCCGCACACCGGGGCCGGGCCGAGGCAGGCGGTGTCGAGCTGACCGCCACCGTGGACGGCGAACCCGACCTCACCGCCGACCCGACCCGGCTGCGCCAGGCGTTGGGCAACCTGGTGTCCAACGCGCTGCGCTACACCGCCGCCGGTGGCCGGGTCGCGCTGTGGGCACGGCGGGTGGCCGACGAGGTGCTGATCGACGTGACCGACACCGGGGTCGGCATCAGCGCGGCGGCGCTGCCGCACGTCTTCGACCGCTTCTGGCGGGCGGAGAAATCTCGCACCCGGCATGCCGGTGGCAGCGGCCTGGGGTTGGCGATCACCCACCACCTCATCGATGTGCACGGCGGCCGGATCGAGGTGCGCAGCACCGTCGGCGTCGGCACCGCCTTCACGCTCCACCTACCGGCGACTACACTTGAAAGCACTACAGGTATCTGACGGCTGGAGTAATTTGCGTAGCACGTCGGCCCGCGCGTCGGGTCCGGTGGTCAGCCGCCGCCGGGAGGTCAGCCACGCCAGCGCCCGATCACTGCTGATGACGGTGCTCGGCGAGTTCGTGCTGCCGCGCAGCCAACCGGTGTGGACCGCGACGCTGGTGGAAGCGCTGGCGATGTTCGACATCGAGGAGAAGTCCGCCCGCCAGGCCCTGTCCCGGACAGCCGCCGAAGGTTGGCTGGAGTCGCAGCGCCACGGCCGCCGGGTGCGGTGGTCGCTGACCCCGCAGGGGCGAGGGCTGCTCACCGAAGGCGCGGAACGCATCTACGGCTTCGGCCGCGACGAACGCGACTGGGACGGCAACTGGGTGGTGCTGCTGGTGTCCGTGCCGGAATCGAAGCGCGACCTGCGCCACCGGTTGCGCACCCGGTTGACCTGGGCCGGATTCGGCTCCCCGACACCAGGGGTGTGGGTCAGCCCGGATCCGCGGCGCGAGGCCGAAGCCAAGCAGATCGTCGCCGAGCTGGTGCCGGAATCGGCGGCGATGTCGTTCATCGCGGGCTACGGCCAGATCGGCGACGAAGCCGAACTGGTGGCCCGCTCCTGGGATCTGTCCGAAGTGGAGCGCCGCTACGCGGAGTTCATCGACGAGTTCACCGGCCTGAACCCGGGCCGCGACGTGCTGCACGCGCAGATCCGGTTGGTGCACGAGTGGCGCCGGTTCCCGTTCCTCGACCCGCGACTCCCGCTGCGACTGCTGCCGCCGAACTGGAACGGCATCAAGGCCGCCCAACTGTTCCACGACGAGCACGACGCGTGGTGGCCCGCATCCCAGCAGCACTGGGACGAACTGCTCGCCAAGGAACAATGATCACCCGGCCTGCTGCGCCGGGGCATCGGTTGCCAGCGTCTCGCGCAGCACGTTGCGGCGGACCTTGCCCGTTGCGGTGCGCGGCAGCTCGGTGAGCTCCACCACCGCGCGGGGACGTTTGAAGGCGGCCAATCCGTCGCGGCACCAACGAATCAGCTCCTCGGCATCGAGGCGGCTGCCGGGCGTCGGCACGATGCAGGCGACCGGTTTGTCCAGCCCATCGGCGTCCGGGATGCCGACCACCGCCGCCTCGGCCACGGCCGGGTGCTTGAGCAGCTGCGCCTCCACCTCGCTGGGGGCGACCCAGATGCCACCTGCCTTGATCATGTCGCCGGACCGGCCGAGGAACGTGTAGCTGCCGTCGGCATTGCGCTGGTAGGTGTCGCCGGTGCGCATCCACTCGCCCTGGAACACCTGCCTGCTGGTGTCGGCCCGGCACCAGTACCCGGTGGCGGCGCTGGCCCCGCGCACGTAGAGCTCCCCCGCCTGCCCGGCCGCCTCGATCACCGCGCCGCGCTCGTCCCGGATCTGCACGTCGTAGCCGGGTACCGCGGTGCCCGAAGATCCCGGCCGCACCGCACCGGGCCGGTTCGAGATGTAGATGTGCAGCATCTCGGTGGAGCCGATGCCGTCGAGCACCTCGACGCCGAACCGCTCGCGCATGCCGTGGAACAACCGGGGCGGCAACATCTCACCTGCGGAAACCCCTTGGCGCACCGAGGCGAACGCATCCTCGGACACCTCGCTGGTCAGCAGCGGAGCCCAGAAACTGGGCGTGCCGAAGAGCAGCGTCGCCCGGTCGCCGCTGGCGCGCTCGGCGAAGCGCGCCGGGGTGGGTCGTCCCGGCTCCAGCACCGCGGTCGCACCGACCGACAGCGGGAAGAACATCGAATTGCCGAGGCCGTAGGCGAAGAACAGCTTGGCCACCGACAGGCAGCGGTCGTCGGCGTTGACGCCGAGGACCTGCTGCCCGTAGTTCTCCGCGACCAACCTGATGTCGGTGTGCCGGTGCATGGCCGCCTTGGGCGCACCGGTGGTTCCCGAGGTGTACAACCACAGCGCCGGTGAATCCGGCCAGCTCGGGAAGGTTTCGGCCGCGCCGTGGCCGAGCAGCTCGTCCCAGCGGTGCCCGGTCACCCCGGTGGCCAGGCCGTCGGGGCGGTCGCCGACCTGGACCACGTGCCGCACTTCCGGCGCGCCCGCAACGGCTTTGCACACCGTGGCGCCGAAATCCGCGCAGCCCAGCACGATGCGGGCACGGGAGTCGACGACCAGGGTGCGCAGTTCCGCCGCGGTGAGCATGGTCGACACCGGAACCGCGATCGCGCCGAGGTGCATCGCGGCGAGAATCCCGCTGAACAGCTCGACATCGTCGGCCATGCAGAGCAGCACGCGGTCCTCTGGGCCGACGCCCAGCGCGCGCAACCCGGCCGCGATGCGCCGGATGTCATCGGAAAGCCGCGCATAGCTGACGGTGCGGTCCGCGGTGATGACCGCCGGATGATCGCCGCGACCGGCCAGCACGTGCCGATCGACCAGGTACTGCGTGGCGTTGAACAATCCCGTGGAGCTTGTCGTCGTTGACGAAGCTGTCGACATCGTCGGCCGCCTTCGGGTCAGGTGAGGTAGACGTATTCGTAGTCGAACGGCTTTCCGTTGATGCCGTTGGTCGGTGGCGCCACCCAGCTGGCGACCTTGCCGCGCTGGTAGACCGGTTGCATCAGAGAGCGGACGAACGCCAGATCCTCGTCGGTGGGCAACCACTTGCGCCGCCCAGCCGCCCAGGTCCGCTCGTCCACGAGCTCACCGCCGGGTGTGACGTGGTAGCCCGCGCACATCCCGACCTGGCGGTTGAAACCCGGATGGGGCAACGCCAGCCGCGCTTCGATGCCGTACTCGGCGAGGATCTTGTTCCACCGCTTCAGGCCGGTCTGGCAGTCGGCGATGTACTCGCCGCGCAGGTCGAAGTTCAACGCCAGCAGGGTCTGCACCTCCTCCTGCGTCCAGGTGCCTTCCGCGGTGGGTTTGTCCAGGAAGGTGCTGTCCTCGGTGAGCTGGTGGTCGTCCTTGCGGCGGGTCTCCTGCCAGCGCCCCTTGAGTCCGGCGGTGAAGTAGTTGGCCGCGTTGGTGGAGGTCTCGCCGCCGAAGAGGTCCAGCGAAACGGTGTAGTGGAAGTTGATGTACTTCTGGATGATCTCCAACGGCACACCGCCGTGCGGGCCGATGTCCAGCGTGTCGTGCTGCCGGATCAGCTCCGCGCTGCGGGCGACCACCCGGTCCACACCAGTGGTGCCGACGAACATGTGGTGCGCCTCTTCCTTGAGCATGAACTCGCAGGTCCGCGACAGCGGGTCGAAGGCGCTCTCCTTCAACGTGCCGAGCTGGTACTTGCCGTCCCGGTCGGTGAAGTAGGTGAACATGAAGAAGGCCAGCCAGTCGGCGGTTTCCTCGTTGAACGCACCGAGGATCCGCGGGGTGTCCGGGCTGCCCGAGTTGCGGTGCAGCAGCGCCTCGGCCTCCTCCCGGCCTTCCCGGCCGAAGTAGGCGTGCAGCAGGTACACCATCGCCCACAGGTGGCGGCCCTCTTCGACGTTGACCTGGAAGAGGTTTCGCAGGTCGTACAGGCTCGGCGCGGTCAGACCCAGCAGTTTCTGCTGCTCCACCGAAGCGGGTTCGGTGTCGCCCTGGATCACGATCAGCCGCTGCAGGTCCGCCCGGTACTCGCCGGGCACCTGCTGCCAGGCCGGTTCGCCCGCGTGCTCGCCGAAGGCGATCCGGCGTTCGGGATTGCGCTCGGCCAGGAAGATCCCCCACCGGTATTCCGCGGGCACCACGTGCCCGAAGTGCGCCCAGCCGTCCCGGCCGACGCTGACCGCGGTGCGCAGGTACACCCCCTGGGTTTCCAGCACCGGGCCCATTTCCGCCCACCAGTTCAGGAACTTCGGCTGCCAGCCCTCCAGGGCGCGCTGCAACCGCCGATCCGAGGCGAGCTCGACGTTGTTCGGAATCTTCGCACTGTAGTCGATCTTCTCGGGCATTCCTGGAAGTCCTCTCCCGAACCTCCGTCGTCGGGCCGGTACGCACGACGGCGTTCGCTCAAACTCGCTTCCGGTCGAAGGTCGCCTTTCTTCCGGTGCCGTAGCGGCGCAGGGCTCCTTCCGGGCCTGCCGCGTTGGGCCGGTTGAAGATCCAGTTCTGCCAGGCCGACAACCGGCCGAAGATCTTCGTCTCGACGGTTTCCGGCCCGACGAACCGGTGGTTGGCCTCCAGACCCGTCAGGGCGTCCGGGGACAGCGAGCGCCGGGCCTCCACCGCCAGCCGGATCTCGTCCTCCCAGTCGATGTCGTCGGGCGCGTCGGTGACCAGTCCGAGTTCGACGACTTCACCCGGCGTCAGCTCCCGGTCCACTTCGCGCCGCAACCAGTCCAGGTGGTCGTCCTCGCGGTAGAACCGGGACTGCAGCCGGGACAGCCCGTTGCCCATCGGGAAGGCGCCGAAGTTGGCCCGGGTCAACCGGATCGAGGCGCGCAGCGGGCTGTCCTCGTCATCGATCGGCGGTCCGTCCAATATGTACTGGCGATCGCTGGCGAGCGCGAGTTCGAGCAGCAGCCCTGCGAAGCAGGAGCCTGGTTCGACCAGCGCGATGAGACTGCGGCTGGTGACGTCCAAGCGCTTCAGGGTTCGCTTGTAGTAGTGCAGGATCTCGTTGCACAGCCAGTCGCTGTCCGCGTTGTCGAGGATGATCCGCTCGCAGCCGACCACCGCGTCGGCGTCGCCTTCGGTGCGCAGCAGCCAGGTGCCCAGCTCAGGTTCGTTGGTGCGCAAGCGAAGAATCAGGTCGTCGAGTTCCCTGGTCATCGCCAGCACCCAGCCCGCAGCACCCGCGGCGTGCACCTCGTCGACCCGGCTGGGCACTTCTTCCGGCCCGCGAAGGGTGATCTCCACCGTGCTCGCCGCACGGTCGAAGCGCGCCGACACGTGCCGGTAGTCGATCCCGCCGGGGCCGCCTCGCCGTTGCAGCGGCGCGAGTTCCACGCCCCGCGCATCGGCCGGTCGCCCGCTGCGCTCGGCGAACTCCAGCGCCCGCCGACGCACGGCCTCGGCGAAGTCCCGGCGCGGCGCGAGTTCGTCGACCAGCCGCCACTGCACCGCGGTCTTCCCGCGCACCCCATCGCTGCGGGTGGCGAACACATCGGCTCGGTCCTTGCGGACCCGCCGCTTGTCCACGACGCGGGTCAGCCCGCCGGTGCCGGGCAGCACGCCGAGCAGCGGCACTTCAGGCAACGCCACGCTGGAGGAGTTGTCGTCCACCAGGACGATCCAGTCGCAGGCCAGCGCCAGTTCGTAGCCGCCGCCCGCGCAGGAGCCGTTGACCGCGGCCAGGTAGAACTGCCCCGAATTGGCGGTGGCGTCCTCCATCGCATTGCGGGTTTCGTTGGTGAACTTGCAGAAGTTCACCTTCCAGTGGTGCGCTGATCCGGCCAGCATCCGGATGTTGGCCCCGGCGCAGAAGACGTTGTCCTTCGCGCTGGTCACCACCACCGCGTGCACCTCCGGATGCTCGAACCGGAGGCGCTGCACGGCGTCGTGGAGCTCGATGTCCACGCCGAGGTCGTAGGAGTTCAGCTTGAGCTCGTAACCCGGCACGAGTCCGCCGTGCTCGTCGACGTCCAGCTCCAACCAGGCCACGGGGCCGTCCAGCCGCAGCTTCCAATGCCGGTAGGTGTTCGGCTGCCGGTCGAAGTCGATCTCCGGCGCGTCGACGTCCGCCGCCACCGGTCTTGCCGCGATCGTCACGCCAACCGCCTCCTCGCAGCCGGGATCGCATTGCCGGACCCATTCTCTTCACATGGATGCACCATCGTCAAGATTCTGTAGAATGACGCTTCAGAGGGTGCGCGGATTGGTTTGCGTGGCGGTGCGAGTGGCAGACCTGGCGTTTTCGCGCGAAATCGCCACCCGCCCCGCGTAGGAGACGGCGATTTCGCGCGAAATCGCCCACCTCACCCGAGGCGGACGGCCCGACACGACCACTTCAAAGACAGGCACTCAGAGGCCTTCTCGACTCCGGGATCCCCGACATCACGTATGTCCAATACGCCACATCGTGGCTGGCCTCGCGAGATAGCTCGGGGTGCGGGGTGTCCCCGCATGGACACAGCTGAGAACCTGCGGCGGTGCGAGCTGCGAGGGTGGCGGGAAGCGGCTCACGCCGCTTGCCTGACGACCGCCGCCGCTACACCCGATCGGCGCGAGCTCTAAATCACGGTGCGCGTTTCCCGCCGGACATCCCGTGACCACCCGCGACTGTGGTCCGATGGGATGGTGAAAATTCGAATCGGAGTGGGGCTCAGCGCACCGCACGCCACGCCCGATGCGTTCCGCGATGCCGTCGACGAACTCGAAGCGGCCGGGGTGGATTCGCTGTGGCTGCCGGAGTTCATCTACTCGCCGCAGGTCGACCCGTTCATCGGGATGGCGCACGCGCTCGCCCGCACCACCAACCTCAAGGTCGGCACCGGAGTGGCGGTGCTGCCGGGTCGGCACCCGGTGCTGATCGCCAAGCAACTGGCCACCCTGGCCGGACTCGCACCGCGGCGAGTGCTGCCGGTCTTCGGTCTGCGACCGGCCCGACGACGCGAACGCGACCTGTTCCCGGTGCCGACGGGTCAGCGCGCCGCTGTGTTCGACGAATCCCTGGACCTGGTGCGTCAACTGCTGACGCACGACGAGGTCACCTACACCGGCCAGTTCTTCGCCGTGGACGGCGTGTCGATCGGCCCCAAACCGGCCAAACCACTGGACATCTGGCTCGGCGGCAGCGCACCCGCCGCGCTGCGGCGCATCGGCTGCCTCGGCGACGGCTGGCTGGCGAGCTTCCTGTCACCCGAGGAGACCCGGCGCGGCCGGGCCGCGATCGAGGCGGCAGCCGCCGAAGCGGGCCGCGAGGTCGAGGACGACCACTACGGCATCACGCTCCTGGTCGCCGAAGACGGCATCCCACCCGAGGTGCTGGCCACGGTCCACGACCGCCGCCCAAACGCCGACCCAGCCGACCTGGTCGCGGCCAACTGGCCAACAGCCCGCCAACTGATCGAACGCCACTTGGACTCAGGCCTGACCAAATTCGTCATCCGCCCAGCCGACCAAACCACCCCACTACCGCAATTCCTCCACCACCTAACAGAAGAACTCCTACCCCTCCAAAACTAAACCCACCCAACGAGCGAAAACCCCCAGGTGAAGGGCACCTTCGACCGACTAACCCGGTCAAAGGTGCCCTTCACTCACCCCCAATCGGGTGCACACCCGCCCCGACGCAACGCGCCGGTCACCTGGATGGGGCATGACTGAAGGGCACCTTTTACCAACTATGCCGGTAAAAGGTGCCCTTCACTCCTCAGTCGAACGGGTTCAGACGAGGAAGGAGAAGAGGGGGGAGCCTGGGGAGACCTGTTCTATTTGGAGGGGGGATTCCTTCATGCGCTTGAGGAGGGCGTCGAGGTCGTCGGCGTGATCGAGTTCGATGCCCACCAGCGCCGGGCCCGTTTCCCTGTTGTTCTTCTTGACGTACTCGAAGGCCACGATGTCCTGGCCCTCGTCGAGCACGTCGTCGAGGAAGTGCCGCAGCGCACCCGGCTCCTGCGGGAAGGTCACCAGGAAGTAGTGCCGCAGCCCCTCGTGCACCAGCGAACGCTCCACGACCTCGCCGTAGCGGCTCAGGTCGTTGTTGCCACCGGAGACCACGCACACCACCGGTCCCCTGGGCGGGCGCTCCAGCGGCAGCCGGACCGCCGCACTGGCCAGCGCCCCGGCGGGCTCGGCGATGATCCCGTCCGTCTGGTACAGCTCGATCATCTCGGTGCACACCGCACCCTCGGGCACCGCGACCAGCTCGTCGACCAGATCCCGGACCACCCGATACCCGAGGTCCCCGACGCGCCCGACCGCGGCACCGTCGACGAAGGTGTCCACCGACGGCAGCGCGATCGGCCCGCCGTGGTCCACCGCAGCCCGCATGCTCGCCGCCCCGGCGGGCTCGGCACCGATCACCCGGACCTCGGGGAAGTGCTCCTTGAGCCACAGCACGACGCCTGCGAGCAGCCCGCCACCGCCGACCGGCACGATCACCGTGTCGATCGGCCCGTCGTGCTGTTCAGCGATCTCCAAGCCGACCGTGCCCTGCCCGGCGATGGTCCGCGGGTCGTCGAAGGGGTGCACGTAGACCGCGCCGGTGCGCTCGCTGTCCTCGCGCGATGCGATGCTGGCCTCGTCGAACGAGCTGCCGACGATCACCGGCTCGACCCACTCGCCGCCGATCTCGGCGATCCGCCGCCGCTTCTGCCGCGGCGTGTTGGCCGGGAGGTACACCCGGCCCTTGATCTCCAACTCGCGACAGGCGAAGGCCACTCCCTGCGCGTGGTTACCGGCGCTCGCGCACACCACACCGCGCTCGCGTTCGCCAGGCCCCAACGAGGAGATCAGGTTGTACGCGCCGCGCACCTTGTAGGAGCGGCAGACCTGCATGTCCTCCCGCTTGAGCCGCACCGGAACACCGAGCTCGCCGGTCAGGCGGGTGCTCTGTTCCAACGGGGTGCGCCGGACCACCTGCCGCAGGCGGGTACCAGCGCGGAAGATCGCCGCGGGGCTCAGCTCATCGGACACCTGCCGATAGTAGATGCGCTGGCCCGGCTACTCCGAGCGGGTGCCACGAGGCGTCGATTTGTCGCATTCCGCCAGGCCACCGCCAGCAGCCGACTCGCGGCTACTCCTGTGGGGGCTGGCGCCAGATCGCGCGGTAGCGCTCGGCGGCCTCGGCGTCGCGCTGCCGACGGACCGCGGAGCCGTGACCTGGCGGATAGCCGTAGCGCACCAGGCGCGCGTCAACGCTGTCGACCGAACTGGTCAGCACGATGCGGACCACCACGAGGATGCCCAGCAGCAGCGCCCCGGCGGCGATCGGCCACGACCCGCCCAGCACGCCGAGTCCGACGAACAACACCGCACCCAACGGCAAGATCTGGATCAGGCACCGCAGCAGCACCCGCAGCACCCACGTCTTGCAGGTGGCGTCGTGCAGCACCCACTCGCGATACCGCTGCGGGAGCGTGCCGCCGTACTGGTAGTACAGCCACCGCACGGGATTGGGGCGCTTGCCGGACACCCGCCCAGCTTACGGCCCTGCCGCTCTCGGGTTGGAATGGCGATATTCGAAGCCCGGACACGGCATGGTGGCGCCGAGCACGTCATTGCCCGAGGTCCACCGTGGACTTCGCCGTGGCGCGGAACTGCTCCGACACCGCGCGTGAGCACCAGCGCCCCCTTCCAACCGACCGCACCGCATGCGAGGATCAGGTCAACTGTTCTGACCACTGCCCGGGTCAACGCGCGAAGAAGGATCGGACGCATGTTCAACGTCGAGAAGGTCCGGTTGTCCGGAGCCGACATCGAACTCCCCAAGATGATCCCGATCGAGCAGCGGTTCGCCGCGGAAGCGGTCGAGGACCTCGAAGCCGCGATCCGCAACCAGGTCGTCGAACACGACCGCACCAACCCGGTCAGCGGCAAGCGGATCGCGATCACCGCGGGCAGCCGCGGCATCGCCCGCATCGACCGAATCGTCGCCACCCTGGTCGATGCCCTGATCGGCTGCGGCGCGAAGCCGTTCGTGGTGCCCGCGATGGGCAGCCACGGCGGCGGCACCGCCGAGGGCCAGCGGCAGGTGCTGGCCGAATACGGGATCACCGAGGAGACCGTCGGCGCCCCGGTGGTGTCGTCCATGGAGACGGTCGTGATCGCCGAGTTGGCCGACGGCACTCCGGTGCACTTCGACGCCGAGGCGGCCCAGGCCGACGGCGTGATCGTGCTCGGCCGGGTCAAACCGCACACCGACTTCCGGGGCACGCACGAGAGCGGACTGGCGAAGATGATCGCCATCGGTCTCGGCAAGCACGAGGGTGCGACGACCCTGCACACCCACGGTTTCGAGGCGTTCGACCGGCTGATCCCGGCGGTGGCCGAGGCGGTGCTCGGCGTGGCCCCGATCGAGTTCGGGCTCGCCGTGGTGGAGAACGCCTACGAGCAGATCGCGCGGATCGAACTGGTGTCGACCGAGAAGATGCTGCTGCGCGAAGCGGAACTGCTGGCGGAGGCGAAGCAGCTGATGCCGAAGTTGCTGATGTCCGACATCGACGTGCTGGTCGTCGACGAGATCGGCAAGGACATCAGCGGCGCCGGGATGGACCCCAACATCACCGGGCGAGCCCCGGTCAACGCCGACAAGTTCCAGGCGGTGCCGATCAAGCGGGTGGTGGTGCTCGGACTCACCAGGCACACCAACGGAAACGCCTGCGGTCTGGGCATCGCGGACGTGACCACCCAGCGCTGCGTGGACCAGATCGAGTTCGGCTCGTTCTACACCAACTCGCTGACCTCGGGCGTCCCCGACGGAGCCCGCATCCCGATGGCCCTGGCCAACGACCGGGACGCGATCATCGCCGCCCTGCACCTGTCGCGCGGCACCGAAGACCGCCCCGCGAAGGTGGTGCGCATCCGCAACACCCTGTCGATGCCCCGCATCGAGGTCTCCGAGGCGTACGCCGAGGAAGTCGCCGCGCACCCGGACATGATCGCGCTCGGCGAGCCGCACGACTGGGACTTCGACGCCGCCGGAACCCTCCCCCCGCTGCCCTCCCACCACTGAGTTGGCAAAAACCCCGGCGCCTGTCGACGCCGGGGTGTTCTCCTCCCAGCACTGGGTTTCGCCTTGCCGAGGTCGATTAAATTCGATCAACACTGAAACAATAGACCTTATTAACGTTTCTTGACATGTCCACTGTGGAGTTTTGGTGGGCCCGAAGTGGTGGACCTAGGATCGGCGGCGTGCGACCAGCAGGCGTGATCTTCGACCTCGACGGGGTGCTCGTCGACTCCGAACAGCTGTGGGACCAGATCCGGCGGGAGGTCGTCGCCGAGACCGGCGGCGCCTGGAAACCCGGTGCGACCGAGGCGATGATGGGCATGAGCACGCCGGAATGGGCGCGCTACCTGGTCGACGAGCTCGGCGCCGACACCAGCCCGGACGACATCGCCACCGAGGTCATCAACCGCATGGCCCGGCGCTACGCCGACGGACCTCCGCTGCTGCCGCAGGCGACCGAGACGGTGCGAACCGTCGCCGCCGACCACCCGGTCGCGATCGCCAGCTCCGCACCACCGCGCATCATCCAGGCCTTCCTGGACGCCACCGACCTGGGGTCGACAGTCCGCTACGCGGTCTCCAGCGAAGAGGTCGGCGCGGGCAAACCGGCCCCCGACGTCTACCTGCAAGCCGCCCGGGGACTCGGTGTCGCCGCCGCGAACTGCGCCGCCGTCGAGGACTCCAGCAACGGCCTGCGCGCCGCGGCGGCCGCGGGCACCACGGTCTTCGCCGTCCCCAATCCGCACTTCCCACCCGCCCCGGACGCCTTGGCGCTCGCCCATCGAGTGCTCACCGGAGTCCGAGATCTGCCCGCGGCACTGCGGGAGCTGATCGACTGAGCCACTGCCGCTGCGGCGGGTTCCGCCTCAGCGCCGCTGGATCAGCACTGCCGCGCCGCGAACGCGCCCGGAGTCGAGGTCGGCCAGCGCGCGGTCGGCTTCGTCCAGGCCGTAGGGCGTCGTGGTGATCTCCAGGTGGTGGCGGGCCGCGAAGTCCAAGAAGTCCCGGCCGTCCGCGCGGGTGTTCGCGGTGACGCTGCGCAGGTTGCGCTCGTAGAACAGGTGCTGCTGGTAGTTCAACGTCGGCACGTCGGTGAGGTGGATTCCGGCCACCGCCAGGGTTCCGCCGCGATCCAGTCCGGCCAGCGCGGTCGGCACGAGGTCCCCGACCGGAGCGAACAGCACCGCTGAGTCCAGCGGTTCCGGCGGCGGATCGCCGGAATCACCGGCCGAAGCCGCACCTAGCCGAAGCGCCAGTTCACGCGCCTGCGCGGAACGGGTGAACACGTGCACGGTCGCCCCGCTGGCGATGGCGACCTGCGCGGCGAGATGCGCGCTCGCGCCGAATCCGTAGATGCCCAACCTGCCCCGCTCGGGCACCTGCGCCCGCAACCACGCCCGGTAGCCGATGATGCCCGCGCACAGCAGCGGGGCCAGTTCCTCGTCCGAATACCCCTCGGGCAGGCGGTAGGCGTAGTCGGCGGGCACCACCGCGAACTCCGCATAGCCGCCGTCGGCGTCCCAGCCGGTGTAGCGCGACAGCGGACACAGGTTCTCCTGATCGCGCAGGCAGTAGGTGCAGCTGCCGCAGGTGTGCCGCAACCAGGCGATACCGACCCGATCACCATCGGCGAAGCCGGTGACCCCAGCGCCGCGGGCGACGACTTCGCCCACCACCTCGTGCCCGGGCACCACCCGCGGCTTGTGCACCGGCAGGTCGCCCTCGGCGACGTGCAGATCCGTCCGGCAGACCCCGCAGGCGCGAACGCGGACCAGCAACTCACCGGCCCCCGCCACTGGCACCGGCAGGGTTTGCGACACCAGCGGCCGGGTCCGCACCGGACCGGGATCGGCCACCACCCACGCGTTCATCACCGACTGCGGCATCGCACAGCACTCCTGTCGAGGCAGGTCATCGCGGCGATGGTAGCCGCGCACCGGCTCAGCAGCGCGCCTCGGCGGATCCGGCGAACTAGAATCGAAGGTCCTCCCCCAGCATCGCCCGGCGGGCCGGTTCGCCGGTGCGAAGAAGGTGAGGACCGCCGTGCAGCCTCCCTTGACCACCGAGCGGCTCATCGTGCGCGACTGGACGACCAGCGACGCCGACGTGCAGGCCGCGCTCGCCGTCTACGGCCGCCCCGAGGTCACCGAGTGGCTGACCCCGGTCATCTCCAACGTCACCGACCTCGCCGCGATGCGCGCCGTCGTGCACTCCTGGACCGAATCGCAGCCCAACCTGGTGCCGCCCACCGGGCGCTGGGCGATGCAGCGCCGGTCCGACGATGCGGTGATCGGTGGCCTGGTGCTGCGGATGCTGCCGCCCTACGCCCAGGACCTCGAACTGACCTGGCAGCTGCGCCCGGAGGTCTGGGGGCACGGTTACGCCACCGAGGCCGCCACCGCCCTGCTGCACTGGGCGTTCACCTACGACATCGACGAGGTGTTCGGCCTGGCCCGCCCGGACAACACCCGGGCGATCGCCACCGCCGAGCGCATCGGCATGGAGTGGGTCGGCGAAACGACCAAGTACTACGACACCGCGCTGCAGGTCTACCGGATCCGCCAGGGCGATCTGCCCGAGCGACCCCGCTCCATCGAGACCGAGGACTGATCACTATCCACTGTGGCCTGTCACGTCGACCGTCCGCAGTGGACTCCCGAGGTGGTGGCGGTGCGTAGCGGGATTGTCCGCGATCGGACGACCTGCCGGATGTCCCGGTGAATGCGATGCTGAAGCGAGGTTCGAGCGGATTTGGGACGAGCTGCCGGAGGAACCGTGCCACCGCACCACAACACCAGAACGGCCCGCAGCCGCCGCACCCAGCCACGTCGGCCGCGCCGCGGCACAGCGACCGGCGGCCGCCACAACGGGGTGCGCATCGTGGTGACCGCACTTTCCGCGCTGGTGCTGGTGGTGACCGGGTACGCGTGGGCCAACTACCGCCACCTGCTCAACGGCCTCGCGACCAGCGACGTCACCAACGACGCCGGAGCGGACGGGGCGACCGATGTCCTGCTGGTCGGGATGGACAGCCGGACCGACGCGCACGGCAACCCGCTGCCCGCCAGCGTGCTCCGGGAGCTGCACGTGGGGGCCAACGACGCGGCGCTGACCGACACGATCATCCTGCTGCACATCCCCAACGACGGATCCAGTGCGGCGGGCTTCTCCTTCCCGCGCGACTCCTACGTGCAGATCCCCGGCCAAGGCCGCCACAAGATCAATTCCGCCTACGGCCGGGGCCGGGACGACGCCGTCGCGGCGCACACCAGACGCGGCGTCGCCGATCCGGCGGAGCTGGCGCGGCTGGGTGGCGACGCCGGGCGCAAGTTGTTGGTGCGCAGCGTCGAACAGCTCACCGGGGTGTCGATCGACCACTACGCCGAGGTCAACCTGCTCGGCTTCGCACGCATCACCGAGGCGGTCGGTGGTGTCCCGGTGTGCCTGGTCGCGCCCACGCGGGACAGCTACTCGGGCGCCGACTTCCGCGCCGGGCCGCAGGTCATCTCCGGCCCCGACGCGCTGGCGTTCGTGCGCCAGCGGCACGGTTTGCCGCGCGGCGACCTGGACCGCATGGTGCGCCAGCAGGCGTTCCTGGCCGGTCTCACGCAATCCGTGGTCTCCGGTGGGGTGCTCGCCAATCCCACCCGGATGCGTGAACTGATCCGATCGGTGCAGGAATCGGTGTTGCTCGACAGCGACTGGGACGTGCTCGGCTTCGCCGACCGGCTGCGCGGGCTGGCCGGGGGCTCGGTCCGGTTCAGCACCATTCCAATCGAGAACGCCGCCTACGAAACCCCGGACGACGGGCAGGTCGTCCTGGTCGATCCCCGCAAGGTGCAGGCGGCCATCAAACGCACGATCGACCCCACGACTGCGGAACCTGGTAGCGCCGAGACCAAAGCGGCCACCGTGGACGTGTTGAACGCCACGAAGAGCACCGGATTGGCCCAGCGGGTGCGAACCGAACTCGCCAACCGCGGCGTGTCGGTCGGCGGAGTCGGCAACGCGCCGAAGAGCCGGACCTCGGTCGTGCGCTACGCCCCGGGCAGCGACGCCGCGGCCGACCGGGTCGCGGGGCTGCTCGGTGGCCTGCCGACCGAACCTGACGAATCTTCGGCAACCGGCCGGGTTCGGGTGGTCATCGGCAGCGACTACCAAGGACCGGTCGGCTTCGCGCCGCCGCGCGCCGTGACCCTCGACGGCCCGCACCGGACGCAGGCCGACGTTCCCGCGCCGAATGCGATCACCGCGAACGGCATCCCCTGCGTCAACTGACCCCGCGATTTCACACGATCGGTCGGCACGTTCGACCGGGTCCTGCGGCGGATCGCCGGTGGTGAGGCGGCCCCCTCGCCCGTCTCACCACCGACCGGCGCGGCTGGTGGCTACCCCCAGTGACCAAACCGCCAGCCGGGCTGACGTCGGCGCCAGGTACCGCGCCGGTGCCTCTCCGGTTGTCGGATGTCCGCGGGAGGTGCGCCGTCCGGACACCTGGATCGAACACACGGCGAGCGTTCGATGCATGCCGCGGCCGAATGTTCAACAGCCCCGGCATCCTTCGGGTGCTCCCGCGGCGCGCCAGGGGCTGGAGCGATCCACCGCCCGCTGAGAATACGCCGCCGGAAGCCACGTCGCTAGCTGTGAAAACCGCCTAGCCGTCCCGTTTCGCGGGTAGCGGAGACACGCCGCCGACTGCTTCGGTACGCCGGTTCGATCAGCCCCACCGGTCACAGCGGGATGACGCGATCACCGCTTCGCGTCGAGCCGCAGCGTTCGCATCGCAAGGACCAACGCGAGCAACACCACCGCGAGACCCGCCAGTCCCGCACCCAGGGAATACGCGGCGGCGATCACGCCGACGAGCAACGGACCGCCCGCGTCGCCCAGCTCGCGCCCGACCTCCGCCGATCCCATGGTCTGGCCGAGCCGCGCCTGCGGCGTCGAGGCGGCCAGGTGCGCGAAGCCCAACGGGGTCACCAGACCGGTGCCCAAGCCGATGGCGACCGACGCCACGAGGACGCCGAGCAGACCGGGCACCGCAGCCGCCATCAGCAGCCCGGCCGCGGCGATCGCGAGTCCCCCGGCCATTCCGGTGCCGTCGGGCAGCCGCCCGGCGTCGCGCGCTCGACCGGCCAGCGGCTGCACCAGCGCGGCGGTCGCGGCCAGCACCGACACCGCCGCTCCGGTGGCCAGCGGGCCCAGCCCACCGCCCGCACCCACCACCGGCAGGAAACCGACACCCACGGCCAGGGCCGCGGTCGCGCCCGCCAGCCCGGCGGTGGGGCGGAGGAAACCGGGTGCGGTCAGTCTGCGGGCCAGGTCGAACAGGGTCTGGCGATCTCGGGGCAGCGGCGCCACCTTCGGCACGACCAGGACCGCCCAGGCGAGCACCGCGAGCGCCAGCCCGGCCAGCGTGCCGAACAGCAGGCCGAAACCGCCGAGGGTGATCAGGATGCCGCCCAGCACCGGCCCCAGGGCGTGGCCGAGCCCCTTCCAAGCGCCGTAGCCGCCGAAGGCACGTCCGTGCTGCGAGTCCGGCGCCAGCCGGGCGACCAGCGCCCCGGCCGCCGGGGAGAACGCGGCGGCTGCGGCGCCCTGCCCGAACCGGACCAGCCCGATCGCCGCCGGGTCGTCGACGAGCACGAAGGCGGCGGAGGCCGCCGCGAACGCGAGCAGGCCGCCGTAGAGCACCGGTCGCGGGCCGATCCGATCGGCGAGCGCCCCGAAGACCGGCTTGAGGATCACCTCCGCGCCGTCGTACACGGCCAGCAGCAGGCCCAGCGCCAGCAGCGAGGTGAAGCCGGTGTAGGCGCCCAATCCGGCGGCGATGCTGTGCGCGCCGAACGCGGTGACGAATCCTGCTGCGTACAACGGGAAGACCTGATCGGCGCGACGACCGGCCACCGGCTTGATGCCGGTCATTCAACCATCCCTTCACCGTCCACTGTGGCGCGTCCAGTCACATCTGGTGCAATGCTTGGAAGACCTGCTCGGTGTATTCGGCCAGTCGGTCGGTGCAGTGCTGGAGGCTTTGCTGCGCTTCGGCCGCGGCCGGGGCGCCGAAGACGTCACGCGCCTTGAGATCGCGGTACCAGCGGCGCAGCCGCTCCAGGCTCTGCTCTTCCTCTTCCAACTCGGCCATGGTCAGCTTTTGGTTGCGCAGTTCCTTGTCGATCTCGGCGTCGAACTTGCCGCAGTCGGCCAGGAATTCCGTCCACTCCTCCTGCCGTTCGGCGGTGAACATCGCCGAAAGCCGCGCCGCGTCGGGTTCCTCGCGCCCGGTGGCCGCGAGCACGATGACCTCACCGGAGCCCCGCTCGGCCAGCTCGATCGCGCGTGCCACCCCGGCGGCGACACCGGGCACGTCCGGCAACGTCCAGGTGCCCTGGCCCAGCGAAAGCGCCCCGACTCGGCGCAACTCCCGCCACACCGCCACGCGGTGCCGGGACGGCTGCGCGGGCAGCCGGACCACCAGCACCAACCAGGACATTCGGTCCGCCGTCACGCACCAGAATGTATCACGTGTTACTTCGTCCGATTCATGGCCCTCGCGAACCCGGCTCGGGCCGCCGGGGTGACCTCGCCCATACGGCGGCCCGTGGGCGCCGTCATTCGAACCAACGTGCGGTAGCGTCTCCGCATGTCCAACCCGCCGTCTTCGCCTGCCCAGGCCTACGAAGTGCTGTTGGAAGGCAACCGGCGATTCGTGGAGAGCACCCGGCTGCACCCGAACCAGGACGCCGACTACCGCACCTCCCTCGCACCTGGCCAGCGGCCCTTCGCGGTGCTCTTCGGCTGCTCCGACTCCCGGCTGGCCGCCGAGATCATCTTCGACCAGGGCCTCGGTGACCTGTTCGTGGTCCGCACCGCAGGCCACGTCACCGGTCCCGAAGTGCTGGGCAGCATCGAATACGGCGTCGGCGTGCTCGGCGCACCGCTGGTGGTGGTGCTCGGACACGACTCGTGCGGGGCGGTCACGGCGGCCCGCCAGGCCTGCCTCGAAGGCACCGAGCCACCCGGCTACCTCCGCGACATCGTGGAACGCGTGACGCCGAGCGTCCTGGCCGCCCGCGCCGCGGGCAGCACCGAGGTCGACGAGATCGTGGACGTGCACATCCAGCGCACCGTCGACCTGATGATGGAGCGCTCCACCCTGCTGGCCACCGAGGTGGCCGCGGGCCGCTGCGCGGTGGCCGGACTCTCCTACCGCCTCGCCGGTGGCACCGTCCGCCTCGTCGGCAGCCACGGCCCACTCCTCCACGAGACCTGAGCGTCCCTGCGAGGTGAAGGGCACCTTTCACCAACATACTTGGCAAAAGGTGCCCTTCACCGCTCACCCGAACGGTGAACCGAGCGTCTTGGGCGGCGGCTACCGCAGCGGGCTGTAGGGGGTGAGGTCGAGGCCGGGGTCCGCACCGACGGCGAGCTTCGCCGCGACGGAGCCGACGTAGGGGCCCATCGTCAGGCCCGAAGCACCGAGGCCGTTGGCCAGGACCAGGCCGGACAACTGCGGCACGGTGCCGAGCAGCGGTCGGATGTCCGGCCCCATCGGCCGGAACCCGATCCGGGTCTCCACGTACGACGCATCGGCCAGGCCCGGCGCCACCGACAGCGCTTCGCGCAGCACTTCGGCCAGCCCGCCCGCGGTCAACCGGTGCTCGAAACCGGTGCCGTCCTCGCGGGTCGCGCCGACGACCACCCGTGAATCGTCGAAGGCTAGCAGGTAGTGCCGCGACCGCGGCAGCACGACCGGCCAGTTCGCGGTGTCGGTGCCGGGCAGCCGCAGGTGCATGATCTGACCGCGCTGCGAAGTGACCGGTACCTCGACGCCGAGCGGTTCGAGCAGCTGCGCCGACCACGCCCCGGCCGCCGCGATCACCGCATCCGCCGCGACGAGCTCGTCCCCGATCCGCACACCGCGCACCGCGCCATCGGCGCTGACGATCGCGGCGCTGCCGTTGACGATCCGGGCACCGTGCCGTGCCGCCGCGCGCCGCAGGGCATCGCGCACCCGGCGGCCGTCCAACCGGGCCGCGCCGGGGATGTGGATCGCCGGACCGTCGTGCCCCAACGGCGGAAACAGCTCGCGCGCGTGCTGACCGGTGATCAGCGCCACGTCACCGGCCAACGCGGAGTTCTCGGCGCGCTGGGCCACCCGCCGCAGCGCCGCGTCGGCTTCGTCCTCGGTGACCAGCCGCAGCGAGCCGACGCGACGGTAGCCGAGGTCCCGCTCACCGTCGGCGGCCAGCGCCGCCACCAGGTCCGGGTAGTGCTCCGCCCCGGCGACGGCGATCCGGTACCAGTCGGGATCGTCCACTTGCGACGACCACGGGCAGATGATGCCCGCACCCGCCGACGTCGCCCGCCCCGGGATCGCCGAGTCGACCAGCACGACCTCCGTCCCGGACCGCGCCAGCTCGTACCCGGCGGCCGCACCGACGATGCCCGCCCCAACGACCACTACCCGCATCGCCACTCCTTCTTGTCCACCAAGCGATTTCAGCGCCTGTCCCGGTTCCTGCTCTTGACGCGGCGCCAGCTGCTTGGGTTCCGCCACCCGCACCGCAACGCAAAACAATTCCAAGGACAGGCGCTCAGTTGATTCCGCTCATTCGGCGGTGGATCCACGGGGCGATCAGGAACATCACGCCGCCGATGGCCATCACCGCCGCACCGACACCGGCGAAGTAGCCGACCTCGGTCTCCGGCCGGTACCACTGGACGACCTGCGCGTTGATGCCTTCAGCCGCCGCGGAAGCCAGGAACCAGAGGCTCATCATCTGCGCCAGGAAGGCGCGCGGTGCGAGCTTGGTGGTCGCCGACAAGCCTACCGGCGACAGGCACATCGACCCGCAGATCACCACGAAGTAGCTGGCCGCGAGCCACCACGGGCTGGCGGGCACGTCCACTCCGAACAGCAGACCGGGTCCGGCCATCAGCACGAAAGACGCGCCGCCGAGCGCCAAACCGGCGGAGAACTTGCGCGGCGTGGTGGGCTGGCGATCCCCCAGCCTGATCCACAGCCAGGCGAAGGTCGGCGCGAGGATCAGCGTGGCGATCGGGTTCAACGACTGGAACCAGGAGGACGGGATGGTGAATCCGAAGGCCTCCAGATCGGTTCGCGTGTCGGCGAACTGCGCCAGCACCGAGCCCGACTGCTCGTTCACCACCCAATAGCAGACCGCACCGATGAACAGCGGGATGTAGGCGATCAGCCGCGATCGTTCCACCGCGTCGGTGCGCGGGCTGCGCAGCATCATGATCACGTAGCCGACCGGCAACACCACCGAGAGCACTGTGATGGTGTTGATCAGCGTCTTGACCGTCAAACCCCCGGCGACTCCCAGCGCCACGAGCGCCACCGCCACCACGACCGCGCCGCCGATGGCGCGGATCGCGACCTGCCGCCGCTCGTCCATCCTAAGTGGATTCGTCGGCGCGCTTCCGGCCAGCCGCCCCCGACCCCGGGCGTACTGCACCAACCCGGCGGCCATGCCGATCGCGGCGAGCCCGAAGCCCAGGTGGTAGTCGACCTGCTGGCCCAGCGTGCCGACCAGGTACGGCGCCACGAACGCGCCCAGGTTGATGCCCATGTAGAAGATGGAGAACCCGGCGTCGCGCCGGTTGTCGTCGGCCGCGTACAGCTCCCCCACCAGGCTGGAGACGTTCGGTTTGAGCAGCCCGGTGCCGGTCACGATCAGCAGCATCGACACCAGCAGCGCGGGCAGCCCGCCGGGCACCGCCAGCGCCAGGTGCCCGCACATGATCAGCACGCCGCCGCCGAACACCGCCCGCCGCATGCCCAGCAGCCGGTCGGCCACCCAGCCGCCGAGGATGCCGGACATGAACACCAGCGACCCGTAGATCGACACCAGCGCCGAGGAGGTCGGCTTGTCCAGTCCGAGTCCGCCGTTGGCGGTCTGGTCGTAGAGGTAGTACAGCAGGATCGCGGACATCCCGTAGTAGGAGAACCGCTCCCACATCTCGGTGAAGAACAACGTCGCCAGGCCGCGGGGATGGCCGAAGAAGCCCTTGCTGGGCGGGGAAACCGTGGGTAACTCGTCCATGACCGCCTTTCGGGGAGCGGCGCACCGGCCAGGTGGGCACGCGATCAGCTGGTCGTGCCGTCCGAACGCCGCAGCAACGGGCGGTCCACCGTCCAGAGCACCTCGACGACGTCGGCGCCGCGGTTGTGGATGGCGTGCGGGGTACGGGATTTGAAGTGGATCGAGTCGCCCGCGCCGAGCACCACCGTCTCCTCCGGCAGCAGGAACACCAGCTCGCCGCGGAGCACGTAGCAGAACTCCTCGCCGTCGTGCTGGGAGACCGGCGATGGTTCGGCCGTCGGGTGCACCCGGGTGGCCAGCGCTTCGATGCGCTGGTCGGGCAGTTCGGCGGTCAGCACCCGGTGCTCCCGCTCGCCCATCACCACCCGCGCCGCGTGCGGGTCGTCGTGCCTGGCCACCGCGTAGTCGCGGCGCGCCCGGCGACCCGCCGTGCCCAGCAGGTCGACGGCGTCCACGTCCAGCGCGTCGGCGAGCGCGAACAACGAGGTCAACGAGATCGAGTTGATCCCGCGCTCGACCAACGACAGGAAACCGGGCGACAGGCCGCAGCGCTGCGCGAGCTCCCGCAGGGTCAGACCGCGTTCCGTGCGGGTCCGCTTGATCGCCGCCGCGACGTGCCGCGAGGGGCCGTCGGCGGCCTGCTCGGCAGCCGCCGGATGCGGAGTTGCAGCCACGTTCGCGCCCCTTCCCTCGAACGCCTCGAATTTAGTCAGGCAAAACAGGGGCCGTCAATACTGAACAGCGGGCGGATTGGCGCCAGCGCGCCGTCCCCCAAGATCCAATGTGGCCATCCGGCCCGGTCCACTTCGGACTCTGGCGGTCGCGGTGATGATCGACGGGCGCCCTCGTCCCGGCCAGCCGAACCCGCGCGACCACGCTAGCCTGCGGGGGGCACGAGTCGGGCGAAAGGATCCAACCGCGTGACCGTCCAGGCACGTCGAGTGCTACTGGTCAGCGCCACCATCGGCGAAGGACACAACGCGACCGCCCGCGCCGTCGAGGAAGCGGCCCGGCGGGTGTGGCCGGGGTGCGAGGTGGCGTGGCTGGACGCCCTGCGGACGATGGGCCGCTGGGTGCCCGGGACGTTCAACTGGATCTACGCCACCAACGTCGAATCCACGCCGTGGCTGTACGACTTCTTCTACGAATCGCTGTGGCGCTACCGCTGGTTCGCCAACGGCTCGCGGCGGTTCGTCGGCGCCTGGAGCGGGCCGCTGCTGCGCCGGGCCATCGCCGAGTACGACCCCGATCTGATCGTCTCGACCTATCCGATGGGCACCGCCGGGCTGAACTGGCTGCGGCGCCGGGGCGAGCTGGACGTGCCGGTGGCCGCGGTGGTTTCGGACTTCTCACCGCACCCGTTCTGGGTCTACCCGGAGATCGATCTGCACTACGTGATGAGCGGGACGAGCCTGCGGGCGATGCGGCGTGCCGAGCCGGACGCGGTGGGGGCGGTCTGCGTGCCGCCGGTCGTTTCGGCGTTCCAGCCCGCGGACCGGGTCCCGGCGCGGCGGATGTTCGGGTTGCCGGAGACCGGGTTCACGGCGTTGATCTCGTGCGGCTCGCTGGGCTTCGGTTCGGTCGAGCGCGCGGTGGACGCCGCGCTGCGGGCCGACGGCGTCGGGCGCGTTGTGGTGGCCTGCGGGCGGAATACGGCGTTGCGGCAGCGTTTCGCCAACCGGGCGGACGACCGGCTGGTGCCGTTGGGCTGGGTGGCGGACATGCCTGGTCTGGTGGCGAGCGCGGATGTCGTGGTGACCAATGCGGGTGGTGCGACGGCGTTGGAAGCGCTCGCGTGCGGGCGCGCGGTGGTGATGTTCGAGCCGATCGCCGGGCACGGCCGCGCGAATGCCGAGCTGATGGCCGACGCCGAACTGGCCGAGCTCTGCCCGCGGGAACGCGATCTGACCGGGACGCTGCACCGGTTGGCAACCGATCCGCACGAGCTGGCCCAGCGGGAAGAGCAGGCGCTCAAGCACAGCCGCACCGCCGACTTCGCGGAGCAGGTGGCCGCGCTGGCGCACCTGCCCCGGCACCACGGCCGTCGCCCGCTTCGCCCGCAGGACGCCTTCTTCGTGTACGCCACGACTCCGGCCGTCTCGCAGCAGACCGGTGCGATCCTGCGGCTCGAAGGCCAGCGGCGGTCCACATCCGACTGGTGCGAACACATCACCCGGCGAATCGCGCGGCACGCCGCCGGATTGCCGATGCTGACACGGCGTTTGGTGCTGCGGCGCGGGCGCCGACCACAGTGGATTCACGGCGGCGAGATCGACCCCGGTGATCACCTGCGGTGCCGGGAACCGCACGACGGGCAGCGCCCCGAGACGATCATCAACGAGTTCTTCAGCACCCCGGTGCGCACCGACCGGCCGCCGTGGGAACTGCTGCTGCTGCACGACGTCGACACCGGCAGCGCCTCGGTGCTGGCCAAGATGCACCACGCCCTCGGCGACGGGGTGGCCGTGACCAGCAGCCTGCTGCGGTTGCTCTGCGACAGCCCACCACCGGCGACGACACCGAGCCGGAGCCCCGGCGCACCGTGGCACCGGCGAGCTGGGCGGATCCTGCGTGGTCTGGTGAGCCTGGCCGGTGCGGGAGCCGCACCGAAGACGAGCGTGGCGGGGCGCAGCACCCCGAACCGCTCCTTCGGCCACGTTGAGCTCCCGGCCGCCGAGGCCCGCGCGGGCGCGCGCGCCCACCAGGTGAGCAGCACCGCCTTCCTGCTCGGCGTGGTCGCCGAAGCGCTGCACCGGATGCTCGGCGACACCAGACCGGGACAGCGGTTCCGCGTGATGGTGCCGCGCACCGCCCGCACCGCGCGGGGCGGTGCGGGCACCGGTACCCCCGGCAACCACACGGTGTCGGTGTCGATCGATCTACCCGTCGGGCCGATGCCGCCCGGCCGACGGCTCGCCATGGTCGCCGCCGGGCTCGACCGACCGGATCGCACCGGGCAGCCCGCCGCGGCGGGTGCCGTGCTGGCGGCGCTCGGGGTCCTGCCAGCCCCGCTGCACGCCTTGCTCGTGCGGCGGATCTACCAGCGCCGATTCTTCAACGCCGTGGTGTCGGTGCTACCCGGGCAGCGCCGCCCTTCGCACATCGACGGGGCGCTCATCGCGGGTGTGCTGCCGGTGCTGTCGCTGGCCGATGGCGTGGGGGTGGCCGTCGGCGCCATCGGCTGGGGTGACCGGATCGGGTTCGGGATCACCACCGACACCGGGCTGGCCCCGGATGCCGCGGTGCTGGCCGGGCACGTCCGCGACGCCTTCACCGACCTGCGAGGGGGCGATCGGCGGTGAGCGCGCACGGCACGGTTTTCGCCATCGCCGTTCCGTGCGCGGTCGTCGGGGCGGCCAGCTTCGGCCTGGCCAGCGCCATCCAGCACCGGGTCACCAAGCAGGTTCCCAAGGTGCGCACGCTGAGCCCGCGCATGCTCCTCGAACTGATCCGCAAGCCGATCTGGGTGCTCAGCATCCTCACCGTGATCGTCGGGTTGTCGTTGCAGGTGGTGGCGCTGGCCTTCGGCCCGCTGGTGCTGGTGCAGCCGCTGCTGGTGACCTCGGTGCTCTTCGGCGCGGCGTTCGCCGCGTGGCTGGCGCACCGCAGGATGGACCTGGTGCTGGCGCTGGGCGGGCTGGCCTGCGTCGGTGGACTGTCGGCGTTCCTGGTGCTGGCTCAGCCGTCCGGGCAGGGCAGCGAGTTCACCGGCGCGTCGATCCTGCCGCTGGCGCTGGCGCTCGGGCTGCTCGTGGTGGTGTCGCTGTCGGCGGCCCGGCTGGTGCCCGGCGAGGCCGGGGTGATCGGGATGGCGGTGGCCACCGGCGTGCTGTACGGGGTGACCGCCGGGCTGATCAAGGTGGTGGCCGGGCAGTTCCGCAGCGGCGGGCTGGCCGAACCGTTCCTGCACTGGTCGCTGTACGCGGTGTGCGTGATCGGGCCGATGGGGTTCCTGCTGAGCCAGCAGACCTTCCAGCGGGGCAGGTTGATGTCCCCGGCGCTGGCCGTGATCACCACAGTCGACCCGCTGGTGTCGGCCGCGATCGGGGTGAACTGGCTCGGCGAGCACATCGAGTCTTCCCCGGCGATCCTCGCCGGGGAGATGATCGCCGTCGTGGTGATCATCGGTGGCATCGTGGTGCTGACCCGCCGGAGCGAGCAGTTGCGCCGGGCCATGGAACACGACGACCGCGACGGCGACTCGGCGGACTCGACGTGGGGCTGACGGTGCGCGGGCGAACCGCGCTGGTCACGGGTGCGTCCTCGGGAATCGGGGCGGCCACCGCCGCCGAACTCGCGGCGGCGGGCTGCGACGTCCTGCTCACCGGCCGCGACGAACGACGGCTGGCCGAGGTGGCGCAGCGCACCGGCGGCCGGCCGGTGCCCGCCGACCTCACCGATCCGGCCGGGCTCGCTCGGGTCGCCGCTGCCGCCCGGGATGCCGATCTGCTGGTGCACAGCGCGGGCCTGGGCTGGGCGGGCGAGGTGTCCGCGATGCCCGCGCAGCGGATCGAGGCGCTCGCGGCGGTGAACCTGACCGCGCCGATGCTGCTGACCCGCGCGGTGCTCCCGGAGATGCTGCGGCGCGGGCGCGGGCACATCGTGTTCGTCGCGTCCATCGCCGTGGTGGGCGTACCGGACGAAGCGGTCTATTCGGCGACGAAAGCCGGGCTGCGCGCCTTCGCCGCGAGCATCCGCTACCGGACCGAGATCGGCGTGACCACGGTGTACCCCGGTGCGGTTCGCACACCGTTGTTCGACAACCGCAGCTACGACCGCCGGTTCCCACGCATGATCAACCCGGAAGACGTGGCCACCGCACTGGTCCGCGCCGTACAACGCGGCAAACCCGAGGTCTTCGTCCCCAAGTGGCTCACCGTGCCCGCCCACCTCCAGGGCGCCCTACCCGGCGTGTTCCACCACCTCGCCCGCCGCTTCAGCTGAACCCGATTCGGGCGAGGTGAAGGGCACCTTCTACCAAGTAAGTTGGCGAAAGGTGCCCTTCACCTCTCACCCGAACGGCGAACGCGCGGTGGCAACGGGGGTCGGGGGATTCAGGTCGTCGCGGGGTGTTTGGCGAAGCGCAGTCGGATGCCCTGGCCGCGCAGCTCGCGGCGGAACCACAGCAGCGACGCCACCGCCGCGACGGCGACCAGCGAGAACGATCCGGCGGTGCTGACCACCAGGAAGCTGCCGAGCTTGGCCTGCGCCAGCGCCCACAACGTGGTCAGCCCGTTGATGGTGAACACCAGCGCCCACAGCAGCGAAACCCGCCGGAAGAACCGCTGCACCCGCACATTGCCGGTCAGTTCGGCGGGCAGCAGGCAGAAGTCGCCCGCCACCTTCGCCAGGAACGTCCGCTCGAAGGGCAGCGTCACCAGCAATACGATCGCGATCAGGAAGTTCTGCAGGCTCGGTTCCAGGAAGTACACGAACGTCGAGCCGGTGACGAGACCGAGCACCGTGCGCGCCACCAGGACCACCGTGGTCAGCCACAGCACCACCGGGATCTTCGCCCCCACCACCAGCCGGAAGGTCATCGCGGCGGCCACCCAGCCCAGCGCCGCCAGCAGGCCACCGGTGAAGCCGGTCAACTTGAACAGCAGGCAGAACAGCAACAGCGGGGCCAGCACCGTCTCCACCAGGTGCTTGGCGGCGTGCCACAGCTGTGCAGGCAGACCGTGCAGGTCAACGGTGAGTTGGTGATCGTGCATCGGTTCCTCGCGGTCGAGCGGGTGCCGCGACCGCTGGTCGGGGACATCGTGCGCCAATCTAACGGTTCGCCGCGCGGTCGCCTACCCCCGCAACGCGCGGATCGACTCGCGCAACGAACCCATGGTGGCCAACACCGCGGTCGGCTCGTAGCCGCAGTGTGCCATGCAGTTGGCGCAGCGCGAATCACGGCCGCGCCCATAGGCGGACCAGTCGGTGTCGGCCAGCAGTTCCCGGTAGCTGGACGCGTAACCGTCGTTCATCAGGTAGCAGGGCCGCTGCCAGCCGAACAGCGAATACGACGGGATGGCCCACGCGGTGCACTGGAAGTCGACCTGCCCCTCCAGGAAGTCCAGGAACAGCGGCGAATGGTTGAACCGCCACTTCTTGCGCCGCCCGTCGGCGAAGACCTTGCGGAACAGCTCGCGGGTCTCGGTGACGCCGAGGAAGTGGTCCTGGTCGGGTGCCTTGTCGTAGGCGTAGGCCGGGGACAGCATCATCTGGTCGACCTTGAGGTCGTTGTTGAGGAACTCCAGCACCTCGATCACCGACTGCGGGGTGTCGGAGGTGAAGAAGGTCGAGTTGGTGGTCACCCGGAACCCGCGGCGCTGGACCTCCTTGATGTTGTCCACCGCCTGCGCGAACACGCCCGACTTGCACACCGAGGCGTCGTGCCGCTCCTCCAGCCCGTCGATGTGCACGGCCCACGCGAAGTACGCCGACGGTCGGAACTTGTCGATCTTGCGGGGCAGCAGCAGCGCGTTGGTGCACAGGTAGACGAACTTCTTGCGCTTGACCAGTTCGTCGACGATGACCTCGATCTCGGGATGCATCAACGGCTCGCCACCGGCGATGGACACCACCGGAGCCCCGCACTCCTCCACCGCGGCGATGGCCTGCTCCACCGGCATCCGCTGCTTGAGCACGCTCGCCGGGTGCTGGATCTTGCCGCAGCCCGCGCAGGCCAGGTTGCAGGCGAACAGCGGTTCCAGCTCCAGGGTCAGGGCGAACTTGTCGCGGCGGGCGAGCTTCTGCTTGACCAGGTAGGCGCCGACTCGGATCGCCTGGCGCATGGGGATGCCCATCAGTACAGCTCCTTGGATGCGGCGGATCGGATCTCCGGTGAGACGGTGCGGCCCCACCGCGGTAGGCACGGGCCGATGGCGTGCAACCGGGCGAGTGCCGCCAGCGCCCGACTCGGGGTGCCCGGCCGCAGCAGCGGCTGCCGGGCGGTGTCGACCACGACGCGCACTACGCCCAGCGGACGCGACCCCGCGGCTTCGGCGAGCACCGCCGACTCCATGTCGACGGCGAGCGCTCCGGTACCGGCCAGCTCGGCGCGCTGGGCGCCGTGCACGATGTGGTCGGTGGTGGCGATCGGCCCGCAGTGCACCGGGAACCCGGCGCGGCGCAGTTCGGCGACCAGCGACGGCGCCGACGGGCAGCGCACGGTGCCGCGCTGACCGCGGAGCTCGTCGGCGACGATCACGTCACCGCTGCGCACCTCGGCGCCGATGCCGCCGGCCAGTCCGGCGATGACCAGCACGTCGAAGTCCGCACCGGTGAGCGCCGCCGCACTGCGGGCGCTGCGGCGCGGGCCGCAACCCGTGCGGCGCACGTACTTCTCGCCCAGTGCCGCCCGCAGGGCGCGGGCTTCCAGGCCCAGCGGTGCGCAGACCAGCAACTGTGGCGACATCTCATCCTCCGGCGTGCTGGTACCGGCCGAGCGCGGCGAGCGGGAAGATCACCCGGTACAGGTGGTAGTTGATGTAGAAGTCGCCCGGAAACCCGGTGCCGGTGAACTGCGGTTCGTCCCATCCACCGTCCGGGCGCTGGGTGCCGACCAGGTACCGCACGCCGCGGCGCACCGCTTCGGTGTCGTGCCGGTCCAAGGCGAGCAGCGCCAGCAGTGCCCAACCGGTCTGCGACGCCGTGGAATCGCCTCTGCCGATCCACGCCGGGTCGTCGTAGGAGCGCAGGTCCTCGCCCCAGCCGCCGTCGTCGTTCTGGTGGGCCTCCAGCCACCGCACCGCGCGGCGCAGCGCGCGGTGATCGGGCTGCAGCCCCGCCCGCACCAGGGCGGGCACCACGGCGCCGGTGCCGTAGACGTGGTTCGCGCCCCAGCGCCCGAACCAGGAACCGTCCTGCTCCTGGTTGTTCAGCAACCACTGCACGCCGCGTTGCACGACCCTGTCGTGGTATCCCATCGCCGCCAGCGCCTCGACCACGTGCGCCGTCACGTCGGCCGACGGCGGGTCGATCACCTCGCCGAAGTCGCAGAACGGCAGTTTGCGCACCAGTTCTCGGGTGTTGTCGGCGTCGAAGGCGCCCCAGCCGCCGTCGGCCGACTGCATGCCGCGCAGCCATCGGATGCCGCGCTCGGTCGCGGCGTGCACCGCCGCCTTGTCGGGGTGGTCCGTGCGGGCCAGCGCCAGCAGCACTTCGGCGGTGTCGTCGATGTCCGGGTAGCCGTCGTTGTCGAACTCGAACGCCCAGCCGCCACCGGGCGGCAGGTTCGGGCGGCGCACCGACCAGTCGCCCTTGACCCGGATCTCCTCGGCCAGCAGGTAATCGGTCGCCCGGCGCAACGACGGGTGGTCGGCGGGCACCCCGGCGTCGGACAGCGCCTGCATGCCGAGCACCGTGTCCCACACCGGGGACTGGCAGGCCTCCAGCCGCCGCACCGTCCCGGCCGGGGTGTGCTCGCGGATCAGGAAGCGGTCCAATCCGGCCAGGCCCTGCCGCAGCACCGGGTGGTCCATCGGGTAGCTGAGCAGGTGCAGCGCGAGCAGCGAGTAAACCCACGGCGGCTGGATGCCGCCCCAGGAGCCGTCCGCCTCCTGCCGAGCCGTGATCCATTCCGCGGCGCGCAGCATGGCGTTCTTCCGAACAGTCCTCAGTGGACGACGATGGTAGCGGTGCAGAACTCGGTCCAGTACCTGGAAGCTGTATCCCCACGACCACTGTGGACGAACAGGTTCACTGGTGCGCCCGGTGCGCAGTTCGGCGACGGTGATGCCGAGATCCCGCCGCGGGCGCAGGGTGCACACCACGGTCAGCGGAACCACCGTCTGCCGCGCCCAGCACCCCCAGTCGGAGACGTTCAGCGGGAACCACTTGGGCAGCAGCACGAGTTCCGGCGGCATCGCGGGCAGTTCGTCCCAGGACCATTCGCCGAACAGGGCCAACCAGATCCGGGTGAACACGCGGGTGGCTTCCAGTCCGCCCTGCGCGCGGATCCAGTCGCGTGCCGCGGCCAGGTGCGCGGCGTCGACGTCATCGCCCGCTAGCTTGAGCGCGGTGTAGGCCTCCACCGTGGTGGACAGGTCACCGGGGCCGCCGTAGAAGTTCGCCCAGGTGCCGTCGGAGCGCTGCTGCGAGCGGATCCAGCGGGCCGCCTCCTCGGTTTCGGTTGCGGTGCGGATGCCGAGGAACTGCCGCAGCAGCAGGTCCTCGACGTCCATCGTCACGTTGGTCTCCAGCTCGCCCTTCCACCAACCCTCGGGATGTTGCAGGGAGAGCAGGTAGTCGCGGCCAGCGGCCAGCGCCGTTCGGGTGTCGGGAACAGCGATCGCGCGGCCGGACTGCTGCAACTGATCGGTCAAAGTTTCCTCCGTACGATGAACTCGGCGAGCTCAGTCAGGTCCTCGGTCGCACCGTGCGGACCGTCGGGCAGGTGCTGGTGCGCGGCGGCCAACCGCCGCATGCACTCCTGGCGGGTCCACTCCGCCGAACCGGCCTGCCGCACCATTTCGGCGGCCTCGTGCAACTGGTCCTCGGTCAACGGCTCGGCCTGGGCGTACAGCTGGCGCAGTCGATCTCCGGGCGCGGTCCCGGAGCTCAACGCGTGCACGACCGGGATGGACTTCTTGTGGGCGCGCAGGTCCGACAGCACCGGTTTGCCGGTGACCTCGGGATCGCCCCACAGGCCGAGCAGGTCGTCGACGAGTTGGAAGGCCATCCCCAGTTCGGTGCCGAAGGCGTGCAGCCGCAGCACGGTTTCCCGTGGTGCGCCGACGCAGCGCGCGCCGATCGAGGTCGCGCAGGCCAGCAGCGAGGCGGTCTTGTCGTGCGCCATGCGCAGGCATTCGTCCAGCCCCACCTCCTGGCGGTGCTCGAAGTCCAGGTCGGCGGCCTGACCGGCGATCAGGGTGCGGGTCGCGGCGCACAACGACCGGGCCGCGGCCACCGCGTGGCTGGACGACGACTCCAGCAGCACTTCGGTGGACAACGTCAGCAGTGCGTCTCCGGCCAGCAGCGCGGCTGGTCGGCCGAAGACCGTCCACGCCGTCGGCCGGTGGCGGCGGGCGGTGTCGCCGTCCATCACGTCGTCGTGCAGCAGGGAGAAGTTGTGCACCAACTCCACCGCGGCGGCCGCGGCGATCGGCACGTCTTCGGATGCGTCTGCGCCCTCCGCACCGACGCTGCGCGCGGACAGCAGGACCATCGCCGGTCGCAGGGCCTTGCCGCCACCGGCTGCCGGGGACCCGTCGGCGTTGCGCCAGCCGAAGTGGTACTCGCACACCCGGCGGGTGTCCTGGTCGAGTCGGTCGACTGCCTTGCGCAGTGCCGGGTCCACCGACTCCCGGGCCGTGCGCAGCACTGGTGGCAGAGCAGTCGTCATGCGGTCACCTCCACGCCTTGTTGGGATCGCTGGTCCAGATCAACTACCTCGGCGGCGCGAGCACCGCTCAACACCGCTCCTTCCGTGGTGTCCGGCCACCCGGTCGCGGTCCAGGCCCCAGCGAGCACCAGGCCGGGCACCGAGGTGCGGGCCGACGGTCGGATGGCGGCGGTGCCCGGCGCCTGCCGGAAGGTGGCGTTGGGTTCGCGGGTGACGAAGAAGTCGAGCACCCGCGCGTCGCGGGCGCGCGGGAAGATCTCCCCCAGCGCGGGCAGGAACACCTCGCGCAGGTATTCGGTGCGCGCCTGCACCTGCTCTTGTGCGGCGGAAAGCGAAACGGCCAGGTACTGGCCGTGCGCAGCGCCGGAGATGGCCGTCCGGTCGAACACCCACTGCACCGGCGAATCCAGCACCGCGGCCATCGGCAGGCCGGTGACCTGCCGGTCGTAGTGCACGTGCACGTTGACGATCGGCGCCGCCGACAACTTCTCCCACGCCGCCACGCCCGGCACCGGCAGGTCGGCCACCAGCCCGGCGGCCGCGCGGTGCGGGACCGCGACGACCACGGAGTCGGCCGTCAGGACCGAATCGCCGGAGCTCTCCCGCACCGGCACTTGGAAACCGCTGCCGGAGCGGCGAATCGCCCGCGCGCGGCAGCGCAACCGGACCTCGACGCAGGCGCCCAGCAACGCCCGGTAGGCGGCCTCGCCGTGCAGTTGTCCTAGCGGGGCCTGCGCGATGCCGATGTCGGCGCTGTCGGTGGCATCCAGCACGCCGGTGCGGAACACCCTGGTCGCCAACGCCATCGAGGCCTCGTCCGGTTCGGCGTTGAGCGCGGCGACCGCCAGCAGTCCCCACAGCGCGTCGACGGCGCGCGGCGATTCGCCGCGCTGCCGCAGCCACTGCCCGAGGCTGATCTCGTCCAGCTCGGGGTCTTCCGGGTCCAGCCGTCGAAGCGCCAGCGCGGTTCGCGCGACCCGCATCCGTTCCGGCAGCGTCAGCAGCCGATAGCCCAGCAGTGCCGGGGTCAGGTGCGCCGGTGCCGGGAGGTTCCAGCGGCGCAGCAGCGAAGCCCGACCGCCGGGGGTCAGCACCGGAACCTGGAATCGCGGTTGCATGCGCACCGCGTCCGCGACCCCGAGCCGCCGCAGCAGCCCGAGGTAGGCGGTGTAGCAGCGCAGGAACACGTGCTGGCCGGTGTCCACCACGAGGTCGCCGCGCGGGAAGGAGTACGTCGCGCCGCCCAGTCGCGACCGCGTCTCCAGCAGCTTGACCTCGAAGCCCAGCTCGGCGCAGTGCAGCGCCGCGGTCACCCCGGCCAGCCCGCCGCCGACCACCACCACTCGCCCGCGGCTCACGGCGCCATCCCGGCCAGCGAGCGCGCCGCCACCCCCGCTTTCCGCCAGCCGGACAACGAAGTCCGCTGGTTCAGCGCGGCTCGCGGGTCGGCGGCGATGCGCGCCAGCAGTTCGTGGTAAATGCCCGCCATCGACGCGCAGCACGCCCTGCTGCGCCGATCGAGCATCGGCAGCAGCCGAAGGCCCTGCGCATACCACTGCTCGGCGCGGGCGGTCTGGAAGCGGATCAACCGGTCCCACCGGTCCGGGTCCTCGACGAGCCCGTTGCCCGGTTCCAGCCGGACGCCGAACCTCGCCAGGTCCTCAGCTGGCAGGTAGACCCGACCGGCCAGCTGGTCTTCCCGGACGTCGCGCAGGATGTTGGTCAGTTGCAGCGCGACACCGAGCGCGTCCGCACGTCGCTCGGCAGTGGGTGGGTCGACGGTGCCGAACACGCCCAGTGACAACCGCCCGATCGAGCCCGCCACGCACCGGCAGTAGTGCAGCAACTCGTCGAAGGTCCTGTACCGAACGCCGCGGACATCGGCCTCGCAGCCGTCGATGAGCTCGTCGAAGGCGGCCAGCGGCACCGGCAGGCGCGCGGCGGAATCCGCCAGCGCCACCACCACCGGGTCGGGCGCGTCGATGTGCGCCGCGTGGACCGCCTCGCGGGCCTGCTTGAGCCGCCGCAGCTTCTCCTCCCGGGGCAGGTCACCGTCGCCGATGTCGTCGACGCGGCGGGCGAAGGCGTACACCGCCGACAGCGCGCGCCGCTTCGGGCCGGGCAGCAGCCGTATCCCGTAGGAGAAGTTGCGCGCCTGTTGCCTCGTGATCCGCTCGCACTCCAGGTAGGCGTCCCGGATTCGCGCCGACTCCGTCACCAAGTTCCTCCCAACACGTACAACCGTCCCCATTCGACGAAGGTGCGCCGCCGCCCCGGCCGAACGTCCACGCGCAGCGGATCGTGGTTCGCCGCGGCCAAGGCGGCCGCGGTCGCTCGCCCGCCAGCGACGTAACCGGCCACCGCGATGCGGGCGGTACCGGCGAGCTCACCCACCAGCGGCGCGCCAGCGTCGAGCATCCGCCGCGCACGGTCCACTTCGTACTTCACCAGTCCGCGCAGCCGGGTCGACGCTCGCGCGGCCACCAGTTCCGCTTCCGGGCAACCGAAGCGCTGCAAGTCCTCGCTCGGCAGGTAGATCCGGTCCTGCTGGAAGTCCTCGGCGATGTCCTGGCAGTGCTCCAGGATCTGCAGCGCGCTGCAGATCTGGTCGGACAGCGCGATCAGCGGCGGCTCGGCCCGGCCGAAGACGTGCAACACCGCCTCCCCCACCGGATTGGCCGACAGGGCGCAGTAGTCGAGCAGTTCGGTGAAGGTCGGGTAGCGCCGCACCCGCTGGTCCTGGTGGTTGGCCTCGATCAACTTGACCAGTACTTCGTGGGGGATGGCACACTCGGCAACCGTGGGTGTCAGCGCACGCAGCATCGGAATACGGGCCGTGCCCTGGTACGCGCGCTTGAGGTCGACCGCCAGGAAGTCCAGCAGCTCACCGCGGTTGCCGGGCGCCTCGTCCCCGGCGTAGTCGACGAGTCGGAAGAAGCCGTAGAGGGCCTGCAGATGCTGCCGCAGTCCGCTTGGCAGCATTCGGGATGCGACGGGGAAGTTCTCCGACCGCATCCTCGCGAGCACTGCGGCACTGCGCGGAAAATCACCCGAACGTGGCGCACCGTTCGGGTGTTCGGAATCCCCGCCGGACAATGCGTTATCAGGCAGCGACAAGACCATCGACCCTCCTCCTATCCGCCGACCAGGAGGCGCAACCGGCATCGTATGAGCACCACTGCAACACCGCAGGGTGAGCGACTGATCACCACCATTTCCGGTGGTTCGAGCCGGTGTTCGACCGCCTCGCCTATCATTCCATAATGGACGGAGTCGATCAGCACGGGGCCACAGTGGACCAAATGCGGCCCCACCGGCTCCGCCAGTGGCGGCATAGATCAGATCGCTGAACAGTTCGGCAGGCGAGCCGAGTGCTGGCCCGCGGTGCTTCCCGGATCTTCGGCGGTCAGGTGACCGCCGGGCATGTGCCCGGCTTCCGGCGCCGGGTCTGGTGCCGGTGGAACGACTCCGGGCCGAGATCGCCGATCTCGTATCCGTCCGGATAGGACAGTGGGTGCGGCAGCGCCGGGCGGGAATCCGGCCGCACCGGGCCGATCCGCACCAGTTCGGCGCGTGCCCGCATGCTCAGTTCGGCGACTTTGCGGGCGGCGGTCGGAATCCGGGGGAAGCCGAAGGCGGCCAGCAGGTGCGGCTCCATCAGCAGTCGCGCGGCCCGCACCACGGCGGGCGACAGCGGCTTCGGATACCAGGTGCCGAACAGGCCCAGCGTGGCGTCGGCGACGCGGCGCCCACCCGCGTCGTAGCCGAAGTGCTCGCGCTCGTAGTCGTCGAACAGCCGCTCGAACTCGGCATAGGTCTGCGGGATCCCGGAGATCTTCATGCCCGCGCCGAGCCGCCGCATGGCGTTGGTCAGCGCCCGAACCTCGTGGGGGTGCAGCCGCCGCCAGCCGAACCGCTCGATCCAGCGGACCGGGGTCACCACGAACGTCGACAGCGTGTAGGCGTAGTCGTCGTTGCTGATCTGGAAACGGCCGTGGATGGCGCCCAGCTGCGCCAGCGCCTGCCGCCCGCGCTCGCTTTCGGTGCCCCAGTGGAAGATCTCGAACAGGATCAGCACGGTGTCGTCGTAGCGCCGCTGCGCGCACCGGGTGAACTCACCGGTGCGGTCCAGCAGTCGGCCGATGCTGGGCACCGCGTAGGTGCGAAACAGCGCGAACTCCAGCGCTTTGGTGAGGTCCCAGGGAAATTCGTACTCGGCGAGCAGCCGGTAGATCTCCTCGCAGTCGCGGTCGGGATCCAACGCGAGGATCCGAGCCAACCGGTCGAAACGCTTCATCGCGCGGCACCTCGTCTCGGGCGCGTGTTCGATGCGGCGACGGTATCGACCCCCGGGACGACCGGGCAACACCCGGCCGTCAACCGTCCAGTTGGTCGATGGTGGCCACCGAGGGCCGCTCGGTGCGTTGCAGATCGCGGGCGACGGCTTCCGCGTCGCGCAGCACGCGGACCGCGTTGTGCCAGGTCAGCTTGGCGAGGTCGGCTGCCGACCAGCCTCGGACGAGCAGTTCCGCGATCAGGTTCGGATAGCCCGCGACGTCTTCCAGCCCCACCGGGGTGAAGGCGGTGCCGTCGAAGTCGCCGCCGATGCCGATGTGGTCGATGCCCGCCACCTCGCGCATGTGGTCGAGGTGGTCGGCCACCGTCGCGACGGTGGCCACCGGGCGGGGGTTGGCCGACTCGTAGACGCGCAGCGCCTCCAACGCCTCGGGCGTCGTGGACAGCGGGTGGAGGCCCTGCGCCCCGAGGCTGGTCTCCGCGGCCTTGCTCCATTCGATCGCCTCGGGCAGCACGAACTTGGGCACGAACGTCGCCATCGCCACACCGCCGTTGGCCGGTAGGGCCGCCAGCACGTCGTCGGGGATGTTGCGCGGGTGGTCGCAGACGGCCCGCGATGAGGAGTGCGAGAAGATCACGGGCGCTCGGGTCGCCCGCAGCGCATCCCGCATCGTGTCGGCCGCGACGTGCGAGAGGTCCACCAGCATGCCCAGCCGGTTCATCTCCCGCACCACTTCGACGCCGAAGCTGGTCAGGCCGTTCGCGGCCGGTTCGTCGGTCGCGGAGTCCGCCCACGGCACGTTGTCGTTGTGGGTGAGCGTGAGGTAGCGGACGCCCAGCTCGTGCAGGGCGCGCAGGGTGGCCAACGAGCAGTTGATCGAGTGCCCGCCTTCGGCACCCATCAGCGAGGCGACCCGGCCGTCGGCGCGGGCGGCCACCACCTCGTCGGCGGTGCGCGCCAGTCGCAGGTGTTCCGGATACCGCTCGACCAGAGCGCGCACGCAGTCGATCTGTTCGAGGGTGGCGCTGACCGCCTTGTCGCCCTGGTACTCGGCCTTCACGTACACCGACCAGAATTGGCCGCCGACACCACCGGAGCGCAGCCGGGCCAGGTCGGTGTGCAGCCGGGCCGACTGGTCCTGGGCGATGTCGCAGCGGTCCAGGACGTAACCGACCTGCTCGCGCAACGCCCACGGCAGGTCGTTGTGCCCGTCGAGGACCGGGTGCTCGGCGAGCAGCTCCCGGGCTCGCGCCAGCGCGGCGGTGTCGGTCATCTGCGCACCCCAATCTCCCGCGATCATCCCACCGGGTGAACCCGGTTCGGCGAGCTTATCCGGTCGTGATCCACGCGCGGCGCCGCACATCGGCGTCGTTACTGATCGAATCGACGAATCCCGCCGCTGGCTCCACCATCAAAGGATGGACCACATCCCCAGGCAGCAGGACAACAACGACCTGCCCACCGTGCTCGCCGAGTACGGTCACCTGGCGGCGCAGCTGCCCAGCGCCTCCCGCCGCCACGCCGAAGCCCTGCGCACTCGCCTGGCCGAGCTGGACGTACTGATCGACCAGCACATCGCCCGCCTGACGAACTACCAGCTTCCGTCCACCGCGGACGACTCGGATTTCGGTCCCCAGCAGGTTCGGAGTTAACGGACTCGTGCGCGGTCGTTCCGGTGAGAACCGGGATATTCACCCACGAACTACGAATTCGTCTCGGAACTCGTCGTGCGCGGCGCGGTTTCCTGGTCGGCGCGCGCCTTCGCCAGCGCCTGCTGCGCCCACGGGACCACGACGAAACCGCGTTTGACGGTCAGCGCCTCCACGTTCGCCTGCCAGCTGCGCACCCCCTCGATGCGCCCCAGGGTGCCGGTGACGAACCGGTAGAGGTCCTCGGTGGTCGGCATGATCACCTCGCAGACCAACGAGTACTGCCCCAGCAGCGCGGCCACGAACCGCACGCCGCGGTCTTCGGCCAGCTGCGCGGCGACCGACTCCAGCCGGGCCGGTTCGACCGACACGAACAGCATGACCTCGGCCTCGTATCCGAGTGCGGCAGCCGGGACCAGGGTCACCGTCTCGACGCAACCCCTGCGGTACAGCCCTTCGCAGCGCCGCCGGACGGTGCTCTCGTTGACGCCCAGGCGCTTGGCCAGCGTCTGGAACCCGGCCCGGCCGTCCTCGTGCAGCAGCGCGACGATCCGGGTGTCCAGCTCGTCGAGGTGCGAGTCGTCGCACAGGTGCGGCGGGCGGGGTCGGGACAGCTGGTCGGCGCCGCCGATCAGCTGTCGGCTCCAGTCCTGGCCGATCTTGTAGGTGTGCAGCACCAGTTCCGCGACGCTCTGGCGCACCCACGGAATGCCCTGCAACTCCTCGACCAGCAGCGCGTGCAATCCGGCCCCGCGCGGTACGTGCAGCTCCACGATCAGGTCGTGTTCGCCGGTGAGCACCGCCAGGAACCGGACGTCCGGGCGGTCCACCAACGCGGCCGCGGTCGCCAGCTGCCGCCCTGCCGTGCAGCACAGCCGCACCAGGAACAGGTCGCCGTCGCCGCCCTGCTGCAGCTTGGTCAGCGCGATGATCCGCACGACCCCGTCGGCGAGCAGCTGTTGCGCGCGCCGGGCCACCGTGGTCACCGAGGTGTCCACGGCGGCCGCGATGTCGGTCCAGCTGGCCCTGCCGTTGACCTGCAGGGCGGCCACGATCCGGCGGTCGAGGTCGTCGAGCTGTTGCATGCCGGACATCATCGCCTGCACGGCGCGCGGTCCGGACACCGGCTCCAACACTCCCAAGCGCCCGGCCGCACGCCTTTCAGGCGGTGACTGATTTCGTTCTTCCTCGAAGACAGGTTCTTCAGGCGGTCATGTCGAGGACGACTCGGAACCGGGCGTCCCCGGAGAGCATGTGCTCGTAGGCCTTGGGCGCATCGCTGAGCGGCATGACCTCGTTCATGGACTGGATTCCCCGGGCCGCGCTGAAGGCGAGGTTGTCCTCGTTCTCGATCGCCGAGCCGGTCAAGCTCCCGGTGAGCGTGCGCTGCCCGAAGATCAGGTCGGGCGTGTTGACCGAGATGGGATCGGCGGCGACTCCGACCACCACCAGGTGTCCGTGCGGTGCCAGGCCCGTCGCCAGCGGCGACATCGAGGCTCCGCTGGTGGCGGTGGCGATGATCGCGGCGGCACCACCGAGCGCCTGCAGGGCGGCGCCGGGGTCCGCCGCGACGCTGTCGATGTAGTGATCCGCACCCAGCTTCTCGGCCAACTCGGCCTTGCCCGATCCCCGCGCGATGGCGGCGACGCGGTAGCCGAGCTTGCTGGCGTACTGCACGCCGAGATGCCCCAGCCCGCCGATTCCCTGCACGGCCACCAGCGATCCCGGGCGGATGTCCAGCGACTGCAGCGCGTTGAACGTGGTGAAGCCCGCGCACAACAACGGCGCGGCCGCCACCGAGGTCAGCCCCTCCGGGACGCGCACCAGACCACTGGGCCTGGCGTAGGTGACCTCCGCATAGCCACCGTCCACCGTGGTCCCGGTCTGCGGCTGGTCGGTGCAGTTGACGAAATCGCCTCGCCGACAGGGATCGCATTGCCCGCAGTGGCCGCCGAGGAAGCCGACCCCCACCCGGTCGCCGACCTGCCACCCGGTAACCCCGTCTCCGACCGCGTCGATCACACCGATGATCTCGTGGCCGGGGACGATGGGCTGCGACGGATCAGCGCGCAGCCCTTCCGCGGCCAGCATGTCGGTGTGGCAGATTCCGCAGCTCTCCACCTTCAGCCGCACCTGGCCCGGCAGCGGCGCGCGCAATTGCCGTTCCACCAGTTTGAACTGGCGTGATCCGGTGACTTCGAACGCACGAAACGTAGACATAGCTCCTCATCGGGATTTTCAGCGCAGGATTTCGTCGAAGACGGTCGTGAAGAAGTCGTCCAGCGGTTCGGAGTTCTTGACGACCTTGGCGCGCAGCAGTGCGCCCTGCCACGCGTTGAGGATGAACCGCCCGATCCGGTCGACGTCCAGATCGCGCGGGAGTTCGCTACGGTCCTGTGCGGCGCGCAGCGATTCGGCGATGCTGTCCGACCACTCCGCCAGGTAGGTCTGGACCGCACCGCGGATCACCTGGCTTTGGTCCGCCAGTTCCTCGCCAAGATTTCCGATCAGGCATCCGCGCGTGTATCCGTTGTCCACCAAGACGTCGGTCATCAGCTGGAAACGCGCGCGCAGCCAATCCAGCGGCGAAAGTTCGGGATCGCCTTCGGCTTGCCAGCCGACGGCGGTGACGTAGCGGGCCAGCGCCTCCACCCCGAGGGCCTCTTTGCTCTTGAAGTGGTTGTAGAAGGAGCCCTTGGGCACCCCGGCCGCCTTGGTGATGGTGTCGACCGAAGTGGCGGCGAAACCACGGCGGTGCAACTCCACCAACGCGGCTTCGACGATTTCTTCGCGAACGCTCGGCCTCGGCATGGTTTCAATATGACCGGTCGTCTTAGAACTGTCAAGGCCGGTGGCGGGCGTGGCCTGGCAGAGCCATGGGCTACCGCTGCTTGTCGATGAAGCGCCGCGATCGTCGCTCTATGTCGGAGAAGTGCCGGGACATCTCCTGGGCCGCCGCGTCGGCGTCCCCCGCGCGGATCGCGTCGACGATGCGCTGGTGCTCGGCGCCGATCTCGTCGCGCACCACCTCGGGCGGGTCGATCTCCGCCTCCACCCGGTGGTAGACGGTCCAGAACAGGTCGATGAGCTGGACCGCGATCTCGTTGTCGACCGGCCGGTACAACAACTGGTGGAACCGCCGGTCGGCCTCGACGACGTCGCCGCTGCGCATCTCGGCGACGCACGACTCCAGCTCGCCGATCAGCGCGTCGTCAGCGTTCGCGGGCACCTCGGCGATCAACGAGGTCTCCAGGATCCGCCGCAGCTGGATGAAATCGGCCAGCGTCGAGGCGTCCTGCCGGGCCGACTGCCGAGCGCGGAACAGCAGGCCGGGCAGCAACGCGGTCACCGGCGCCTCGCCGACGAAAGTCCCGTAGCCGTGCCGGATGTCCACGATGCCGAGGGTGTGCAGCGCGCGCAGCGTCTCCCGGATGGAGTTGCGGCTGGCGCCGAACTGCGCCATCAGCTGGGGTTCGCTCGGCAGCGGTGCGCCGGGTTGCAGTCCGGACTCCAGGATCAGGTCCACGACCTTGTCCTGCAGCAACCTGCCGCCGCCCGCCATCAAGCCTCCACCGATCTGCGCCAACCAGCCTGCCCGAACATCCTACGTCCGACGTCCGGCCCCGACCAGAACCCACCGGCGTGCCGAAACCCACTCCGACTCCCGCGCGGCCGGTGCGGACCTCGCGTGCGGCGGCTATTGACTTCGCCCATCCGAAGATTCATTCTCGCTGAAACCCTTCACCCACCCCGAAAGCCCGTCATGATCGGCCCGCATCTGCGCGAGCTGCGCCGCGAACGAAACCTGACCCTCAAACAACTGGCCGAACGCACCGGACTGTCCACCGGACTGCTCAGCCAGGTCGAGCGCAGCATCCACGACCCCAGCCTGGAGACGCTGCGTCGCCTGGCGAGAACCCTCGAAGTGCCGCTGTTCAGCCTCTTCGCCGGAGAAGACCGCCAGCAGGTGGCGGTGGTCCGCCGCGACCGGCGGATGACGGTCAGCTCGCCGCACGGCGGGATCAGCTACACCCGCATCTCCCCCGGCTCGGGCCGCCTGGAACTGCTGGAGGGCTGCCTGGAACCGGGTGCGGCGTCGACCGATCGCCCCTGGAGCCACCCCTCCGAAGAATGCGTGCTCGCGCAGACCGGCGAACTGCTCGTCGAAGTCGGCGAAACCGTGATCCGGCTGGCGCCGGGCGACAGCTGCTACTTCGATTCGCGAACCCCGCACCGATTCGTCAACCCGGGCGCCGACGCCAACACCTTCCTGGTCTCGGTAACCCCGCCCAGCTACTGAATCCACCGCACACCGAGGAACCGCACCGTGAACGCTGCCCCAACCGCCATCACCGATCCGAGCCTGTTCCGCGGCTACTTCCCGTCGCTGACCGAGCACGTGCACCTGGCCAGTTGCAGCCAGGGCGCGCCGTCCCGGCAGCTCGGCGACGCCCTCGCGGAGTACCAGCGCACCCTTGAGGTGCACGGATCGGCGTGGGAGATCTGGATGCAGCAGGTCGAACAGGCGCGACGCGGTTTCGCCCGGCTCATCGGCGCCGAACCGGACGAGGTCGCGGTGCTCTCCAACGCCTCCGAAGGCGCCTTCCAGGCGGCGTCGACCAGGAGCTACACCGATCGGCCTCGGATCATCACCACCGACATGGAGTTCCCCTCCATCGCGCACGTGTGGCTGGCCCAGCGCCCGCGCGGTGCCGAGGTCGTCCACATCGGACAGACGGATGGGCGGGTGCGCACCGAGGACTACCTCGACGCGATCGACGAACGCGCCGAGCTGGTGTCGGTGCCGCTGGTGTCCTACCGCAACGGCCTCGTGCTGCCGACGCGCGAAGTGATCGCCCGCGCGAAGCAACAGGGTGCGACCACGTTCGTCGACGCCTACCAGGCCGCGGGCGTGCACCACATCGACGTCAAGGAACTGGGCTGCGATTTCCTCGTCGCGGGCGCGCTGAAGTACGTGCTCGGCATTCCCGGTATCGCGTTCCTGTACGCGCGCCGGGGTGTGCGCGACGCGGTGGCGCCGCAGCTGACCGGTTGGTTCGGCCGCGACAACCCGTACGAGTTCGATCCGCGCTCGATCGACCACCCGGCCCGCGCCAGCCGCTACGAGAGCGGCACCCCGAGCATTCCCTCCGCCTACGGCGCGAACGCGGGCCTGGAGCTGGTCAACCGGCTGGACGCACCGACCGTGCACGAGCACATCCGGCGGTTGACCCAGGCGCTGCAGGACCGGTTGCTGGCGGCCGGTGAGCGGCTGTGGTCGCCGACCGATCCCGCGGCGCGCGGACCGCAGGTCGCGCTGTCCGAGGACGATCCGAACAAGTTGGCCGCCTGGCTCGCCGAACGGCGCATCGCGACCAGCCCGCGCGGCACCATCCTGCGGATGTCCTTCCACTTCTACAACGATGAATCCGATGTGGACGCCGTCGCGGCGGCCATCACCGACTACCGCCGCTCCGGGAGCTGAGATGGACTCCACCACGGGCAGATCCACCGAGGACGACACCGGATCCGGCGGCCAGCTGCGCCGCGTGCTGACGCACCGCCAGGTGACGATGATCGGCCTCGGCGGCGCGATCGGCACCGGGTTGTTCCTGGGCTCCGGGCTGGCCATCTCGCAGGCCGGACCAGCCACCGTGCTCGCCTACCTCGCGTGCGCACTGGTCGCGCTGGTGATCGCCTGGGCGCTGGCCGAAATGGTCGTGCAGCACCCGGAGGCGGGCGCCTTCGGCGCGATCGCGCACCGCTACCTGGGCCCGTGGGCCGGGTTCGTGGTGCGCTGGACGTACTGGACGATCCAGGTCATCGCGGTCGGCGGCGAGCTGATCGCGGCCGGGATCTACACCCAGTTCTGGTGGCCGCAGTTACCGCTGTGGGTTCCCGTGGTGGTGTTCTCGGTGCTGATCCTGGCGGTGAACGCGGGTGCGGTCGGGTTGTTCGGCACCTTCGAGTACTGGTTCGCGATGATCAAGGTCACCGCGATCGTGGTGTTCATCCTGCTGGGGATCGCGCTGGTGACCGTGGGGCTGCCCAACGCCGAGCCCACCGGGTTCGGGAATCTGACCGCGCACGGCGGATTCCTGCCGAACGGGCTGAGCGGCCTGTACCTGGCGATGGTGTTCGCGCTGTTCAGCTTCATCGGCACGGAGGTCGTGTCGGTGACCGCCGCCGAGTCGGAGAACCCGGAGCGCGACATCCCCCGCGCGGCCCGGCAGATGGTGCTGCGCCTGTCGCTGTTCTACCTGCTGGCCATCGCGCTGGTGCTGACCGTGGTGCCCTGGACCGTGGTGGCGCAGACCGACGGGGTCAGCGAGAGCCCGTTCGTGACCGTCTTCGGCGCCGCCGGAATCCCGTTCGCCGCGCTGCTGATGAACTTCGTGGTGCTCACCGCGGCGCTGTCCAGCGCGAACACCAACCTGTACCTGTGCACCCGGATGCTGCATTCCCTCGCCGGGCACGGCTATGCGCCGCGCTGGACCGCGCGGTTGAGCCGACGCGGCGTACCCCGCCACGCGCTGCTGCTCAGCGCCGCCGGGCTGCTCATCGCCACGGTGCTGTCGGCGGCGCAGGGAAACGCCGCCTACCTGGCGTTGTTCGGGTTGTCCATCTTCGGTGCGCTGGTGGTGTGGATCCTGATCCTCCTCACGCACCTGGCGTTCCGCCGCTCCCGCGCCGCCGAGGGCCTGCCGCTGCCCAAGGTCCGGCTGCGCGGCGCGCCGGTGACCGGGATCGTGGCGATCCTGTTCCTCGCGGCGATCCTGGTGTCCACCGCGTTCATCGACGACCTCTCGGTCGCCTGGTGGGCGGGCCTGCCGTTCTTCGCGCTGCTGAGCGCAATCTACTACGCCATCAGCCGAAAGGCCCGCGCCTGATCTGTCGGAAGGCGCGCTATTTCACTGGCGAAACGTGGCGCGGATGCGTCCACATCGGACTGATCAGTGTGCCCGCGCCGCCGTCCGGTGGTGTCTCGGCTCGGGTTCCAGCACGAAGTCGTAGCCCGCGATGCGTCCTGGCCGCACCGCCACCCGGTCCACCGCGGGGTGCATGCCCGGCGCCGAGATGACCACCGTGACGTACTTGCCCGGCAGGTCGTGCACCTCGTACTCGCCGGAGTTCGAGGTCACCAGGTGCGCCAGCTGCGTCCCGGTCGAATCGGTGACGGTCACGATCGCGCCCGGCACCGATGCGCCGCCGGCGGCGGAAACGGTACCGGCCAGCGTGTGGTGGTGCGCGGGTTTTGGGGCCTCGATCGCCGGATCCACCACGACACCGCTGTCGTCCTCGTGCTCGTAGCTGCCCGCGACGGTCACCGCCTCGGGGTCCGCGGCCTGCTTTCGTCTGGTGCGCAGCTGGTTGAACACCACCAGCAGGACGCCGAACGCACACCACGCGACCAGCCCGAGGACGGCGGGCAGGGCGCCCGCGCCGTTGAAGTACAGGATGCCGCGCATCGAGTCGACGGCCTGTCCCAGCGGCAAGAACCGGTGCAGCGACTGGAAGAACGAGGGCACCAGTTCCTTCGGGATGGCTCCGCTGCTGGAGGGCATGCTCAGCAGCACGAACAGGCCCATCGCCACGCCGGGGATGAACTGCTTGACGAACGGCACCAGGCCGAACGCCGTCCACCCGACCGCCTGGGTGAGCAGGAAGCCGATCGGCAGCAGGATCGGCCGGTTGTAGATCACGCCCATCGACAGCGCGGTGAAGTAGCAGACCACGGTGGCGAAAACGCCGACCCCGACCAGTGCCAGCAGCTTCTGCCGGGCGCTCAGCGCCGCGCGCACCAGCATCATCACCGTCACGTACGGCGGCATGTTCATCGCCAGCAGGCAGTAGAACAGGCCGGTGCCCATCACGTCGCCGGGCGCGGACGGGGCCAGGTCGGTGGGCGCCAAGGGGTGGCCGCCAGCCGCGGCGACCGGTGTGAACACCTGTTGCAGCACCATCAGCAGCGCGGAGCCGTTGGCCTTGGCGTAGAACAGCTGCCCGTCGGCGGGGTCGTAGGCGGCGACCGCGTTGCGCTGCATGATCGCCTCGCGGGCGCCGTGCTCGTCGGGCACCGCGGTGACGTTGATGCCGCCGGGCATCGCCTTGGCGAAGGTGGCGTCGAGCTGCTGCGCGGCCTGCTCGCCGACCACCGCCACCGGCATGTGGTGCGGCGCTGGGGCGTGGAACGGCAGCAGGTAGCAGAGCATGAACCCGACGATGAAGAACATCGGGAACCACAGGGTCGAAGCCAACGTGCGCACCAGCGAACTCGGCTGTGCCTCGGTCAAGAAACCTCCTCGCGACGAGACGGGGGTGCGGCACTGCACCGGTTCGAATCGCCCGGCGCGACCAGCGCTGTCGGCGAGAACTGCCCGTTAACGATTAGCGACACTAACGTATTTCTGCAGTCTGTGCAAAAATGCAGGTGTGCAACAACGGTTTGCCGGAGATGTCCGGACCGTTGCGCGCGACGCTCGCCCCTGGAGAAACGGACGCTGCGGATGGCCAACACCACAACCGCCCTCGACAGCGGCACTGGCACGTCTCGCGGGGGCACGTCTCCCGGGGGCACGGGCACGTCTCGCGGGCTGCGCGAGCGCAAGAAGCGGGCCACCCGGCAGGCGCTGCAACGGGCGGCCATCCGGCTGTTCCTGGAGCACGGCGTCGAAGCGGTCACCATCGAGGACATCTGCGCCCGCGCCGAGGTGTCGCCGCGGACCTTCTTCAACTACTTCACCGCCAAGGAAGAAGTGCTGGTGCCGTGGGATCCCGACATCGTCGAGAGCACCGCGCAGCGGGTGCTGGCGCAGCCCGCCGAGCACTCCCCGCTGCGGGTGGCGCACACCGTGCTCGGCGCGGCCATCGACACCGCGATGGCCGCACCCATCTGGCGGGACCAGGCACTGCTGCTGCGCGACCAGCCCGAACTGATGCGCCGGGTCGTGACCGCCTCACGAGCCCTGGAAGCGGCCTTGGCCGACGGGCTGGCGCACCGGCTCGGTCGGGATCGCGAGGACCGCTACATCCGGCTGCTGTCGGCCACCGCGATCACCGCGATGCGCAGCTCCATCCAGTCCTGGCACCGGGCGCCGCCGGAGACCGACCTGCACGACTTCCTCGACGAAGCCTTCGAACTGCTCAGCCGGGGCCTGCCGCCCGAGTGATCCCGGCGCCGCCAGCGAAAGGACCGCGTCGCCAGCGAAAGGACCGCGATGGACGACCAAGACCACCCGCAGCTACCGCCCAGTCCCGATGACCTCCGGCGGCACGTCGCCGCCCGGCTGGACCGGTTCCGCACCAGGCGCATCCCGCTGCAGAGCCGCCGGGCGGCGGCGGTCGCGATCGCGCTGGCCAGCGATGGCGGCGAGCCGGGCGTCTGGCTGACCCGACGAGCCGCGACGCTGCGCGCGCACGCCGGTCAGTTCGCGCTGCCCGGCGGACGGCTGGATCCCGGCGAGGACGCACGGCAAGCCGCGCTGCGCGAACTGCGCGAGGAACTCGGCGTGGCCGCACGGGCGCGCAACGTGCTCGGCCAACTGGACGACTACGCGACGCGATCCGGCTACGTGATCACGCCGATCGTGGTGTGGATCGGTGCGGCGCCTCGGCTGACTCCCAACCCGGCGGAGGTCGCCCGCGTCGACCTGGTGCCGCTGACCGAACTGGACGTCACGCCCAGGTACGTGCGGATCGCCGAATCCGACCGGCCGGTCATCCAGCTGCCGCTGCTGGACACCCTCGTCCACGCGCCGACCGCGGCGGTCCTGCACCAGTTCACCGAGGTGGTGCTGCACGGCCGGGACACCCGGGTGGCCGACCTGGAACAACCGGTTTTCGCCTGGCGCTGACCTGGGGCGGCGCCAGGTGGCCACCGCGAGGCATCCTGGATGCGGACACCACCCGGTAGTGCTGGCGCATTGGAGGAGGTAGCTGTGTTCAGCGGCACGTTCGGAGTTACCCATTGGCTGATCGTGATCGGCGTCCTGGTGGTCCTCTTCGGCGCGAAGCGGCTGCCCGCAGCCGCCCGCGGCCTGGGCCAGTCGATGCGCATCCTGAAAGCCGAGCTGCGCGACGACCCCGACGAGGACGACCGGCAGAAGTGACCGCGCCGCGGACGTAGCGCGGGTCCCGGAGGGAATCCGGGGGAACGGGGATGGACCTGATCCGGCTGTTCCTGTGCGGCGATGTGATGCCGGGTCGCGGCGTCGACCAGATCCTGCCGCACCCGGGCGATCCCCGGCTGCACGAGCACTTCCTGCGCGACGCCCGCAGCTACGTCGCGGCGGCCGAGGCGCGCAACGGCCCGATCGGCAGCCCGGTCGGCTTCGACTGGCCCTGGGGTGACGCACTGCGCGCGCTGGAGGCCGCCGCGCCCGATGTCCGGGTGATCAACCTGGAGTCCAGCATCACCCGCAGCGATGACTTCGCGCCGCGAAAAGGCGTGCACTACCGGATGAACCCGGACAACGTGGGGTGTGTGAGCGCCGGTCGGCCGGACGTGTGCAACCTGGCCAACAACCACGTGCTGGACTTCGGCCGCCGCGGACTCGCCGACACGCTGCACGCGCTGTCCCTGGCCGGGTTGCGCTGGGTGGGTGCCGGGCACGACGCCACCGAGGCGCGGCGACCGGCGGTGCTCGGCACCTCGCACGGCCGGATCGTGGTGTTCGGCTTCGGAGCGGCCTCCAGCGGCATCCCGGCGGGCTGGGCGGCGACGTCGCGGCGGTCCGGGGTCAACTTCCTGCCCGACCTCTCCGATCGACGAGCCGCCGAGATCACCGGCGAGATCCGCGAGCGGACCCGGCCCGGTGACATCGTGATCGTCTCGCTGCACTGGGGCACGAACTGGCACTACCAGGTCGAAGCCGACCAGATCCGCTTCGCGCACCTGCTGGTCGACGGCGGGGTGCACGTGGTGCACGGGCACTCCTCGCACCACCCGAGACCGATCGAGATCTACCACGACCGGCTGGTGCTCTACGGCTGCGGCGACTTCATCGACGACTACGAGGGCATTCCCGGCTACGAGCAGTACCGGGACGATCTGCGCCTGCTGTTCTTCCCGTCGCTGACCCCTTCCGGTGAACTCGTCGACCTGCGGATGCTGCCGATGCAGGCCAGGCGGCTGCGCCTGCACCCGGCGTCGGACGTCGACGCCGCGTGGCTGTGCGCGACGCTGGCGCGGGTGAGCGCCTGCTTCGGCACGGAGGTGTCGATGTCCAACGGGGCGCTGCGGGCCCGAGCCCGGGCCTGAAGCCGCTGCCCGGCCGATCCGGTGGCGTGCCGCTGCGGTACCGTCCCGCATTGTCCATATAGGACTCCCGATCCGAAGGAGCGCCTTTCGGCATGGCCCGCACCGAAGTCGCCCAGCACCGCAGACGCCCGATCATCCGGATGGAACAGCACGCCGCGCACCAGCAGCCCCCGCGCCGCCGCCACGGCTACACCGTCCGGTTCGACGTCGGCGGCGTCCCGGGCCACCTGACCACCAACGCCTACCCGGACGGCAAGCTGGGCGAACTGTGGGTGCACGTCGACCGCCAAGGCAGCCCGGTCAGCGGATTCCTGGACAGCTTGTCGGCCGCCGTGTCGCTGGGCCTGCAGCACGGCGTGCCGTTGGAGCGGTACGTGGCGAGGTACGTCGGCATGCACTTCGAGCCCTGCGGTCAGGTGTCCGATCCGGACATCGGATACGCCCACTCCGTCCCGGACTACGTCTTCCGCCGCCTGGCCCTGGACTACCTGGACCAGGCGACCTGCGCACAACTCGGCATCCGCAGCGAATGATCCGCCCGGTGTCTCTGGTCACCTGGTCGGTTCCGACACGCGGTCCCCGGCTCGGGTTGGTGCCCGCCAGCCGAACACGAGAGGCAGGACCAGCGCGAGTGCCGCGACCGCGCCCCAGATCCCCGCGATGGCCCAGCTCGCCCCGGCGAGCGCGAGCACCGGGGTGAAGGTCACCGCGGTCACCTCGACCGGCAGGATCGGCAGGTAGGCGATGGCGAAGTCCTCCAAGGTCCGGGAACGCAGCCGCGGATCGATGATGCGCAGCAGCGCGATTCCGGTCGAGACCGAACCGGTCGCCCAACCCCAGGTGAAGATCTGCTTCTCGAACCACGCGTCGCCGAGCATCCGCGGCGCGACGCCGAGGCCGAGCAGCAGGCACAGCGCCAGCCCGACGACGAACAGGACGAGCAGCGGCACCCAGTAGTCGGCCACGAAGCTCGGCACGATCGAGGCGATGCCGCAGACCACGAGCACGTCGGTGGCGCTTCCGGAGATCGACTTGATCGACTCGGGATCGACGAGGCGGCGCGTCCGGGTGGCGGACAGCAGCGCGCGGACGACCAGCCCGACCAGGAACGCGATCGAGAACAGCGGGAACGACACCGCTGGGAAGACCTCGCCGAGCAGCGTGTTGACCCCGTACGCCGCCGCGGAGATCACCAGGACGATCCCCGCCTGGAAGCTCAACGACTCGATCGCGCCGCCCGAGAACGTGTGCGTGCCGATCGCGGGCCGGTCCCCTTCCGGGCGCAGGACTCCGGTTCGGACGTGCTCGGGCAGCGCGCCCAGCCCCTCGAATTCCCTGGCGTGCCCCCGTTTCGCGCCGATCTTGGCCTGGGCGATGCCGCCGACGATGCCGACCAGCAATCCGACCGTCGCGGAGGTGAAGGCCAGCGACTGCGCTTCGGCCCAGCCGCCGTCGCCGAAGACGGTTCCCATCGCCGCGGCTGAGCCGAATCCGCCAGCCCATCCGGCGAACAGCAGCAGACCGAACCCGTCGGGCGTGCCGAACAGCGGGCCCAGCACCAGCAGTCCCAACAGGACGCCGAGGGCGACCTGCGCCGCGTACATCAGCACGCCGTAGCTCGCGAACCCGGCCACCGAGCGACCGAGCCGCCGGAGGTCGAGGTCGTCGGTCAGCGCGAGGCAGGCGAACACGACCACGATGAGCACCGACGAATACGTGCCCAGCTGCTCGGAGAACGGCAGGAGGCCGAGTCCCTCGGGCCCGAGCACGAGCCCGAGCACACCGGCGAGCACGCTGGCCGGGACCATCAGCGTCTGGAGCGGTCGGACGGTCGCGCGGAGCGCGGCTCCGACCACGAGGAGCAGGCCGATGAGTCCGGCGTCCACGAGCAGGGACCAGGCTGAGTAATCCATGGGCACTCCTACGGTGCTGGTGCGTTGCCCTCCGCGGCCTGCTCGGCGTCGGAGGCGGTGGGACGGTGCGCACGGCCTTGAGCGGGGTCGTCCCCGCCGAAGCCGAGCGCGTGCTGGGCCGACCGGAAGGCGCGCGCGACAACCGGTAGCAACCCGAGCGGATCCCCGCTGGCGACCCTGGCGCGCAACGGCGAGCGCGCGGTCGTGCCGGGAAGGCGGAGGAAGCGCACGCCGGGCCAGGGCGTGAGTCCGAGGATCTCGGAGACTATGGCCACGCCGAGACCAGCCGAGACCAGGCCCAGCATCGCCTGTTCGCTTTGCACGTGGGCCACCGGTTCGGCGGAGAAACCGGCCTCCGCGCAGGCGGCGGCGATCGCGTCGAAGGCGACCGGAGCGCGGTCCCGGGCGAACAGCACGATCCGCTCGGTGGCGACGCTGCGCAGGGACGCGGTGTCAGCCCCGGCCAGCGGGTGCCCGACCGGAACGGCCAACAGCAGTCGTTCGTCGGCGAGCACGATCTGGTCCGGAGAAGGGTCCTCCCACTCCCGGAGGATGGCGAGGTCGACGCGCCCGGCTGCGAGAGCGTGCCGCTGCTCGGAGCTGCCGAGGTCGACCACCACGGGGTCCCACTGCGGCAGTTCCGGCAGCAACACCGGGAGCAGGGCCGGGAACGCGGAGGTCACCGCCGCGATCCGGACCGGGGTGAGACCAGCGTCCCCGCGCACCAGGGTCCGCGCCTCCGCGGCCCTCCGGAGCAGGAACAGGGCCTCCGGGTAGAGCACGTCGGCGGCGGCGGTCGGCAACACCGAGCGGCTGGTCCGCTCGAACAACCGCACCCCGAGTTCCTGTTCGAGGTTCGCGATCGCCTGGCTCACCGGTGGTTGCGCGGTGTGCAGGCGCCGTGCCGCGGCGGTGAAGCTGCGCTCCTCGTACACGGCCACGAAGTGGCGCAGCAGCCGGAGTTCCACATCAGCCCCCGAACCGATCCGGGGAGAACCGCGAGATGTCGTGCTGCTGCGGCAGTCCGAGGACGAAACGGGCCGCGATCTCGCCGAACGCGGGCGCGAGTTTGAAACCGTGCCCGGATAGCCCGGCGACGACCGCCACGCCGGGCTGGACCGTACCGATGACGGCCCGCCGGTCCGGGGTGTAGGCGTCCATGTGGACCGAGTGCCTACTCGGCTGCGCGGGCAGTTCCGGCAGCAGCGCGTGGACGTCGCGGCCCACCCCGGCCATGGCGCGCGGCTCCAGGAAGCGGGTCAGCCCAGCGGGGTCCTCGATCGAACCCCAGGCGTCGGCCCAGCCCGCTTTCACCAGGGCACCGTCGAGGCTCGGGATGCCGAACAGGTGCACGTCTCCGAGATCGCGGATGAAACCGGGGAAGACCTCCGGCGCGTACCGCGCGGGGTCTTCGGGGGCGAACCAGGTCAGCACGAGCGGACGAATGTCGAGCAGCGCCCGCAGTTCCGGCAGGAGCTGCGCCGCCCACGCTCCGGCGGTGACGACGACGTGCTTCGCGGTGCGGACGCCCTGCTCGGTCGTCACGCGCACGCCACCGGGAACCGGCTCGACCGCGGTGACCGGGGCGTTGTCGATCAGCTCCGCACCTGCCCGCCGCGCCCGGCGCAGCGCTTCGTGCACCGCGGACTCGGGCCGCAGCACGCCGCCGAGCTTGTCGAGAACCCCGATCTCGTCGGTGATCGACCCGTGCTGGGGGAACCGGCGCGCCAGCTCAGCCGCGTCGAGCACCTCGTGAGCGATCCCGTGCTGTTGCACCGAGACAAGCACGTTGCGCATCGGCGTGATCGTCGGAGCACCGATCGACAGCACGCCCGCGGGGTGGAACAGCGTCCGCTGCCCACCCTGCTGCAACTCCTGCCAGAGCTCCCGCGCCTGCAGCAGCATCGGGACGTACTCCGGACTTTCGTGGTACCCGGTGCGGAACAACCGCGACTCGCCCGCGTAGCCCCCGAAGTCGTGCCCGAGCGCATGCCGCTCCACGCCGATGACCCGCGCGCCATGGACCTCGGCGAGGCGCCAACTGGCCATCGCCCCCACGGTACCGAGCCCCACCACGACGACATCCGCATCCATGGACGGAGATTCTCAACATGCCCACCGAGCCGCCGCAATACCTCACTGATATCAAAACACTGGCGAGCCATAGCGTTGCGATATTGATCACGTCACACCGAGGCCAGAACCACCGTTGGTGGCGATGCTGATCTCCCCCGTACACGGGTATCCCGCATTCTCGACGTCGACTTCCTGGAAGAACGAATAGTTCCCCGAGCGCGAGAGCGTTGTTCACCGTGCGGCGGTGTACTTCTACCCGCCTCGGTGCTTCCATACCCGAGTCTCCAGCAGGCTCGGAAGCGCGTTTTCGCTGGGCGCGATGTCCGATAAGCGCGTGGCGAGGTTCGGTTCGGGAGCGTGATCACTGCTCGCAGGCGGGGCGCATCCGGTTGGTGGGACGTAGATCGCGCACAAGCCATCGCGGAAGGAGCATGGGAATCGCGACTCTAGAAGTGTTGTGCGTGGCACTGATCCCGCTGGCGGTGGCGGTGGCCACCGCAGCGACCATCGCCCGGAGCCAGATCTTGGCGCAACGCCTTGCGATCGTTGCTGGCTCGATGTTGGTAACGGCACTGCTCCTCCTGATGTTCTTGTCGCTGGCCGGTTGACGAGTCCCGGCTCAAACGCCGCACGGCCCCGCCAGCTGCGTCGAAAAACGTTGACTCAGAACAGTTTTCCGAACTGGTCCAGCAGCAGGGAGATGGAGAAGTAGCCGTAGAAGAGCACCGCCACGAACATCATCACCAGGCGCCAGCTGGTCAGCCGGATCGAGCGGGGCAGGAACCGCCGGTTGATGTAGATCAACAGCATCGAGTACAGGAACATCACGACGCCGCCCGCCGATGACGAGATCAGGATGAGCGCCAGCGGCTGGTCGGTGCCGGAGAGCAGGATCGCCGAACCGGCGACGATCAGCACCCACACCACCACGAAGTAGATGCGGCTCTCGGTGATCCGGGTGCTGTTGCGGAAGAACGTCACCTTCAGGCTGTCGGCGGTCAACCGGCTGACCCAGTCCATGATGCCCAGCTGGGTGGAGAACAGCGCGATGGTTCCGGCGACCCAGAAGGACGTGCGGAACCAGTCGCCGAACCGATCGGCGAAGACGTTGCCCTGCTCCCGGATGAAGTCGAAGTCGTCCTCCGGCAGCGGCATGCCGTACACCGTGGCGAAGGCCAGCACCGACATGATCACCAGGGTTCCGCAGCCCAGCACGAAGAACGTGCCGAACTGCTCGACGTTGGCCACCCGCCACCAGGCCTTCCAGCGGCGGCGGTTGTCCGCGCTGTCCAGGAACATGTACCCGGTACCCGCCGCGGCCTCCTCCTGCCCGGTGAACGGCGAGGTCACCCGGGGCAGGAACTGGCCCATGCCCATCCGCTTGTCGCGCACCCAGTTGCTCTGCACCAGGTTGTTGCCGCCACCGGCACCGGCGAACGCGATGGCGCCCAGCAGCGCGGCGATACCACCGACTTCCTCCATCGGCGGAAGTTGCCCCACGTAGGCGAAACTGGCGCCGAACGCCGCCCAGTCCGACAGTCCGGTGCCCACCACGACCGCGACCACCAGGAACACCGTGATGCCGCCGACGAGCACCAACTCGATGCGCTCCACCGTCTTGTAGACCACTTTGGACAGCGTCAGCGCGGCACCGATGGCCACCATCGCCACGATCGCGATCGGCACCGGAGCGCCGGCCCCGGCCACGTAGGTCACGATGGTGGCCGCGCCGGTGGCCCAACCCGGCCACAGGTTCGGGATGATCGCCATCAGCATCACGATCACGCCCAGCGGCGCCCAGATGCGGGTGAAGCCGGTGACCGCCGTCTCGCCGGTGGCCAGCGTGTAGCGCGAGATCTCCATGTTGAGGATGTACTGCATGAAGAAGCCCAGCACCGCCGTCCACATCAGCACCAGGCCGACCTGCGAGGTGATGTAGGGCCACAGCACGAACTCGCCGGAGCCGATCGCCGTGGCGGTGAGGATGATGCTGGCGCCGAAGATCGATTTGAAGGAACGGGGTTCGGGCATGTTCCGATAGGTTGCGGCGGGGAGGAATCTGCTGGGCAGTTCCGGGGCGAGAGCCCCTTCCTCTGGTAACTCGTGTTCCCGCTGGGTGGCCACGTTGCCTCCTGGAGGGGAGCGGTTACGGCTGATCCGGTTTACCAACCCGAACATGAAATGTGAACCGAGTCACATCTCTATTCCGTCACAAACCCCACACCGGACATCGGCACAGCCGAGAGGTAGAACCAGCAGATGCGCGCGATCGTCCTCGAAACAGCTGCTGGCACGCCGGTTTGGCGGGAGCGGCACGACCTCGCGGTGCCGGAACCGGACGCGACCGAGATCGTCGTCGAGGTCCGCGCCGCCGCGCTGAACCGAGCGGATCTCGACGAGCTCGCGGGCACCTACGCCTCCGCACCGCGAAGAACCGGTCGACCGCACCTCGTCGGCTCGGATCTCGCCGGTGTCGTCACGGCGGTCGGCAGTGCGGTTTCCGGGACCCGGCCCGGGGATCGCGTGATGGCGATGGTCGACGGCGCCTTCGCCGACGTCGTCGCCCTCGACCACCGGATCGCGCTGCCCGTACCGGAGCGCATCGATTGGGCCGCGGCCGCCGCCCTGCCATCGGCGCTGATGACCGAGTACGACGCGCTGATCGACCAGGGCCAGCTCGCCGCTGGGCAACGGGTGCTCGTAACCGCCGCCACCTCCGGTGTCGGGCTGGTGGCCATCGACATCGCCCGGTGGGCCGGTGCGGCGCAGGTGCTCGCGACGACCACCAGCGCGCGGAAAGAACTGCTGCTCACCACGCGCGGCGCGCAGGCCGTCAACACCCGCACCGACGATCTCGCCGAAACCGTGCTCGCCGCGACCCGCGGCGCGGGCGTCGACCTGGTCATCGACCACGTCGGCGGCGCGCTGCTCGACGGATGCATCGCGGCGACCCGGCTCGGCGGCACCGTCGTGCAGGTCGGCCGGACGGGCGGACACACCTCGACCATCGATGTCGACCGGCTCGCCTACCGCCGCGTCCGCCTGATCGGCACCACCTTCCGCACCCGCGGCGACACCGAGCGGGCCCGCATCGCCGAGGACATCCGCACCCGGCTGCTGCCCGCGGTCGCCGACGAGCGGATCCGACCCCATGTGCACCGCGTGCTGCCGCTGGACCAGGCGAGCCGGGCACTCACGGAACTCGCCGAGGCCGCTTCGACGGGCAAGCTGGTACTCGACTTCGGCTGACCGGCAGCGCGCCGATCGAGGAATTCGGGGTGGTCCTCGGTTAGGGTGATCTTTTCCAGTGGCGTGGAAGGGACCAGCAGCGATGCCCAAATTCACCTGGCACACCAGCGCTGTGCCCGAGGGCCTGCCAGTGCGGCAGGTGTACGGGTTCCTGTTCGTCCCGGACGGTCGGCTGCTGATCCGCCTCGACGGCAACAAGCACTCGCTGCCGGGTGGGCGTCCCGAGCCCGGCGAGGTCGAGTACGTCGACATCCTGCGCCGGGAGACCTGGGAAGAGGTGACCGTCGGCATCGGCGAACCGCACTACCTCGGCTACCAGTGCGTGGACGACGGGATCTCGCCGTACGCCCAGGTCCGGATGGCCGCGCTGATCACCGCGGTGCACCCGCCGGAACCGGATCCGGACAGCGGCCGGATCTACCGCCGACTCCTGGTGCACCCCGGCAAAGCCGGTGACCTGCTCTCCTGGGGCGAGACTGGATACCTGCAGGCGACCGCCGCCGCGGAAGCGGCGATCAACGTGTTCGGCCTGCCCTGCGCCGGGCTGCCCGAAACCGGTTATCTCTGACGCTTCTCCAGCAGCTCCGCCCGGCCCGGTCGGCCGATCGCCCGGTAGGCCCGCGCCCAGACGTCCGGATCGGCCAGCGGCAGGCCGCGCCAGTGCCCGGTGACGCGCGTCGGGAACGTCACCACTCGGCCGTCGTCGACGACGGCGAAGCCGACCAGCACGTCCACCTCGTGGTTGTCGGCGGCCACCACGAACCGTTCGCGGGTGCGGTAGATCCCGTCGCGCACCGCCGCGTCGCGAAACGGCCAGCCAGCCTCGCGCAGCACCTCGGCGACCACGTCCGGGTCGGCGTCGGTGGTCAGATCCCAGTCCCGCACCTGGTCGACGAGCCCCAGTGCGGCGAGCAATCCCGAGCCGCCCAGCGCGACGACCACTCCCCTGTCCTGCAGCGCTGCGCAGAGCGCGCGGACCACGTCAAGCGGCGGCGTTCGCATCGCGGCCACGATATACCGCCGTCGAACGTTTTCTGCCGCTGCGAACCGGCAAAGCGGTTGTAACGTCCTTGACCCCTCGCGCAACGTTGGCTTATCGTTCGCACACTGCACGAACGTTCACTATGCGCACAACAGGGAGTGGTCTGGGTGGCACGCATCCTGCGGCTCGACGAGGCCATCGCGGAGCTGGTCCACGACGGCGACACCGTGGCCCTGGAGGGCTTCACCCACCTGATCCCGGTCGCCGCCGGGCACGAGATCATCCGGCAGCGCCGCAGGGACCTGACGCTGATCCGGATGACACCGGACATCGTCTACGACCAGCTGATCGGCGCGGGCTGCGCGCGGAAGCTGATCTTCTCCTGGGGCGGCAACCCCGGTGTCGGCTCGCTGCACCGCTTCCGCGACGCCATCCAGAACTCCTGGCCGGTGCCGCTGGAGATCGAGGAGCACAGCCACGCCGGGATGGCCAACCGCTACGCCGCTGGCGCCGCCGGGCTGCCCTTCGCCGTCCTGCGCGGCTACGCGGGCACCGACCTGCCGGGGCAGACCGACACGATCAAGACGATCGAATGCCCCTTCACCGGCGAGCAGCTGGCCGCGGTCCCGGCGGTCAACCCGGACGTCGGCATCATCCACGCCCAGCAGGCCGACCGGGCGGGCAACGTGCAGATGTGGGGCATCACCGGGGTGCAGAAGGAGACCGTGCTGGCCTCGGCGCGTTCCCTGGTCACCGTCGAGGAGATCGTCGACGAACTCACCCCCCGCCCCGGCGCGGTGGTGCTGCCGCAGTGGGTGGTTACCGCCGTCGCGGAGGTCCCCGGCGGTGCCCGACCGTCCTACGCGCAGGGCTACTACGAGCGGGACAACGGCTACTACCAGCAGTGGGACCCGATCGGACGGGACCGCGAGAAGTTCGAGAACTGGCTGCAGACCGACGTCATGGGTGCGGGTGCCCCGCAAGACGCTGAGAGGAGCGCTCGATGACGGAGTTCACCTCCGACGAGATGATGGCCGTCGGTGCCGCCCGATCGCTGCGCGACGGCGCGAAGTGCTTCGTCGGCATCGGCCTGCCCAGCACGGCCGCGAACCTGGCCCGGCGCACGCACGCCCCGAACCTGGTGCTGATCTACGAGTCGGGCACGCTCGGCGCCAAGCCCGACCGGTTGCCGCTGTCCATCGGCGACGGCGTGCTCGCCGACACCGCCGACTCGGTGATCAGCGTCCCGGAGATCTTCAACTACTGGTTGCAGCCCGGCCGCATCGACATCGGCTTCCTCGGCGGCGCGCAGGTGGACCGCTTCGGCAACATCAACACCACCGTGATCGGCGGCGACTACGCCAACCCGAAGGTCCGGCTGCCCGGTGCCGGTGGTGCCCCGGAGATCGCCGCGTCCTGCCGCGAAGTGCTCATCGTGATGCGGATGAGCCCGCGCAGCTTCGTTTCGAAGCTCGACTTCGTCACCTCGGTCGGCTACGGCACCGGCAAGGGCGACCGGGAGAAGCTCGGCCTGCGCGGCCGGGGTCCGGTCAAGGTGATCACCGACCTGGGCGTGCTGGAACCCGACCCGGAGACCTGCGAACTCACCCTCACCCAGCTCAGCCCCGGTGCCACGGTCGAGCAGGCGAAGGCGGCGGCCGGCTGGCCGTTGCGGGTCGTCGAAGAACCGACCGTGCAGCAACCGCCCAGCGAAACCGAGCTGACCGTGCTGCGCGAGTTGCAGGCGACCATCTCAGCAGGCGCGAAGTGAACCCGGCCGAATACTGGCAGTCGTCCCGCACGTCTGACAGCGTTGAGTACGAGGAGCCGCGATGACCACAGAACAAACCCGCTCGCCAGCCGGGCTGGTGCTGCCCACCTACGGGCGCGACGACCAGTCCCACCCGGCGCTGAACACGCCCGGATACGGCTCATCCGCGCTGCGGTACCCGAAGCAGCCGCTGCAGTACCTGCCCCAGCACCTCACCGAGATCACCGGGCCGCTGCTGGGCCAGGACCGCTGCGGCGAACACGACCACGACCTGACCGTGCAGCACGACGGCGAGCCGCAGGGCGAGCGCATCATCGTCAGCGGTCGGGTGCTGGACTCCGGCGGCAAGCCGGTGCCCAACACGCTGGTCGAGCTCTGGCAGGCCAACGCCGCAGGCCGCTACCTGCACCAGGGCGACCGCCACCCGGCGCCGCTGGACCCGAACTTCTCCGGGACCGGCCGGTGCATGACCGACGCCGAGGGCAACTACAAGTTCATCACCATCAAGCCCGGCGCCTACCCGTGGCGCAACCACGACAACGCCTGGCGTCCGGCGCACATCCACTTCTCGCTGTGCGGGCAGGCGTTCACCCAGCGCTTGATCACCCAGATGTACTTCCCCGGCGATCCGCTGTTCTACCAGGACCCGATCTTCAACTCGGTGCGCGACGAGAAGGCGCGGGAACGGATGATCTCCCGCTTCGACCTCGACACGAGCGTTCCGGAGTGGGCGCTGAGCTACAAGTTCGACATGGTGCTGCGCGGCCCGGAGGGCTCGGTGTTCGAAGACGAGGAGGACGACGACTGATGGCTGCCCCCACTCCCCCGGCGACCACGCCGTCCCAGACGATCGGCCCGTTCTTCGCGCTGCCCGACGGAATGCTCTGGGAAGACGGCCCGGAGGTCGTCGCCGCCGATCACGCGGGCGCGTTCGTGCTGCACGGGAAGCTCACCGACGGCAACGGGGATCCGGTCCCGGATGGGCTGGTCGAGATCTGGCAGGCCGACGAGCAGGGCCGCTTCGACCACCCAGACGACCCGCGCCCGCAATCCTCGTCGTGGCAGGGCTTCGGCCGGTGCCCGACCGATTCCGAGGGCCAGTTCTGGTTCCGCACCGTCAAGCCGGGCCCGCTGCCCACTCCGGGCGGTGCGACCGAGGCGCCGCACATCGACGTGACCGTGCTGGCGCGCGGCATGCTCAACCGGGTGGTCACCCGCGTCTACTTCCCGGACGAGGAGCAGGCCAACGCCGCCGACCCGGTGCTCTCCGAAGTGGACTCGGCGCGCCGCGGCACCCTGCTGGCCACCGCCGACGAGCGGGGCTACCGCTTCGACATCCGATTGCAGGGCGATGGCGAAACCGTCTTCTTCGCGGTCTGACGGCCTGTTCGGCCCGATGTTCAGCACGCCTGCGGCCACCGAGCGGACCAGCGCCGCGGCCTGGTTGCAGGCGATGCTGGACTTCGAGGCGGCATTGGCCGCCGCGCAGGCCAAGGCCGGGGTCGTTCCGGCCGCGGCCGCCGAGGAAATCGCCCGGCACTGCCGGGCGGAGTTGTTCGACGCCGACTCGATCGCCGAACGCGCGGTGTCGTCGGCGACCCCGGTGATCGCGCTGGTGCGCGAGTTGACCGCGCTGGTGGACGCCGATGCGAAACCGCACGTGCACCGCGGTGCGACCAGCCAGGACGTGATCGACACCGCGGCCATGCTGGTGGTGCGCGACGTGCTGGCCCTGATCATCGCGGAGCTGCGCACCGCGGCCGACGACTGCGCCCGACTGGCCGAGCAGCACCGGGACACGGTGATGATCGCCCGGACGCTGCTGCAACAGGCACTGCCCACGACGTTCGGAAACCGTTGCGCGGGCTGGTTGACCGCGCTCGACGAGGCCACCGCAGCGCTGCACCACCTCCGCGAGGCGCGGCTGGCGGTGCAGTTCGGCGGTCCTGCGGGCACGCTCGCCTCGCTGGGCGCCGAGGGCATCCGGGTGACCGAACTGCTCGCCGCCGAACTGGGATTGGCCGAGCCCGTGCTGCCCTGGCACACCGACCGCACCCGCATCGCCGAGTTGGCCGGTGCGCTGGGCACCGCCGCCGGGGTGCTGGGCAAGATGGCGCTGGACGTCAAGCTGCACGCGCAGACCGAGGTCGGCGAGCTCGCCGAAGGCAAGGCGGGCGGTTCATCTGCCTTGCCGCACAAGCAGAATCCGGCGGCGGCGGTGCTGATCGCCGCCGCCACCCACCGGGTGCCCGGCCTGGTGGCCACCCTGCTGTCGGCGATGCCGCAGGAGTACGAGCGAGCCGCTGGGGCCTGGCAGGCCGAGTGGGAACCGCTGACCGAACTGCTGCGCCTGGTCGCCGCGGCGGCCGCGGGAACCCGACAACTGCTGGCCGGACTGCGCGTGCACACCGAGCGGATGGCCGCCAACCTCGACCTCACCCGTGGACTGGTGATGGCCGAAAGCGCCGCGGGCCCGCTGATGAACGCCCTCGGCCGAACCGACGCGCAAGATCTCGTCTCCCGGCTGTGCCGCCGCGCGGCGCAGGAGGGCACGACGTTGCGCGCGGAGTTGCTGGCCGATCCTCAGGTGCGCGCGGTGCTTTCGGAAGCCGAGGTCATCGCGGCGACCGAGCCCGCCGACTACCTCGGCGCTGCCCCCGCCTTCATCGACCGCGCCCTGGCCGCACACGCCGAATTGGAGAATCCGGTGAACGTGAACTACGAGCTGACCGGGCCGGACGGTGCCCCGGTCGTGGTGCTGTCCAACTCGATCGGCACCGACCTGACGCTGTGGGACGAGCAGCTTCCCGCCCTGGCCCAGGAGTTCCAGGTGCTGCGCTACGACCAGCGCGGCCACGGCGGCACGGCGGGCAAGCCCGGCCCCTACACGCTCAAGCAGCTCGGCGGCGATGTGCTCGCGCTGCTGGACAAACTCGGCATCCGCAAGGCGCACTTCGCCGGGGTGTCGCTGGGCGGCATGACCGGCATGTGGCTGGCCGAGCACGCGCCGGAACGCATCGACCGGCTGGCGCTGATCTGCACCTCCGCCGAACTGGGCCCGCCGTCGAACTGGCGCGAGCGCGCCGCCTTGGTTCGGGACAAGGGCACCGAGGTGATGGTCGAGCCGTCGCTGCCGAGGTGGTTCACCGCCGAGCTGGCCGGGCGTGCGGACATCGTCGAGAAGTTCGGCGGCATGCTCGCCGCGGTCGACGACGAAGGTTACGCGGGTTGCTGCGAGGCGATCGCCACCATGGACCTGCTGCCCAGGCTCGCCGAGATCACCGCGCCGACGCTGGTCATCGCCGGTGCCGAGGACCCGGCCACGCCCCCGCCGCACGCCGAGCGGATCGCCGCCGCCGTCGCGGGCGCGCGCGTGGAGGTGCTGTCCCCGGCCGCGCACCTGGCCAACGCCGAACAACCCGAAGCGGTCAACCGGCTGCTGCTGGACCACTTCACGAGGAGCCTGTGATGCCCGACCGCCTCGACGACGCCACCCGGCACACCCAGGGCATGCAGGTGCGCCGACAGGTCCTCGGCGACGAGCACGTGGACCGCGCCAACGCCAAGATCACCCCGTTCACCGAGGGCTTCCAGGACTTCATCAGCCGCTACGCGTGGGGCGAGGTGTGGACCGGCGATGGCGTCGACCGGCAGACGCGCAGCATGCTGACGCTGGCGATCCTGGCGGCGCTGGGCTGCGAGGACGAGTTCGCGATGCACGTGAAGGCGGCCCGCCGCAACGGGGTGCCGCCGGAGCGGATCCGCGAGGTGCTGATGCACGTCGCGGTCTACGCCGGGGTGCCCCGGGCCAACAGCGCCTTCGCGATCGCCAATACGATCCTGAGCGAACAACGACCAGACTGAACCGGGCAGGAGACAACGCCATGGAGCCCGTGTCCGAGCCGAGCGGCGGTTATGTCCAGTCGCTGGCGCGCGGACTGATGGTGATCCGCGCGTTCAACGAGTCCAACCCGGAGATGACGCTATCCGAGGTCGCCCGCGCCACCGACCTGTCGCGGGCGGCGGCCCGCCGGTTCCTGCACACCCTGGTGCACCTCGGTTACGTGTGGACCGACGGCCGGGTGTTCGCGCTGACCCCGCGCGTGCTGGAGCTCGGTTTCGCCTACCTGTCCAGCGTTTCGCTGCCGGAGATCGCCCAGCCCTACCTGGAGCGGCTGGTGGCCGAGGTGCACGAGTCGGCGTCGGTGTCGGTGCTCGACGGCCCGGACATCGTCTACGTCGCGCGGGTGCCCACCTCGCGGATCATGACCGTGTCGATCAACATCGGCACCCGCTTCCCGGCTTACGCCACCTCGATGGGCCGGGTCCTGCTCGCGGACCTCTCGGACGCCGAGCTGGACGACTACTTCTCCCGGGTGGAACTGCAGCCGCTGGGCCCGCACACCATCACGACCCCGGCCGGTCTCAAGCGCGAACTCGCCCGCATCCGGGACCAGGGCTGGGCGCTGGTCGACCAGGAGCTGGAGGCGGGGCTGCGCTCGATCGCCGCCCCGATCCGGGACCGCTCGAACCGGGTGGTCGCCGCGGCCAACATCTCCTCGCACGCCTCCCGCACCAGCCCGGCAGACGCCCGCCACAACCTCCTCCCCCCGCTCCTGCAGACCGCGGCCAGGATCGGCGCGGACCTCCGAGTCGCCCCGAACTCGCGAACCTTGCGGGGTGAGGGGCACCCGTGACCGAGTAACTGGGTCACAGGTGCCCCTCACCCACCACCCGTCCGGGTGCGAGTTGGGAAACAATGGTCGGGCGGCGGTGGCCGCAGGTACCGGCGAGGATTTCGGTTGAGGCCGAACGGAGAGGTGATGCGGGCATGAGGGTGGCGTTGTTCGCGACCTGCCTCGGGGACACGCTGTTCCCGTCGGCACCACAGGCGACGGTGCAGGTCCTGGAGCGGCTCGGCTGCGAAGTCGAGTTCCCCCGCGCGCAGACCTGCTGCGGGCAGATGCACACCAACACCGGCTACCGCAAGCAGGCGCGGACCTCGCTGCGGACCTTCGTGGACGCCTTCGCCGACTACGACGCCGTCGTCGCCCCCTCCGGGTCGTGCGTCGCCTCGGTGCGCCACCAGCACGCGCTGGTCGCCGACGGCGACAAGCGGCTCAGCCGGGCCGCCGCGCAGATCGCACCGCTGGTCCACGAACTGTCGGAGTTCCTGGTCGACGTGCTCGGGGTTACCGATGTCGGCGCCTACTTCCCGCACCGGGTCACCTACCACCCGACCTGCCACTCCGCCCGACTGCTGCGGGTCGGCGACAAGCCGCTGCGGCTGCTGCGCGCGGTGCGCTCGCTGGACCTCGTCGAGCTGCCCGCGGCCGACCAGTGCTGCGGATTCGGCGGCACCTTCGCGCTGAAGAACCCGGACGTGTCGGTGGCGATGGGCGCGGACAAGGCGCGCCACGTCCGCGACACCGATGCGGAGGTGCTCTGCGCCGGGGACAGCTCGTGCCTGATGCACATCGGCGGCCTGCTTTCCCGGCAGCGGTCCGGGATCCGGGTGATGCACCTCGCCGAAATCCTCGCCGCCACGGAAGGAGCGGACAAGTGACCGGCACCTACCTGGGCATGCCCGCCTTCCCGGCCGCCGCGAAGCGCGAGCTGGCCAACTCCCAGCTGCGGCACAACCTGGCCAACGCGACCGCCACGATCCGGCACAAACGCGCCGCCGTCGTCGGCGAACTCGACGACTGGGCGCAGCTGCGCGAGGCCGGTGCCGCGATCAAGGCGCACACGCTGTCCAATCTGGACACCTACCTGGAGCAGTTCGAGGCCGCCGCCACCGCGGCCGGTGCGACGGTGCACTGGGCGCGGGATGCCGAGGAGGCCAACCGGATCGTCGTCGACCTGGTGCGGGCCACCGGCGAACGCGAAGTGGTCAAGGTCAAGTCGATGGCCACCCAGGAGATCGAGCTCAACGAGGCCCTCGAAGCAGCCGGGATCGACGCGTGGGAGACCGACCTGGCCGAGTTGATCGTCCAACTCGGACACGATTCGCCAAGCCACATCCTGGTGCCCGCGATCCACCGCAACCGCGCGGAGATCCGGGAGATCTTCCGGCGCGAGATGGGCAAGGTCGGCACGCCCGCGCCCGACGATCTCACCGATGAGCCCGCCCGGCTGGCCGAGGCCGCGCGGCGGCACCTGCGGGAGAAGTTCCTGCGCGCCAAGGTCGCCGTCTCCGGCGCGAACTTCGCGGTCGCCGAGACCGGCACCCTGCTGGTCGCCGAATCCGAGGGCAACGGCCGGATGTGCCTGACGCTGCCGGAAACGCTGATCAGCGTGGTCGGCATCGAGAAGCTGGTGCCGAGCTGGCAGGACCTGGAGGTCTTCCTGCAGCTGCTGCCGCGCTCCAGCACCGGTGAGCGGATGAACCCGTACAACTCCACCTGGACGGGAGTCGCCGACGGCGATGGCCCGCAGACCTGCCACGTGGTGCTGCTGGACAACGGCCGCACCAACGCGCTCGCCGACGAGATCGGGCGCCAGGCGCTGCGCTGCATCCGCTGTTCCGCCTGTCTGAACGTGTGCCCGGTGTACGAGCGCACCGGCGGCCACGCCTACGGCTCGGTGTACCCGGGACCGATCGGTGCGGTGCTGACCCCGCAGCTGCGCGGCACGACGTCCGAAGTGGACAAATCGCTGCCGTACGCGTCGTCGCTGTGCGGTGCCTGCTACGACGTGTGCCCGGTGGCGATCAACATCCCGGATCTGCTGGTACATCTGCGGACCCGCGTGGTCGAGGAGAACGGCTGGCGGTCCAAGCCGCTGGACGCGCTGATGGGCCTGGCGTCCTGGGTGTTCGGGGACGCGAAACGGCTGGCCGCCGCGCAGCGGGTGGCGGCGGCCAGCCGCCGGATCATCGGCCGCAAGGGCACCATCGGCCGACTGCCCCCGCCGCTGTCCCGCTGGACCGATGCGCGCGACGCACCCGCCCCGGCCGAGGAATCCTTCCGCGCCTGGTGGGAACGCACCCGAGGGGGTAATTCGTGATGGGCGAAGGGAATTCGGCGCGCGACGCGGTGCTGGGTCGGGTGCGATCGGCGCTGCGGCGGACCGAGCGGACGGCGGCGACGAGCATCCCGCGCGCCTATCGAACCGAACGTCCGGCCGCCGATCTGGTCGGCCTGTTCTGCGAGCAGGTCGCCGACTACCGGGCCACAGTGGACCGCGTCGCCCCCGCCGAGCTGCCCGCCGCGATCGTGGCCGCCGCACGCCGAGTCGGTGCTCGCCGAGTGCTCACCCCCGCTGGGGTACCACAGCCGTGGTGCGAGGCGTTGCGCGCGGAGTTCGAACAGGTTGACGGTGCGGACATCGACACGGCCGGGCTCGACCACATCGACGCGGTGATCACCACCGCCGCCGTGGGCATCGCCTCGACCGGCACCATCGTGCTCGACCACGGCCCCGGGCAAGGCCGCCGGGCCATGACGCTGGTGCCGGACGTGCACATCTGCGTCGTCGAGGAATCGCAGGTCGCCGACGACGTTCCGGCAGCGCTGCACCGCCTGGACCCCACGCGACCGACCACCTTCATCAGCGGACCGTCGGCCACCAGTGACATCGAACTCAACCGGGTCGAAGGCGTGCACGGTCCCCGCACGCTGCACGTCCTGGTCACCCCGGGTTCGGCCGGACCGGGCGATTTCGCGGGAGAGGCGCGTTCGCCTCGGTGAACGCGTTCCTCGGGAAATTGTGCTCGCCGCCGACCAGGTGACACGGCTAAGTTGCGGTCCGTGCACACTGATCACCGGGGTTCGGTGGATCTGGAGGAGTCGAGCATGGGGACCGACGGGGCGTTCGGGCCGGGGGACGATGTCGTTGCGCGCGCGGCGGCGTTGCGTCCGCTGTTGGAACGGCATCGCGCCGAAGGCGAGCAGGAACGTCGGCTCGCTGACGAGACGATCGCCGCGCTCGACGAGGCGGGGCTGTTCCGGGCGTGGGTGCCGCGCCGGTTCGGCGGCTCGGAGTACGACCTGCGCACCATCATGGACGCCACCGTCGAGATCACCAGGGGCGACGCGTCGGCGGGTTGGCTGGTGGTGATCCTCGGCTGCGGCGACTGGCTCACCGGGCTCTTCTCCGACCAGGCCCAGGAAGAGGTCTTCGGCACCAACCCGGATGCGAAGATCTGCCAGGTGCTCACGCCGAAGACCGCCGCCCGGCGCGTCGACGGCGGCTGGCAGGTCAGCGGCAGCTGGGCACCGGCCTCCGGTTGCCTGCACTCGGACTGGGCCATGCTCGGCATGTCGTTATCCGAGCACGACGATCCGGATGGCGGCGGCGACCCGGCAGGCGCCGCTTTCTGCCTGGTCCCGATGAGCGAGCTGCGCGTCAAGGACACCTGGTTCACCCTCGGGATGCGCGGCACCGGCAGCAACCTGCTGATCGGCGAGAACGTGTTCATCCCCGACCACCGCGTGCTGCACCGGGCCCCGGCTACGCAGGGCGTGTTCCCGCGCAAGCGGAACAACACCCCGCGCTACCGCAGCGCCCTGATCCCGACGATGTCGACCTTCCTGATCGCCCCGCTGCTCGGCATGGCCGAGGAAGCGCTCGACCACGTGGTGTCCCAGTCCGGCCAGCGCGGCATCGCCTTCACCAGCTACCAGTACCAGCGCGATGCCACCGCGTTCCAGCTGGCGGTGTCCGAAGCCTCGATGAAGATCGACGTTGCGCGGCTGATCGCACACCGGTCGGCGGCCGTGGTGGACGGCCATGCGCTGTCCGAGACGCATCCCGACTACGTCGAACGTGCTCGACTGCGGCAGCACTGCAGCTACGCGATCCAGCAGTGCCGCGAGGCCGTCGACATCCTCGTGTCCGTCTACGGCGCGAGCGCGATGTCGGAATCGGATCCGCTGCACGCGATTCTGCGCGACGTCCAGACGGCCAGTCGACACGCCATCGCGCACCCGGCCAGCAATGCGGAACTGTTCGGCCGCGCACTGCTCGGCATCGAACCCAACATCACCGAGATGATCTGAGTTCTAGTTCGCCGCCTCGCGCACCGCGAAGCAGCGGAGTCCGCGATCAGGCTTTGAGCTGCACCACGTCTGCGATCACCACGCCGGGCTCGGTGAGCCGTCGTCGCGCCGGGCTGTCGTAGACCACCAGGAGTTCCCCGGAGGGCAGCAGGGCGATGCCTTCGGCGTGGTCGTCGCCTTCGCCGTAGGGCAGGTCGAGTTCGCGGTGCAGCTCATCGCGGTGCACCACCTCCGGGGCCTCGATGCGGCCCGCGCCGGGCCAGCGGTAGATCCGCACCGGACCGTCCAGGTCCATCGACGGACCGGCCAGGATCAGCAGATCCTCGCCGTGTGCGCACAGATCGCGGATGCCCAGGCCGTCCAGGTCCAGGAAGTGCTTGACGTAGCGTTCGCCGTCGGCGAACTTGGTCAGCCGCAGCTCGTCGTCGTCCTCGCGAGGCGCCACCTGCAGCACGACCGCCCAGCCGCGCAGCACCGGCCCCCGCAAGCCGAGGAACACCCGTTCCGCACCGGGTTCGCCGTGCACGGCGATGCCCTCGATGTCCAAACCGTTGTCCTTGCCCGGAATCGCCAGGAAAGGACCCAGGTGCTCGTCGTCGTCGAGCAGGTCGACCAGACCGGGTCCGCCCAGCGCCGCGCTGCGCCCGCCTTCCGGCGTGGTGCCCGCCGGAACGTCGTCGGCCAGTGCGATGCGCGCCAGCACTCGACGACTCGGTTCGGCGCTGACCGAGGCCAACCGCTTGGCCGCCTTGGCGTCGGACTGCCCGTTCTTGATCTTCTTGCGCTTGCTGCTGTGCGAACCGACCACCCACAGATACGGTCCGTTGCGCGAAATGCCTTCGATGTCCACTTCTTCGTCGGCCTCACCGGGTAGCGGCACGACATCGGCCAAGGGGAAACTGACGTGTTCGCGATATTCGGTCGGCCGGTCGACGCTGTCGCAGGTCAGGCGTTCCACAGTGGCGGTTTCGTCACCGGCGATCCACAGGTGCGCACCGTCGGTGCGCACTGCGGAGAGGTTGACGTGCGTTTCGGCTGCCACCGCACCGGCTTCGAAGCACAACCGCACCGTGCGTTCGACGTTCATCCGTTGTTTCTACCAGTACCGTCCAACCTGGTCATCACGGCTGGCCACACGATCCAGTGACAGCTGGAACCGAGCCCACGGCGCCCCGGTCGAAGCGGTGTCGTTCTCGATCACGGAGGGGAGTTTCGCGTGGCAGACATCCGGGTTCGGCTGCGAGGTGGGCCGGAGGACGGCCACGAGGTGACAGTGGCCGCGGACGCGTCGGGCAAACCGATTCCGCGCATCACGCTGCCCGCCCGAACGCGGAACGCCCAAGCCGTACCGCCGCTGCTGATCTACGAGCGAGGCGCCAAACGATCCGACGGGACCTGGGAATTCGACTACGTCGGCGCGGAAACCTAGGCCCGCGACGCAAGCCTCGCCCGAAGTCACGTTGCCCCGAAGTCACGTTGCGTGCGGCTCGCGCCACATCGGGTAGAGGCCCGGGCCGTCGTGCGGGAGGACGATCGGGTCGCCGAAGTCCCGAAAGCCCAGGCGCAGGTAGAGGTTCCGGCTGCGTTCGCTGCTGGCCTCCAAGTAGCACGGCAGGCCGTCGATGTCCCACTCCCGCAACGCATCGCCCAGTTCGCGGCCGCCGATCCCGGTGCCCTGCACCGCGGGATCGACACCGATCAGCGCCAGGTACTGGTGGGGTTCTCGCGGATGTCGGTCGGTGCTGAGGTTGCCGAACGCGCGGAAGCGGTGCACCTGGGGCCCGGCCAGTTCGAGCAGGCGCTCGGTGGCGGCGTCGTCGAGCATGGCCGGGGGCCCGGTGCGCCCCGACAGCCAGACCTGCACCGCCAGATCGTCGGCACCGGCGATCACCCGACCCGCCGTCTCGGCGTGTGCCAGGACCATGCTGAACCATTCGCGGTACACGTGGTGGCGGTGCGCCCGTTCGGGCAGCAACCACTGGGCGAAGGCATCGTCGCGGAACGCCCGAAGCAGGGTGCGCAACCGGGTGTCCTCAGTGGACATCCGCGGGCTCCTGCTCGACCTGCACGGTGGCGGCGCGAGCTCCCATCCCGATCCGGGCGTAGGCCACCGGGCGGAACCGCTTCAGGGCCGCGCCCCAGATCGCGCCGAGCACCAGCACCACCAGGAACGCCAACGGCAGCGCCCAGGCCGCCGGGTCGCCCTCGGACACCCCGAGCACGGTGCCGAAGGACGACACCGTCAGGACCAGCACCACGCCCAGCACCAGCGCCGCCACCGCTGGTGCGACGGTGGTCCGCCACCGGCTGTGCCCGTGGTCGCGCTCCCGCACGAAGTAGCCGACGACCGCCAACGAGGTCAGCAGCACCAGGGTCAGAACGCCGAGCGCGCCCACCGATGCCCCCCAGAAGAACAGGTACGTGATCGGATCCAGACCGGTCACCGCCACCAGGACCACCACGACGACCGAGATGGCGGTGCTGGTCAACGATCCGGCCGCGGGTGCGGCGGTGCGCGGGCTGGTGGTCCCCCACCAGCGCAGGCCGACGCCTTCCCGTCCCAGTGCGAAGAAGTACCGGGCGCAGACGTGGTGGAACGACAGCGTCGCGGCGAACAGGCTCGTCACGTACAGCGCCGAGCCGACGGACACCAACACCCCCGGCAGCCGCTCGGCGGCGAGCACGAAGAGCAGTTCCGTGGAGTGCGTCTCGGCTTGCCCCACGATGTTGTCCGGTCCGGTGGCCACCGTCATGGCCCAGGTCGACAGCGAGTACAGCCCGCCGATGATGGCCAACGAGATGTAGGTCGCGTAGATCACCGTGCGCGGGTTCTTCGCCTCCTCGGCCAGCACCGTGGAGTTCTCGAACCCGATGAACCCGGTGAAGGCGATCACCAGGATCACCCCGGCCGCGCTGGTCATCAGCTGGGCGGGGTTGAGCGTGTCGAGCACCACGCCCGCATCCGAGGGCGCGGACACGAACGCCGCGTCGAAGACCAGGATGACGGCGACCTCGGCGAGCAGCAGCACGCCCAGCACCCGCCCGTTGACGTCGATGCGCAGCACGCCCATCGCCGCGATCACCGCCAACCCGACTCCAGCGAGCAGCCACCACGGCATCGACACGCCGCTGAGCTGTCGGATGAAGTCGGCCGCGCCGACACCGAAACCACCGACCAGGCTGACCAGGATGAGCAGGTAGGACACCAGCGCCACACCACCGGCGGCGGTCCCGGCGACCCGGCCCAGCCCCTTGGCGATGTAGGCGTAGAACGCCCCGGCGTTCTCGACGTGCTGGGACATCGTGACGTAGCCGATCGCGAACAGCCCGAGGACCAGCGCGATCGCCAGGTAGCCCAGCGGAATCCCGGTCACCCCGGACACCGCGAACCCGCTGACCGCACCACCGCCCACCACCGTTTCCGGGGCTGCGGCGGCGACGGTGAAGAACACGATCGTTGTCACGCCCAAGCGAGCACGGGCTAAGGCGGCGGACACTTTGGACGGTGGCAACGGCGCGCTCCTTGTCGAATCGGTTCAGTGCCTCGGTGTGATCGCAGACTGCCCGCGGGCCGCGGCCACCTCGCTGACCAACGTCCGCAGCGGACCGGGGATGCGCGGCTCCCAGGACTCCATCCGGTACTCGCCTTGCCGCGCGACGTGCTTGGGCAGCCGCACTTGGCGCAGCACGCCGGTTTCGCGCGCCAGCAGCGCGAAGGTGATCTCGACCAGCCGCGCCGGGTCGCTGATCATGCCGCTGCCGGTGGCCGTTTCGGCGTTGGTGAAAAGCACTTCCAAGTTGGCTTCCGAGTTGCTCACCGCGGTGTCGGCGAACCGCCACGCCGCGGCCGTACCGCCGCGCCAGCCCGCCGACACCGGGACTTCCCGCAGCACGTCGGTGATGGTCAGCCGGGCGCGCACCTTCTCGGTCGCCGTCTGTCCCAGGAACTCCAACCAGGTCCGCAGGTCGTGCCCGGATTCCAGGCGGATCTCCCGGAGGATCGCCCAGGACAGGAAGTCCGGACAGCGGCCCTTGCCCGCGGGCCGGACGCTGGGGGTCACCGCGATCTCCTCTTCCAGGATCAGTTCCGCCAGCAGACCCCCGGCGCAGCCCAACGCCACCAGCGCGCTGTCCACTCGGGTGGCGAGGCGCTGCTCGCCGGTGTGCGCGGTGAGGAAGAACCGATCCGCCACGCGCAGCGGGATGCGCGCGGGCTCCTGCCCGGAAAACGTCAACGGCCACCCCCGGCCGAAGTGCGGATCAACACCGCGATCGCTCCCGTCCGCCGCAGCACCGTGCCTGCCAAGTCGGTCCCCGAGTTCGGACCGTGCCCGAAACAGCGCACAGAGTAACGCACCGGCGGCCGGGTTCAAGATCGCCCGCGGCGGCAGCACCGATCGGAAACGGCGCCGTGGCTAAATCGTTGCAGTGCCCGGTGGCCAGCGCCTGCGGCGGGCCGCGGAATCAGCACCCGCCCGGCGGCGTTGACTTCCACCTAACACGAAGTTCGACGATGGACCCGACACTCCACCACGTGCTCTGAGGGGACTGCGAACATGACGATGAGCTGGGAGACGATGCGCTCCTTCGCCAGTGACAAGTCGGTGACCCGGCAACGCCTCTCCCCCGGGCTGGCCCGGCGGATCCTGCGCTACGCCCGGCCCTACACCCGCGACATCGTCCCCTTCCTGGTGCTGGTGGCCGCCGCGGCGGTGCTCGGCATCATCAACCCGCTGCTGTTCAAGGCGATCATCGACGACGGCATCGTGCCGCGGAACATGTCGGTGGTGGTCTGGCTGGCGGTCGCGGTGGCCGGTGTCGCGCTGCTCGAAGCGGCGCTGTCGTTGGTGCAGCGCTGGTATTCCGCCCGGCTCGGCGAAGGGCTGATCTACGACCTGCGCTCGGAGGTCTTCGACCACGTGCAGCGGATGCCGGTGGCGTTCTTCATGCGCGCGCAGACCGGTGCGCTGGTCAGCAGGCTCAACAACGACGTCATCGGCGCGCAGCGGGCGTTGACCAGCACGCTGTCCTCGGTGTTGTCCAACGTGCTGAGCCTGGTGCTGGTGCTGGCGACCATGCTCACCCTGTCCTGGCAGATCACCCTGATCGCGCTGGCGCTGCTACCGCTGTTCCTGTTGCCGGTGCGCTGGATCGGGCGGCGGCTGCAGCGGGTCACCCGCGAGCAGATGCGGGTGGACGCCGAGATGAGTTCGCTGATGACCGAGCGCTTCGGCGTCGCGGGGGCGATGCTGGCGAAGCTCTACGGCCGCGCCGAGGACGAGTCCGAACGGTTCGCCCGCCGCGCCGAGCGGGTGCGCGACATGGGCGTGGTGTCGGCGATGTACAGCAGGGTGTTCTTCGTCGCCCTGACCCTGTTGGCGGCGCTGGCCACCGCCGTGGTGTACGGGCTCGGCGGCGGGCTGGTGCTGGCCGGGGCCTTCCAGCTCGGCACCCTGGTGGCGTTGGCGACGCTGCTCAGCCGCCTGTACGGGCCGCTGACCGCACTGTCCAATGTGCACGTCGACGTGATGACCGCGCTGGTCAGCTTCGACCGGGTCTTCGAGGTGCTGGACCTGCGGCCGATGATCCAGGAGAAGCCGGGCGCCGAGCCGCTGCCCGCCGGGGCGGCCGACGTCGAGTTCGACGCGGTGTCCTTCCGCTACCCGGCGTCCAGCGAGGTCTCGCTGGCGTCGCTGGAATCGGTGGCCCGGCAGGACAACGCGCCCGCGCACGACGTGCTGCACGACATCTCCTTCCGCGTCTCGCCGGGCCAGACGATCGCGCTGGTCGGGCACTCCGGTGCGGGCAAGACGACCATCACGAACCTCGCCGGGCGGCTCTACGACGTCGAGTCCGGTGCGGTGCGCATCGGCGGCACGGACGTCCGCGACGTGTCGCTGGCTTCGCTGTACGCGACGGTCGGGGTGGTCACCCAGGACCCGCACCTGTTCCACGACACGATCCGCGCGAACCTCACCTTCGCCCGGCCGGACGCCACCGACGAGGAACTGACCGCCGCCCTGCGCACCGCGCAGCTCGGACATCTGGTGGCCGACCTGCCGGATGGGCTGGACACCGTGGTCGGCGACCGCGGCTACCGGCTCTCCGGTGGGGAGAAGCAGCGGCTGGCGATCGCACGGCTGCTGCTGAAGGCGCCGCCGATCGTCGTGCTGGACGAGGCGACCGCGCACCTGGACTCGGAGTCGGAGGCGGCCGTGCAGGAGGCGCTGAAGACGGCGCTGTCGGGACGCACCGCGCTGGTCATCGCGCACCGGCTGTCCACCATCCGCGAGGCGGACCGCATCCTGGTCATCTCGGCGGGACGCATCGCCGAGGAAGGCACGCACCGCGAGCTGCTGGCCCGGGGCGGCCGCTACGCCGAGCTGTACCGCACCCAGTTCGCGCAGCAGGACGACACCGAAGAAGCCGCGTAACGGGGCGCGGGCCTAGACCGCGGCACTCAGTCCCGCGTCGGCGGGGCGGTGGTGAGGGTTCCCGCCGGGTCCAGGTGCGCCAGCATGGCGGCGCAGAGTTCGTCGAGCTGGTGCACCTGGGCTTGCGAGAGCCCGTCGAAGATCAGCGAACGCACCTTGTTCACGTGTCCCGGCGCCGAGGCGACGAGCTTGTCGTAACCGGCGTCGGTGAGTTCCGCGACGTTGCCGCGGCCATCGCCGCACGCGCGGTGCCGCCGCACCCAGCCGCGTTGTTCCAGGCGGGCGACCACGTGCGAGATCCGGGACGGCGAGGCGTTGGACCGGGCCGCGAGATCACTCATCCGCAGGGCGCGCTCCGGGTGTTCGGACAACATCGCCAGCACCCAGTAGCCGAAGTGGGTCAACCCCGCGTCCCGTTGCAGCTGCGTGTCCAGGGCGGCCGGGACGACGGTCAGCAGTGCGGCGAACTTCCGCCAGGCGCACTGCTGCTCGTCGGTCAACCATCGCGGTTCGGTCACCCGATCAGCATACGCGGTAGTTACTTGAAGGCTCACATATCTGTTTCGCGGTCACCCCAACGTGCGCACCGGCACGGTCGGGCGGCACGCCCGCGGCCTGATCAGCGGCGGAGATCCTTCAGCACGGTGGCCGCGGAGACGTCGTAGACGCCACGACGCGCGTCCCAGCGGGAGAGCACGGTCGCGGCCGCTTCGGCCAGATCCGGCGGCAGGCCCGCATCGCGCAGCGTCTGCGCGATCTCCCGCATCTCCGGTCCCCACCGCCACGCGCGGGCCGCGACGCTGGGCAGGTAGTCGCGTTGCGCCAGGATCCGCCCCGGCATCCGGTCGGCCTCCGCCAACAGCGCCTCGGTGACGCCGTGCGCATCGGCCAGCGAATGCGCGACGGCGGCCAGCACCCGCGCCGCCTTCTGGTAGGAGGCGAAGGCCATCTTCAGCGCACTGGCCTGCCCGTGCTCGGCGCCGAGCCGGACCGGTTCGACGCGGGTACCGGCGACCAGTTCGGCGACCAGGTCCAGGTGCGGCGCCGGGCCGGACAGGTGCAACCGGGTTGCGGTGCGGTGCCCGCTGGGCGGCGGCCCGATGATCGAGCCGTCCACCACCGGCGTCGGATCCAGCCGCGCGACGATCCGGTGCAGGGTGGCGGGATTGACCGCGTTGGCATCCACGAAGACGCCGCCGAAACCGAGCGCGGCGACGCGTTGGGCGAGTTCTTCGGCTGCCGCTGGCGGGCAGATCGACAGCACCACCTCCGAGCGGTCGAGCAGCACGCGCAGCTCGTCGACCGGCGCCAGCCCGGCCGCCTCGGCGCGCAGCCGGGTGGCCTGGCTGCGCCCTGCGGTGCACCACAGCACCTGGTGGCCGTTGCGGCGGATCTCGGCGCCGACGGCGGCGCCCATCCGGCCGGGGTGCAGCAGGCCCACCGTCCTCATCGGACGCCCTCGGGCAACGCGGGCGCGGCCGGTGCCGCGCAGAAGGCGCCGATCTGATCTCGCAGGTCAGCGGCCAGCGCCGTGGTCTGCAACCGCGGCCGCTGCAGGGCGTTGTTCAGTTGGCGCAGCCGCCGGACGACGCTGTCGGTGCGGCGGCGGCTCGCCACCGACAGCACCTCACCGACCTCCTCGGCGGCTCCCTCCAGGTTCTCCTGCCCGAGCCGGGCGACCGCGACGTCCAGCCGGGCCAGGCAGAGCTCGCCGAGCCGCCGCTGCTCCGGCGGATCCTGCCGGTACAGCTCGACCGCCTCGCTCGCGGAACGCTCGGCGCGCGCCAGGTTCGCCGGATCGCCCAACCACAGCCGGGCGGTGGCGCCGTACCAGATTTGCTTGGCGGCCGGGAATTCCATCAGGCCACCGGGCAGATCCACCCCGGTGACCTCCTCGCGCGCCCGCGCCACGCGGCCGAGCGCCTCCTCGCTGGCCCGCGCGTCCCGCAGCCGCGCGTGCGCGCGGGCCTCGATCGCCGCCAGCCGCACCCTCGCGGTGCCCGATTCCGGCACGTAACGCCAACCGTCCGCGGCCAGCTCGACGGCGTCCCGGCAGCGATCTTCCCAGTAGGCGATCACGCTCTGGGTGCCGCGGATCCACGAGCGCAGCGCGTCGTTGCCCGCCAACTCGGCGCACAGGAACGCGGTGCGGGCCTGCGTTTCCGCGGCGGCCAGCTGACCGAGGTCGAAGGAGGCGTTGGCCAGCGCCCCGCACACCACGCCGGTGATGAGGTACAGCTCGCGGGACTGCGCCGGGGGCTGCCGCCCCTCCAGCGCGTCGAAGGCACGGTCGCGCAGTTCCCGCAGCTCCACGAACAGCGGGAACACCGGGCGGTTGGGGTAGGTGGTGACGATCCGGACCACGTCCGCGCGGAACTGCTCCAGCGTGTGCGGTCCGACGTTGCTCTGCTCTGCGAAATGCCCGAACCTGGCGGATTCCGCCGCTGCCATGGCAACCTCGCTCTCGATCGAAGTGTCCACGTCGTCTTGCCGGTCTGGGCCGCCGACCTGCCGCCGGACCGGCGCGTCGCGGTGCGGTGGCCCGAACAGCTCTTCGGCGGTCTCGCCGAGCATGTGCTCCAGCACTCGGCAGGTCGCCGGATGCGGTAACCCGCCGATCTGCCCGGACATCCAGCGGCTCACCTGGCGCGCCGAAACCACCGTGGATTCGCCCAAATCCCGGGACGCACGCCGGAAGTCGTCGCAGAACTCCCGGAGGGTCCGCCGCGACTGCCGGATCACCTGCTCCAACCGGGTCCGGGCCACGGACTGCGCGCCGACCACGTTCTGCCCCCTTCACCAGGGCGTCCATCAGCTTCGGTCGTCGGCAACTATAAGAAGGTAACAGGCATATTCCGCAGGGATGTCTGAAAAATGTCGGACAAACGCGACCAGATGTCACCTCCATGTCGCAGCTCGGCGCAGCACACTGCGTAATCAGGTCGAATCCGATCGTCGAAGGCGCAAGTGGAGGTGGTGGTGTCAGTGACAGTCCAGCAGGACCTGATCCAATGGCACGTGGAAGACGTCCGGTGCCATCCGGGCGGGCGGATGCTCGTCCCGATCGAGCAGGCCCCGTTCGGACGCGTCCTGCCCTATCGGCGATCCGCCGGGGAGGGACCGCCGCCCGGTTGCGCGTCGCTGGTGCGGAATCGGGGCTGGATCGCCGATCTCGGGCAGCGCGGGTTGAGCGAACTGCTGCTCGGCCTCTCGGCGATGACCGCGCTGCGGGAGACCACGCCGAACGCACCACTGCACTACAGCGGACCGGAAGCGCAGTTGATGCAACGATGTTCGGTACCGGTCGAGTCGAGCACGCAGACCTGGGGACCACATGTGATTCGCACGTCGACACGTTCTCCGGTTCGGTTCAGAATCGATCCAGAAGAGCCACCGGCCTGGCTGGACCGGGTCGAGGAACACCTCGTCGACGTGCACGCCTCGTTGCCGATGCGGCACTACCTGGCCCTGGAGCAGAGCCTCGGCGTGCGGCTGGCGGCCGATGCCGCGCCGGTGCCCCGGTTCCCCTCGCAGCAGCTGGCCCAGCCCGGGCACGTGGTGCTGGTGACCGTGCCCGGCTGGCCCCGGCACCTGGATTTCCAGCTGACCGAATTCGCCGCGGTGGCCACCGAACTCGCCGCTCGCGGCGGGGCGCCCTGGCGGTTCACCGTCATCGCCGCGCGCAACGCCGCGCTGCCGACGATGTTCGACGGGCTGCCGGTCGAGGTCTGGCACGAGCCGGGCGCGGCGAACTGCATCGACCTGTTCGCCTCGGCGGAACTGGTGCTCGGCACCGACACCGGGCTGACCCAGCTCGCCGCGCTCACCAGCCGGGCCGACGGGAGCGGTCCGCAGGTGATCGGGCTGTACTCCCGGCACGCCCACACGAAGTGGATCACCGGCCTGCCGCACCACCACGCGGTCGCCACCCGCTTCGCGCAGATGCTCGCGCTGGCCGACCGCAACGCGGAGCCCGCCGAGCTGACCAACGCCACCTGGGGCACCGCAGCGGACATGAAGGGCGTCCCAGCCACCCTGGTAGCCGAATTCGCCGCCGCCCAATCATTCGGGTAATGAGTGAAGGGCACCTTCGACCGACATAGCCGGTCAAAGGTGCCCTTCACTCCGACCTCACCGGGTGAGCCCGGCGGCTCAGGGGTGGGGGTTCAGGAGGGTTTCGGCGGTGCTGGTGTTGAGGACTTGGTTGGCGGGTAGCTCGCACTCTTCGGCGCGGGCGCATCCGTAGGACAGCCAATCGAGTTGGCCGGGTGCGTGCGCATCGGAATCGATGCTGAACAGGCAGCCGGTGTCGCGGGCGAGCCGGATCAGCTCGCGCGGCGGATCCAGCCGGTCCGGCCGCGAGTTGATCTCGACCGCGACGCCGTTGTCCCGGCAGGCCTCGAACACCGCCACCGCGTCGAAGGTCGACTGCGGGCGCTTCTTCTCCCCGATCAGGCGGCCGGTGCAGTGGCCGAGCACGTCGACGTGCGGATTGGCCACCGCAGCCCGCATCCGCCGGGTCATGGCCGGTGCCGCCATCCGCAGCTCGGAATGGACGCTGGCGACCACCAGGTCCAGCTCGGCCAGCAGGTCCTCGTCCTGGTCCAGCGAACCGTCCGGCATGATGTCGACCTCGATGCCGGTGAGGATCCGAAACGGTGCCAGCCGCCGGTTGAGTTCGGCCACGACGCCCAGCTGCTGGCGCAGTCGATCGGCCGACAGCCCGCGAGCCACGGTCAGCCGAGGCGAGTGGTCGGTGAGCACCATCCACTCGTGCCCCAGTTCCCGGGCGGTGTTGGCCATCTCGGCGATCGGGCTGCCACCGTCGGACCAGTCGGAATGGGTGTGGCAGTCGCCGCGCAGCGCCGCGCGCAGCTCCCGCCCGTGCTCCGGAACGTCCACTTCGGACCGCAGGCGCGCCAGGTACTCCGGGATCTCACCGCGGTGGGCCGCCTCGATGACGGCGGCGGTGGTCTTGCCGATGCCCTCCAACGCGGTCAACCGACCGGACGCCACCCGATCGTCGAGATCCGGGAGGTCGTCGACCACCGCGGCGGCGCGGCGGAACGCCCGCACCCGGTAGGTCGGCGCGCCGGCGCGCTCCAGCCAGAACGCGATTTCGCGCAGTGCCCGTGCCGCATCCACGCCGTCCTTCGTAGCCGCTGCCAGCCGGGAGCGCCACCGGCGGGCTTGGCCACAAGGGGTTGGCGGGAGGTGGCGCGCAGCGTTAGATGGCCGTCGGGAACGTTCCGATGGGCTTCGGTGGCCCGCTGTCTGGATGAGTGAGGTGAACAGTGCTGCAGTACGAACTGGCGGTGCTGCCCGGCGACGGGATCGGCAACGAGGTCATGCCGGAAGCACTGCGCGTGCTTGAGGTGATCAGCGCGAAGTACGGCGTGCGGTTCACCTACCGGCATTTCGACTGGAGTTGCCAGACCTACCAGAGCACCGGGCAGATGATGCCCGATGACGGCCTGGACCGGTTGCGCGACCACGACGCGATCCTGCTCGGTGCGGTCGGCTGGCCCGGCGTGCCCGACCACCTGTCGCTGTGGGGCCTGCTGCTGCCGATCCGGCGCGCGTTCGACCAGTACGTCAACCTGCGGCCGGTGCGGCTGCTGCCCGGGGTGACGCCGCCGGTGCGCGACAAGCAGCCTGGCGACATCGACTTCTGGGTGGTCCGGGAGAACACCGAGGGCGAGTACTCGCGGCTGGGCGGTCGGCAGTTCGAGGACACCCCGAACGAGCTGGTGCTGCAGACCGCCGCGTTCACCCGGCGCGGCACCGACCGCATCATGCGCTACGCCTTCGAACTGGCCCGTAAGCTCGACAAACCGCACGTCACCTCGGCGACCAAGTCCAACGGCATCTTCTACTCGATGCCGTACTGGGACGAGCGGTTCGCGGCCATCTCGGCCGAGTACCCGGACGTCACCGTCGACCAGGACCACATCGACATCCTGTGCGCCCGGTTCGTGATGACGCCGGAGCGCTTCGACGTGGTGGTCGCCAGCAACCTCTTCGGCGACATCCTCTCCGACCTGGGCCCCGGCGTGACCGGCACGATCGGGGTGGCGCCGTCGGGCAACATCAACCCGGAGCGCAACTACCCGTCGACGTTCGAGCCGGTGCACGGTTCCGCGCCGGACATCGCCGGGCGCGGCATCGCCAACCCGATCGGCCAGATCTGGTCGGCGGCGATGATGCTGGACCACATCGGCCTGCCGGAGGCCGGGGCGGACGTGGTCCGCGCCATCGAGAAGGTCCTCGCCGACACCACCACCCCGCGCACCCCGGACCTGGGCGGCAAAGCCACCACCGAAGACCTCGGCAAAGCAGTCGCCGCCGCAGTCCAAACCACCTGACCACCACACCGCCGAGCGCCAGATCGCCAAGACCGAGGTGAAGGGCACCTTTGACCGACTTAGCCGGTCAAAGGTGCCCTTCACTCATCGCCCGAACGGGTATTGGCGCTAGTTGGTGATGCGGGTGGCGGCTGCTAGTAGCAGGTCTTCCTGGCCTGGGCGGCTCACCAGTTGGACGCCGACCGGTAGGCCGTCGATGGAACCGGCCGGGACGGACACCGCCGGGACACCCGCCACGTTCCACGGCTTGGTCAGCGACAGCAGGGCACCGCGCACGTTCGACTCGGTGCCGTCGACGGTGATGTCGCGCTGGCCGATCTCGGGGGCGACCACGCAGGTCGTGGGCAGCGCCAGCAGGTCGACGTGGGAGAGCAGCTCGTTGACCTCGGCGCGCCACTGATCGCGGGCGGTCAGGGCGCGCACGTGCTGCCAGCCGGTGGTTTGCCCGGCCTCCTGCAGGCGCCGCATGACATCCGGGGTGAACAGGTGCGGGTTCTGCGCCACGCGCTCCGCGTGGATCGCGTACGCCTCGCTGAACTGGATGCCCGCGAACGCCTTGTGCATCACGACCGGATCGCGCAGCTCGACGTCCTGCACCGCGAAGCCCTCGACGTCCAGTGCCGCGCGGGCGATCCGATCGACCTCGGCGTCGGTCGGGTGCAGGGCGGTCGGCGGGATCCAGCCGATGCTGGCGGTCTGGCCGCTGTCCCGGCTGGGTGCGGTGCGCAGCCCAGCCAGCACCCGGTAGCTGATCCGGCAGTCCTGCGCGGTCCGGGCCAGCACGCCGACGTGGTCCAGGGATTGCGACAGCGGGAAAACCCCGCCGGTCGGGATCGCGTTGAAGGTCGGTTTGAAGCCCACCACCCCGCACAGCGCGGCCGGGATCCGAACCGATCCGCCGGTGTCGGTGCCCAGCGCCAGCGGCACCATCCCGGCCGCGACCGCGGCCCCGCTGCCAGCGCTGGATCCGCCGGTGACCCGACTGGTGTCGTGCGGATTGCGGGACGGACCGTTGTGCGCGCTGTCGCCGGTGGGACCGAAGGCGAACTCGTGCGTGGTGGTCTTGCCGACCACCACCGCGCCCGCGTCGCGCAGCCGCCGCACGCATTCGGCGTCCGATGTGGACACGTAGTCGGCGAAGTGCTCCGAACCCATCGTGGTGGGCAGCCCGGCCACCTCGATGATGTCCTTGACCGCCACCGGAATCCCGTGCAGCGGCCCGCGGTCCACCCCTTCGCCCAGCTCGGCGTCGGCCTTTTCGGCGGCCTCCAACGCGCCTTCGCGGTCGACGGTCACGAACGCGTTCAGCGCACCGTCGAGCTCGTCTATCGACGTCAACGCGCCGCGGGCGAGTTCGACCGCGGTCACCTCACCGGCGCGCAGTTGCTCGGCGAGCTCGCTGATCGTGCGGTTGCGGAAATATCCCACAGGGCTCTGCTGGGCCAACGTAGGTGCACCTTCTCCCCGGCGATCGCCGCTGCGCGGCATCCGACGACGGAACATCCTGCGCGCAACCGGGAAATCCGTCAACGCTCGGTGGCCCCTCGTTCGCCCAGCGGTAGGGCTCCCGGATACCGGCGTTGCAGGCGGTCGCATCCTGGGGCAGCGCACGGGTTTCGGTTCGGTGACGATCTGCCCGCTGGCCTCCGCGGGAGCCCGGATGCGGCATCATGCCAGTAGCACACCGACCGTCGGGCACCGATGCCATTCACCGTCCAAAGTGGACTTCGACGGGTCGTCCGCCAACGCCTGGTGATCGGTCAGCAACGCAGCGTGCTGGTCTTGACCCGCAGCGCCGCGCAAGAGGAGTTCGGGCTTCAGGACCGTCATGGCTGGAAGTGCGGGCGTGTACCGGCCCCGGTGAGCAGGCCGCGCGCGACGATCTCCAACACCACCAGGATCGCCACCGATTCCACCGCCAGCAGCGCTATCAGCACGTAGAGCTGCACGATCCCGGCCTGGATCGGGCTGGCGCCGCCGAGCAGCATCCCGACGAAGGCACCCGGCAGCGTCACGGTGCCCACCGTGCGGGTCTGGTCCAGTGCGGGCACCAGGGCGCCGCCCGCGACCGGCCGGACGATCTCCAGGCGCGCCGCCCGGTCCAGCATGCCCAGCGCCAACGCGGCCTCCACCTCGCCGCGCCGCTGGTTCAGCTCGTCCAACAGTCGGCGTCCGGCCAGCGCGGTCGCCACCATCGCCCCACCGATCAGCTGTCCGACCAGCGGAATCAGCACCAGTCCGGTCAACGGCACCGCGTCGGTGACGATGAGCAGCAGCGCGGCCGGGGCGACTCCGGCCGCGATCGGCAGGGCCGCCCACAGCCAAGTGCGGTTGCCGGTGATGCGCCGCCCGGCGGTGTGCGCGGCGATCACGAACATCAGCACGATGAACAGCGCCGCCAGTGCGGTCCACCGGACGATGTAGGCGATCAGCAGTGCCACCGCGAGCAGTTGCACCGCGGCGCGCAGACCGGCGAACAGCACGTCCCGGTATCGGGCGAGGCCGCCGAGACCGGCGACCGCCGCCGCCGCGACCAGCAGCAGCGCGATGGCCACGCCCAGCTCCGGAGTGACCGGTATGGATCCAGACAACACCGCCTGACTCTAGGTGGGCCCCCTTGGCGCGGCTGCGCGGGACTGAAACTGCTGCGGGCGATTTCGCGAAGCCGCCACCGGCGTTCCCACGGGCAACACCCATTTCGCGCGAACCCCGACCGAGTCGGGTACCCGCCTCAACTGGGGGCGTCGAGCAGTTCCACCGGCTCGGCGATCACGTCGACCAATGCCCCGTTGCGGGTCACGGTGATCTGCAGCGGTCGGCCGATCGCCTCGGCGAACATCAACCGCTGCAGGCCCTGCGCATCGCGCACCGCGCTGCCACCGGCGGTCAGCACCAGGTCGCCGCGATGCAACCCGGCCCGCGCCGCCGGGCTCTGCCGGACCACGTCCACCACGCGCAGGCCGGTGCGCTGCCCGGTTCGTTCGGCCAGGTCGTCCGGCAGCGGCGCCGGGGTGGTCACCAGACCCAGGAAGGCGCGGCGGACCCGACCGTCGCGGACCAGGGTGTCGATGATGCGGCGGGTGGTGGCGTTGATCGGGATCGCCAGGCCCAGCCCGATCCCGGCGACCGCGGTGTTGATGCCCACCACCACGCCATGGGAGTCCGCGAGTGCCCCGCCGGAATTGCCCGGGTTGAGCGCGGCGTCGGTCTGGATCACGTCCTCGATGATCCGGGCCGCGTTCGCGCTGCGCGCGGGAAGCGAGCGGCCCAGTCCGCTGACCACTCCGGCGGTGACCGATCCGCCCAGTCCGAGCGGATTGCCCACCGCGACGACCAGCTGGCCGACCACCAGCCGGTCGCTGTCGCCCAGCCGCACCGGAGGCGGTGTCGCACCGGCCGCCCGGACCACTGCCAGATCGGACAGCGGATCCGTGCCGACCACGGTGAACGGCGCGCTGGTGCCGTCGGCGAAGTGCGCGGTGCCGCTGGTGGCGCGGCCGATCACGTGCGCGTTGGTCAGCATGAAGCCGTCGTCGGTGAACACCACCGCCGACCCGGCTGCTTCACCCCACTCACTGGACACGTGCAGGCTCGCCACGCTGGGGGTGATCGCGGCTGCCACGGCGACCACCGCCTGCGAGTAGGCGTCCAGCGCGTCGAACTGCTCTCCCGAAATGCTGGCCATCTCGGCCTCCAACCGGAATGTCGTGTTCCTGCGAAACGCCCGGTGAGCCCCGCGAATTCCGCCCCGAACGGACCGTTGACATCGGTTGTCCGGCTGCCAATACTTCGTCGCACATCAACTTGCATGCAGCGTTGCATCCATCCCGCAGCTGAGCGTGGAAGGACTCCAGATGACCGCTCCCGTCGGAGATCCGCAATCAGGGTCCGCATCGACTGCCGCGCCGTCCACGAACTCGGCGCCCACGAACTCGCCGCTGCGCGCGGCGCTCGCCGGTTTCGTCGGCACGACCCTGGAGTGGTACGACTACTTCCTGTACGGCAGCGTCGCCGCACTGGTGTTCCCGAAGCTGTACTTCGCCGACCTCGGCCCGACGGTCGGCACCCTGGTCTCGCTGGCGACCTTCAGCGTCGCGTTCGTGCTGCGCCCGGTCGGCGGCATCATCTTCGGGCACTTCGGCGACCGGTTGGGCCGCAAGCGGATGCTGATCACGACGCTGGCCATGATGGGCGGCGCGACGTTCCTGATCGGCCTGCTGCCCACCCGGGACCAGCTCGGGGTGCTGGCACCGGTCCTGCTCATCGTGCTGCGCATGGTGCAGGGCATCGCGCTCGGCGGCGAATGGGGCGGCGCCGCGCTGGTCACGGTGGAGAACGCGCCCGCGCACCAGCGGGGCCGCTACGGCGTGTCCATGCAGCTCGGTGCGCCGGGCGGGCAGCTGCTGTCCTCCGGGCTGCTCGGCGTGTTCGCGCTGCTGCCCGACGAGCAGTTCTTCAGCTGGGGTTGGCGGGTGCCGTTCCTGCTCAGCGCGGTGCTGCTGCTGGTCGGCGTCTACGTGCGGTTCGGGTTGACCGAGACGCCGAACTTCCAGCGGTTGCAGCGCGCCGACGCCAGGTCCCGGGTGCCGCTGGTGGAGCTGTTCCGCACCGCGGCGCGGCCCACCGTGCTGCTCACCTTCGTCCAAAGTGGACCGAACATCGCCTACTACTTGTTCACCGTCTACTCCGCGATCTACGTCACCGAGCAACTGGGGCTGCCGCGCAGTTGGGCGTTGATCGGGGTGCTCATCGCGGCATCCGTGGAAATCCTGACGATGCCGTTCTTCGCGGTGCTGTCCGACCGGATCGGTCGACGGCCGGTCTACGCGTTCTCGACGGTGTTCCTGGCGGCCTACGCCTTCCCGTTCTTCTGGCTGGCCGACACCCGCCAGCAGCTGTGGATCTGGGTGGCCTTGGCGATCGGACTGGGGATCGGGCACTCGGCGGCCTGCGCGCTGCACGGCCCGCTGTACGCCGAGCAGTTCCCCACCAGGATCCGCTACACCGGCGCCGGATTCGCCTACCAGGCCTGCAGCACGATCTCCGCGGCCCCGGCCGCCGTGGTCGCCACCGCATTGGTCAACGCCACCGGCAGCAGCGCCGCGGTTTCGCTCTACGTCATCGGCGGCTGCGTGGTGTCGCTGATCTGCGTCCTGCTGCTGCGGGAAACGTTCCGATCCGACATCAGCGGATGAAGGAGGTCAGGTGTCCGAGATCAAGGCGCAGTCCCGCGTCAGCGGGGTCGATGTCGGGGTGATCATGCTGGACAACACGTTGCCCAGGCCGGTCGGCGACCTCGGCAACGCGCGCAGCTACCACTACCCCGTCGCGTTCGAGACCTGCGACGGCGCCGACACCAGGTTGGTGGTGGAACGCGACGCCGCCGGGCTGCTGGATTCGGTGCTCGCCGCCGCCGTGAAGCTGCGCGAACTCGGGGTTCGGGCGATCACCACGTGCTGCGGGTTCCTGGCCATCTACCAGCGCGAGCTGGCCGCCCGGCTGGACCGCCCGGTCGCCACCTCCAGCCTGCTGCAGATCCCGTTGGTGTTGCGCATGCTGGCACCGGAGAAGAAGGTCTGCGTGCTGACGGTGAACGCCTCGACCCTCTCCGACGCGCACCTGCGGGCCGCCGGGATCACCGACGCCGAGCGCGACCGGATCGTGCTCACCGGTTTGGAAGGCACCGCGCACTTCTACCCGATGATCGTCGGTGCGGTGCGGGAACTGGATCCGGCGCGGGCCGAGGCCGAAGTGGTCGCTGCCGCGCACCAGGCGGTGCGCGACGATCCGGACATCGGTGCGTTCGTCTTCGAGTGCACGAACCTGCCGCCGTACTCGGCGGCGGTGCGCGCGGCGACCGGCGTGCCGGTGTGGGACGCCGGAACCTTGGTCAACTGGCTGCGGGCGGGAGTCGAGCAATGAGCCCAGTGCTGCACGGCGGACCGGTGGTCGTCATCGGCGGCGGTGTCATCGGCGCCTCCGTCGCGTTCCACCTCGCCGAGCGCGGCTACCGCGATGTCACCGTGCTCGAACGCGGCCTGATCGGCGAAGGCGCCACGGCCCACGCCACCGGCGGGATCCGCCAGCAGTTCACCTCCGAGGTGAACGTGCAACTGGTGCGCGACTCGGTGGAGTTCTTCACGCACTTCGAGCAACGCACCGGCGCACCGTTGACCTTCCGCCAGCACGGCTACCTGTTCCTGCTCACCGACGAACGCCAGCTCACCGCGTTCACCGCAGCCGCCGAGATGCAGCGCGGGCACGGGGTGCCCGCCGAACTGCTGACCCCGCGGGACGTGCGGCGGCTCAACCCGCAGATCCGGGTCGATGATCTGCTGGGCGCCGCCTACTGCGCCACCGACGGATCGGCGTCCCCGCACGACGCCGTGCAGGGGTTCGCCAAGGCCGCCAGGGCGCGCGGGGTGCGGATCCGCCAGCACACCGAGGCGGTGGCGATCGAGACCTCCGGCGGCGCGGTCAGCGGGGTGCGGACCGCGACCGGCGAACGGTTGGCAGCCGAACTGGTGTTGATCGCGACCGGGCCGCAGGCCCGCGAAACCGGGCGGCTGGCCGGGGTGGAGCTGCCGGTCGGCCCGCACCGCAGGCAGGCGTTCGCCATCGACGCGCTGCCGTGGCTGAGCCCGGACCAGCCGCTGACCGTCGACCTGGGCAGCGGCGCGTACCTGCACCCGGAGACCGGTGGCGCGGTGATCGGCGGCAACGACCGCGACGTCCCGGAGGGCACCGACACCGCGGTGGACTGGTCGCTGACCGAGCCGCTGATCGAGGCCCTGGTGCACCGCTTCCCGGCGATGGCCGAGGCCGCGATCGTGCGCGGCTGGGCGGGGCTGCGCGAGATGACGCCGGACGACCACGCCATCGTCGGCCCGCTCGCGGTGCCCGGGCTCTGGGCGGCGGCGGGCTTCTCCGGGCACGGCTTCATGCAGTCCCCCGCCATCGGCGACCAGCTGGCGCGCTGGCTGCTGGACGGCAGCCCCGCGATCGACCTCAGCGCCCTGCGCATCGAACGCTTCAGCACCGATCAGCTCGCCGTGGAGGGCGTGCGCTTCTGAGAACTCGTGAGCGGATCTTCCGGTCCGCACCGGTGCAACCGCTCACGACCGACTTGCAGGAGGATCGAGATGACCGGGACCTTCTCCGGACGCGGCGCGGACCTGCTGGTGGAATGCCTGGTTCGCGCCGGGATCACGCGGCTCTTCGGCGTTCCCGGCGACACCGGCGTGGTCTTCTACGACGCGCTGCACCACCGCAGCGGCGACATCCACCACGTGCTCGCCCGCGACGAACGCCACGCCGCGGCGATGGCCGACGGCTACGCCCGGGCCACCAACGCGGTGGGCACCGTCGAGGTGTCCAGCGGTGGTGGCACCACCTACGTCGTCGGCGGGCTCGGCGAGGCCTACGCATCGGCGGTGCCGGTCCTGCTGATCACCTCCGACATCCACCGCGGCAGCCGGGGCACCGGCGCGTTGACCGAGATCGACCAGGAGGCGCTGTTCAGCGCGGTCACCAAGTGGCGCACCACCGTCGACGACCCGCGCAGGATTCCCGAATTCGTCGCCCGCGCGCTCACCGAGATCACCTCGGGGCGCCCCGCGCCCGCCGCGCTGATCCTGCCCGAAGACGTGCTGGACGAGCCGGTCACGGTGCCGGTCGAGGTCTTCGACCAACTCGCCGGGGCATCGACGCTGCCCCGCACCCGGCCGCCCGCGCACGAGGCGGACGTCGATCGGGCCGCCGAGTTGCTGGCGCGGGCGGCGTCACCGGCCGTCCTCGCCGGTTCCGGCGCGCACCTCTCCGGCGCGTGGGCGAATCTGCGGCGGCTGTCGGACAAGGCCGGGATCCCGGTCGCGACCACGATCCACGGCAAGGGCGTGATCGCCGACGACTCGCCGTGGAGCATCGGCACCGCGGGCAACAACGGCGGGCTCGACGAGGTCAACGCCTACCTCGCCGAGGCCGATGTCGTGCTGCTGGTCGGCACGCGGGCCAACGCCACCGACACCAACGGCTACACCTCGCCATCGCGCGACGCGACGATCGTGGCGATCGACATCGAACGCGACCTGGCGGGCCGCAACTACCCCGGATCGCTGGTGCTGGCCGGTGACGCGGACCAGGTGCTCGGCCAGCTCGCGGACCGGATTCCCGAGGCACCGCACCGCACGGCCAGTCCCCGCCGCGCGCCCCACCCGAGCCCGGCCACCGGGCCGCTCCCCGAAGGTCAGCTGCTGCCCAGCGAGGTGATCCGGCTGGTGCAGGACGTGCTCGGGGACCGCGCGACGGTCGTCGCCGACCCCGGCACTCCGACGCCGAACGTGGCGGTGTCGTGGCGGACCGCCGAGGCCGGTCGCGACGTGATCGTGCCGCGCGGGCACGGCCCGATGGGCTACGCGATCCCGGCCGCGATCGGGGTCGCCTTCGCCCGCCCGGACCGCCCGGTGCTGGCGCTGACCGCCGACGGCAGCTTCGCGATGGCCTGCGGCGAACTGGAGACCGTGGCGCGCTACCGGCTGCCGATCGTGTTCGTCCAGTTCACCAACCACAGCCTGGGCTGGATCAAGATGTTGCAGCACCTCTACACCGGCCGCCGCTACTTCGGCGTCGATCCCGGCACCGCGGACGCGGCCGCGATCGCCGAGGCCTCGGGGCTGCGCGGAGTCCGGGCCCGGAGCCTCGCCGAGGTCGAGGAGGCGGTGCGCAAGGCCGTCGACGGCGGCGAACCGGTCTACCTCGACGTGGAGGTGCCGCACATGATCGACCACACCCCACCGGTACCCGCCTGGACCCGCGCGCTGGCCGGTGACGGCGAGCGTCCCGTCTACTGAGCGTGGGTAGGCTCGGCTGTCCGAGCACACACCGAATGCGAGCACCGTGGCCAGCCAGCACGAAGCCAACGACCGAACGGCGACCCGCACCGAGGAGGTCTACCAGCGCCTGCGCCAGGAGATCGTCCGCGGCGACCTGCGTCCCCGCGAGGCGCTGTCGGAGGTCGAGATCGCCGAGCGACTGCGGGTCAGCCGGACACCGGTGCGCGAAAGCTTGCAGCGGCTCGCGTCCGAAGGGCTGATCCGGTCGCATCGCCGCCGCTGGGTGGTCTACGAGCACAGCACCGCGGAGATCCGGGAGATCTACGAGGTGCGGACGGCGCTGGAGGGCTATTCGGCGCGGCTGGCCGCCAGCCGCGCGACCGACGCGGAGCTGGCCGGGCTGCGCGAGCTGCGGGACCAAGTGCGCGACGCGAGCCCCGAACTCGACCAGCGCGTCGCGTTCAACGAGCAGCTGCACGACGGGATCCTGGAGCTGGCGCACAACGAAACGCTGCTCAAGCAGGCGCGCACCAGTCGGCGGTACTTCTTCAACCGGACCGTCGCGCAGCTCTACACCCCGGCCGAGCTGGCGGTATCGGCTGAGCAGCACCGCGAACTGCTGGCCACCGTGATCGCCCGCGACGCCGACGAAGCCGAGCGGTTGGCCAGGCTGCACGTCGACTTCGCCCTCGACGTCATCCTGCACCGACTCCGCTGATCGCCGCCTGGTCCCGCGGCACTCAGCGCGATGGGGTGCGCGCCGCGGTGATCGCGCTCAGCGCGGCGACGACGGCGATCATCCCCAGCGACAGCAGGGTGACCTGGGTGTCCTGGGCCGTGGTGGTCAGCCCGGTCAGCACCGACTTCACCCCGACGAACACCAGCACCACCGCCAGGCCCACCGAAGCGTCCGGCACCCGCTCGACCAGGTTCCTGGTCAGGCGGAACAGCCGGTGGAAACCGAGCAGCGCGAACAGGTTGGCGCAGAGCACCAAGTACGCCGAACCGGTCACCGCGACCGTCGCGGACACCGAGAACAGCGCGAACACCGCGGCCGCGAGCACCGCTGCGCCAGGTGCGGCACCGGGTTTGCCCAGCACCGTCGGCAGGGTCGTCGCATCGTCGTGGCGGAACACCTGCCACGCCGACCACAGCACACCGACACCGAACAGCACGGAAATCCACGCGATCACCGATGCCGCCGGGACGCCCAACGCGACCAGCACGACACGCACCAGCACCGCGACACCCACGCCGAGGGTCACGATGCGGTGCTGGCCGGGCACCCGGCTGGTGACCAACAGGAACACGAACAGGGCGTCGACGGTGATCGCCAGCGAACTCGCCCAACCGGAGAAGAACGCCCCGGCGGCCGACGCGCCACCCGCAGCGAGCACCGCCGCGCCGAACAGCACCGCCAGCAGCAGATAACCACCGACCGCGACGGCGTCGTCCCGCAGCGAGACATCCGACGGTGTTCGCCAGCCCGCGACCAGGTCACGGGTGACGAGCGCGAGCAGGATTCCCGCTGTCACGACCCACAGGAAAGCAGGCACGACCATAAGCGCCTCCGGCACGCGCTGGGGAGCAATCACCGGTCCCCCGCAGACCGATTTCGGTCTGGCATCGTGGTTCTAGTCCGCCGGTGTTCGCTTTGTCCAGCAACACCAGCACCATCCATCCGTTCGGCGCAGCGGACTGTCCTATCTGGACTAGTGAGCAGCAGCGGGAGTTCCGCCGCGAACCAGACCTTTCGCCCACCACTAAGAGGCGTCCATCACGTGAACGTTGTTTCCGCAGTCAACTGTCGTCGCATACTGTATGCTAAAGCCTCCGGGCAAAACACCCGCCGCCCGTGCACACCGCCATCCACGCAAGAGTACGAGCCCGACCAGATCCGCCCGGCGGAACTGGCCAAGCCCCCGGAGCTGACCGCATGTCGCTGACCTCGAAACTTCCGCAAGGCATCGCCGCGCGTCAAGTCGCGCGGCCGGTCCCACTGCGGGAGACCGTGTACGAGGCCATCCTCGATCTGATCATCTCCGGTGAGCTCAAGCCAGGCCACCACCTCGTGGAGAAGGAACTCGCCGAACTGCTCGGGGTGTCCCGACAACCCGTTCGCGAGGCCCTGCAATGGCTCAAGAAGGACGAGTGGGTCGATCTGCGGCCAGGCTACGGCGCGTTCGTGCACAGCCCCACGCCCGAGGAAGCCGACCAGCTGCTGAGCGTCCGAACCCTGCTGGAGGCCGAGTCGGCCCGGCTGGCGGCGCTGAGCCCGACCAAGGAAGGCATCGCCGAGCTCAAGCAGATCTACAAGCGCGGCGTGCAGGCCTTGAAGTCCGAGGACATCGAAGAAGTGGTGGCGGCCAACGCCGAGCTGCACGCCCAGATCACCGAGATGTCCGGCAACAAGATCCTCAAGGAGATCGCCGCCCAGGTGGATCGCCGGGTCCGCTGGTACCACACCCCGGTGGCCAAGTCGCGGGGCAAGGCGGCCTGGGACGAGCACGCGGCGCTGATCGACGCCATCAGCAAGAAGGAAGCCGACCGAGCGGCCCAGCTCATGCGCGAGCACACCGAACACACTCGCACCTCCTACCTAGAGCAAAACGCCGAAGCCGTTTGACCGAGTGCGCGGATGGCCTGCGTGGCGGTGCGAGTAGCGGAACCTCAGAGGCATTCTCGACTCCGGGATCCCCGACTTGTGTATGTCCGATACGCGGCGTCGGGGCTGTCCTCGCGAGATATCCCGGGGTGCGGGGTGTCCCCGCAGGGCACAGTTGAGAACCCGCGGCGGTGCGAGTTGCGAGAGTGGGCTAAGCGCCTGCGGCGCTTGCGGGGCATAGGTGCGTGCGTCCGTTGCTCGTCGCGGCGGCGGTTCACCGCTGGAAGCGGCTACGCCGCTTGCCTGACGGCACTCATTTAGCCCTTGCCTGACGGCACTCATTTAGCCCTTGCCTGATGGCACTCGCTTAGCCCTTCCCTCACGGCAATTGCTTAGCCCTTCCCTGATGGCAATTGCTTGGCGCTTGCCTGAGCGCACTTGCTTTGAGCTGTTGGCCGGGGCCGGGCGCTGCGGCAAAAGTCCGGAGGGCGTTCCGCTAGTCCGCTGGGTGGTCAGGTCAGGAATGGGAGGTCGCAGAGGGTTCGGCCCAGGTAGTCCAGGGCGGTGTCGGTGGGGAGTTGGCCGTAGGTCGCCGTGTGGGCGTCCCGGAAGCGGCGTTCGATGCCGAACTCCTTGCGGAAGGCGAACTGGCCGCAGACCTTCATGCCCAGTTCCGCCACCTGCACCGCGCTTTCCCCGGCGGTCGCCCGCACCTGGAGCAGGCGACGTTGGGCGTTAGCCGGTTCCTGCCAGGCCGCTTGGACCGCGTCGGCGAGCATCAGCCGGACGGTGTCGAGCTTCGTCTGCATCCGAGCCAGGTCGGCTCGAACGTCGGCCTGGCGCGACGGTGGGTCCTGCCAGCGCGCCCAGGACGGCTGAGGGCCGTTGACGCACTCCACCGAGCGCCGCACGACCGATTCCATCAGACCGAGCGCCAGCGCCGCGTTCAGGGCCAGCAACCAGGGCAGCACCGTCGTCAGCGCCAGGTCCACGCCGCCGCCGTCCTCGCCCAGCATCGCCGACACCGGGACCTGGACCGGGTCGGCGGTGATCGTGGCCGTCGCGCTGCCCCGCAACCCCACCCCGTCGACCGCGGCCGGGACGCACATGCCCGGCGCGGCCGCGGGGACCAGCCACAGGGTGCTGGCTCCCGAAGCACCCAGTGCGCGGCTGGACCAGATGTAGCTGTCGGCTTCGCCGGCCGCACTCACCCAGCTCTTGCGGGCGTGCAGGTCCACCACTCCGCCGTGTTCGTGGGACCGGCCGGTCGGGACGAACGGGCGCTCGCCCACTTCTGACAGCGCGAGCGTGCTCAAGTGCCGACCGGCCGCGATCTCGTGCAGCAGTTCCGGCGGTGCGTATCGGGATAGCACCGCCACGGCTGCGAAATGCGCTTGCAGAACCGTCGCCGTCGAACCGCAGATCCGGGCCACCTGCGAGATGACCTGGACCGCTTCGCCGAGCCCGTGGCCGCCACCGCCGTAACGCGTCGGCAGCGTCAGGCCGAGGATTCCGGCCTGTCCCAGGGCGTTGATCGCCGGTCGGGGGAACCGGCCCAGGTCATCCGCGTCTCGTGCGGCCGGTTCGAGGACCGCGTGCAGGATGCGATCGAGGCTGTTGCGGTAGTTGCCCGCTCGCCGCGTCACGATCGCACCTCCCACTGCCCGGCCAAGACGTGCCGCGAGCCCCTGCCGCCCAGGTTCGGGCGGCGCAAGGGGTTGATCCGGTCGAGATCTTCGTGCTGGTAGCGCTCACCCGGCGGTCGCCGGTAGCGATCTTCGGGCGGCGCGTCCGGAAGGGCCCTGCGCGGCATCGGCACCGGGTTCTCCAGTGCGGTGCACGCGCTCAGGACGATTGAGTTCCCCGGGTTGCCAACGTCTTCTCCGTCCAAAGTAGACCCTGCTGGCCGCTGCGGAAGATCTGCCGCGGTCATGCCGATTCCCCCTCCCGAACGCGCCGAATTGTTCGGCCGCCGATTCCACCGCGCGCCGGGCCTGCGGTCCCAGCCCGCAAATGGTGGAATCGCACCGCCAGTTGGTGCGGTCGGCTCGGCTGACCGGAATCGGCCGCCCACTTCCGGCCGGTCGGGACGCTGCGCCGTCCCGTCCGGTCAGCCGAGCCTCGGTGACCTGCCGGATCACCTGTGCCGCGCCCACGTCCACGGGTGCGGGCAGTCGCGCGGATCGAGCCGTCTGAGACACCCGATCCGCGCGACCCCTCACGCCGCCGGTACGACGGGGCGCTTTTCGAGCAGATCGCCCAGCGCGTTGATGACCCGGAGGCTCGGCACCTCGGCACCGACCAGATCGGCCAGTTCCACCACCGCGGCCAGCATTGCGGCCAATTCCAGCGGTTTGCCCTTTTCCAGGTCCTGCAGCGTGGACGTCTTGTGCTCGCCGGTGCGCTCGGCACCGACGATCCGCCGTTCGATCGCGATTTCGGGATGACATCCGAGGGCGGCGGCAACTTCCAGGGTTTCGGCCATCATCATGGCGACCAAATCCCGGACCCCTTGGTGTCGGCACATCGCCGCCAGCGTCGCCCGAGTCAGCGCACTGATCGGGTTGAAGGCGATGTTTCCCATCAGTTTGATCCAGATGTCGCGGCGCAAATCCGCCTCGACCGGACATTTCAGGCCACCGGCGATCATGGCGTCACTGAACTCGCGACAGCGGGTGGAGATGCTGCCGTCGGGCTCGCCGATGGAGAACCGCGTGCCTTCCAGGTGCCGCACCACACCGGGCGATTCGAGCTCGGTGGCCGCGTAGACCACGCAGCCGATCGCCCGCTCCGGCGCCAGCACCTTGCTGACCGCACCGTCGGGGTCCACCGTCTGGATGCGGTAGTCCTGGTACGGTCCGGACAACCCGTGGAAGTACCACCACGGGATGCCGTTTTGCGCGGCGATGAACGTGGTGCGTTCGTGCATCAACGGCTCGACCAGCGGGCCGGACGTTGCATAGGAGTAGGCCTTCAAACCGAGAAAGACGTGGTCCACCGGACCAACCTCGGCCGGGTCGTCGGTGACCGCTGGTCGTGCCACGAAGTCCCCGCGCGGACTCCGAACCACGACCCCGTCGCGGCGTAGCGCCGCCAAGTGCGCGCCGCGCGCTATCAGACTCACCTCCGCACCTGCGCGGTGCAGACATGCGCCCACGTAAGCGCCGATGGCACCGGCGCCGAGAACAGCGACTTTCACGATGATCTCCGCTCTGGTCAGGCGGCCAGGCGTTGGTGTCGGTGCATGCAGTATACAGTATGGAGAGTTTTCGGCAATATTTTGCCGACCCGGGGCTCGGCTCCAGCCCATACCACAAACGATCAACCAGCATAATCACTGCTGGAGCATCCACAGTGGACAAAGATCGAGCAGGTAAGAGTTCGGTATCGAACTATGGACACCCGGGGGGTTCTGCGGTATCCCTGGAGGACCTCATACGGTATGCAGTATGGAACCGACCGCAGGCACAGCTGCTAAGGGGAGCTAAGGGAAGGAAGAGAGCGCACATGGCCCAGACTTCAACCGACCTAGCAGGCGAACCCCAGCTGATATCCGGCGGTCACCTTGTCGCCAAGGCTCTCAAGACAGAGGGCGTTGACACGATCTTCACGCTTTGCGGCGGGCACATCATCGACATCTACGACGGATGCGTTGATGAAGACGCGGAGGAGCTGCGGGAGGTGGAGACGGCCGCCCACGAGAAGCGGACGAACCAGATCCGCTACGGCCAGATCGCCAAGTACGGCGAGGACCGCGGCCGCGTCGGCAACACGCTCGGTGACATCGAGTACAGCAAGTTCGCCCAGCTGCTGGGTGGTTATGGCGAGGAAGTCCGCGACCCGGCCGACATCGGCCCGGCGCTGCTCCGCGCCCGCGAATCGGGTAAACCGTCGCTGATCAACGTCTGGGTGGATCCGGAGGTCTACGCGCCGGGCACCATGAACCAGACCATGTACAAGTGAGGGGCTTGACATGACTGCACTTGAAGGTGTTCGGGTGCTGGACATGACACATGTCCAATCTGGACCGTCCGCGACCCAGATCCTGGCCTGGCTCGGAGCCGACGTGGTCAAACTGGAGGCACCGACCGGCGATATCACCCGTCGCCAGCTGCGCGACATCGAGGATGTCGACAGCCTCTACTTCACGATGCTCAACTGCAACAAGCGCAGCATCACGCTGAACATGAAGTCCGATCGCGGCAAGGAGATCTTCACCCAGCTGGTCGCCGAGTCCGACGTGCTGGTGGAGAACTTCGGGCCGGGCACCGTGGACCGGATGGGCTTCACCTGGGAGAAGCTGCAGGAGATCAACCCGAAGCTGATCTACGCCTCCATCAAGGGCTTCGGCGATGGGCCGTACACGCACTACAAGGCTTACGAAGTGGTCGCCCAGGCGATGGGCGGATCGATGAGCACCACCGGCTTCGAAGACGGCCCGCCGCTGGCCACCGGTGCGCAGATCGGCGACTCCGGCACCGGTATCCACACCGTGGCCGGGATCCTCGCCGCGCTGTTGCAGCGCGAGAAGAGCGGGCAGGGTCAACGGGTTTCGGTGGCGATGCAGCACGCCGTGCTCAACCTGTGCCGGGTGAAGCTGCGCGACCAGCAGCGACTGGCCCACGGCGCGCTGCGGGAGTACCCCAACGCCAGCTTCGGCGACGAGGTGCCGCGCTCGGGCAACGCCTCCGGCGGCGGCCAGCCCGGTTGGGCGGTGCGCTGCAAGCCCGGCGGTGCCAACGATTACATCTACGTCATCGTGCAGCCGCAGGGCTGGGCCCCGATCGCCCGCCTCATCGGCCGCCCCGAACTCGTCGATGACCCCGACTGGGCCACCCCCGAGGCCCGACTGTCCAAACTGGACAAGATGTTCAGCATGATCGAGGAGTGGACGCTCGGCCTGGACAAGTGGCAGGTGCTGGCGGCGCTGAACGAGCACAACATCCCGTGCGGTCCGATCCTGTCGACGCAGGAGATCATCGAGGACGCCTCGCTGGCCGACAATGACATGATCGTCACCGTCGACCACCCCGAACGCGGGGCGTTCAAGACCGTCGGGTGCCCGATCAAGCTGTCCGACTCCCCGGTCGAGATCGAGCGGTCCCCGCTGCTCGGCGAGCACACCGCTGAGATCTTCCAGCAGCGACTGGGCATCGACGAAACCGAGCTGGCAGAGCTCAAGGCGAACGGAGTGATCTGAGAAATGTCATACGACGGTGCCCGCGTACGAGAGGTACTCGACGCGGTCCGGGCCGAGGGCAGGGCAGCGCTGACCGCCCCCGAGGCGAAACTGCTTTGCGACGCCTACGGCATCCCAACCGCGGGCGAGGGTCTGGCGACGAGCGCCGATGAGGCGGTGTCGCTGGCCCAGCAGTTCGGTGGTCCGGTGGCGCTGAAGATCGTTTCACCGGACATTCTGCACAAAACCGACGCAGGCTGCGTGCTCATCGACGTCAGCGGCGACGACGCGGTCCGCGAGGGCTACGAGCAGATCCTGGCCAACGCCCACGCCTTCACCGAGAACCCGGCCATCGCCGGAGTGCAGGTGCAGCAGATGGTCAGCGGCCACGAGGTGATCATCGGCGCCACCACCGACCCGACCTTCGGCAAGGTGGTCGCGTTCGGGCTCGGCGGCATCCTGGTGGAGGTCCTCAAGGACATCACCTTCCGGCTCGCTCCCCTCACGTCGGAGCAGGCACATGCGATGCTCGGCGACATCGCCGCGGCCGATGTGCTGCGCGGTGCGCGCGGCAGCGAGCCGGTCGATGCCGACGCGCTGGCCGACGTGCTCCGTCGGGTTTCCGACCTGGTGAACGATTTCCCGGAGATCAGCGAGCTCGACCTCAACCCGGTGTTCGCCACCGCGGCCGGGGCGGTCGCCGCCGACGTGCGGATCGTGCTGGAGTCCGAGACGCCCACCAGGCCCGCACAGCACTCGCAGGAGGAAATCCTGGCGAGCATGCAGCGGCTGATGAACCCGAGTAGCGTCGCCGTGATCGGGGCGTCCAACGAGGACGGCAAGATCGGCAACTCGGTCATGAAGAACCTGATCAACGGCGGCTACGCGGGCGAGATCTACCCGATCAACCCGAAGGCCGACGAGATCCTGGGTCGCAAGGCCTACCGCAGCATCACCGACGTCCCCGGCAGCGTCGACGTCGCGGTGTTCACCGTTCCGGCCAAGTTCGTGGCCGGGGCGCTGGAAGAATGCGGCCAGAAGAAGATCGCCGCGGCCGTCCTGATCCCCTCCGGGTTCGCCGAGACCGGCAACCAGGAAATGCAGGACGAGGTCGTGGAGATCGCGCGCAAGCACGGGATCCGGCTGCTCGGCCCGAACATCTACGGCTACTACTACACGCCGCAGAACCTCTGCGCGACCTTCTGCACGCCCTACGACGTGCGCGGCGGGGTGGCGCTGACCTCGCAGAGCGGCGGCATCGGGATGGCCATCCTCGGCTTCAGCCGGACCACCAAGATGGGTGTGTCGGCGATCGTCGGGCTCGGCAACAAGTCCGATGTGGACGAAGACGACCTGCTGACGTTCTTCGAGCACGACGACAACACGCAGGTCGTGGCGATGCACCTGGAGGACCTCAAGGACGGCCGGGCGTTCGTCGACGCCGCCCAGCGGGTCACCAAGAAGAAGCCGGTCGTGGTGCTCAAGGCCGGTCGCACCGACATGGGTGCCCGGGCGGCGAGTTCGCACACCGGGGCCCTGGCCGGTAACGACAAGGTCTACGACGACATCCTGCGGCAGTCCGGCGTGGTCCGGGCACCGGGGCTCAACGAGATGCTGGAGTACGCGCGCGGCATCCCGGTGCTGCCCACCCCGAAGGGCGAGAACGTCGTCATCATCACCGGTGCCGGTGGCTCCGGGGTGCTGCTGTCGGACGCCTGCGTGGCGAACGGGCTGACGCTGATGGACATCCCGCCGGACCTCGACGAGGAGTTCCGGCGCTACATCCCGCCGTTCGGTGCCGCGGGCAACCCGATCGACATCACCGGTGGTGAGCCGCCGAGCACCTACGAGGCCACCATCCGGCTGGGGTTGCGGGACCCGCGGATCCACTCGCTGATCCTCGGTTACTGGCACACCATCGTCACCCCGCCGATGGTGTTCGCGGAGCTGGCCTCGCGAGTGGCCGAGGAAGCCCGCGCCGAGGGCAACGACAAGCCGATCGTGGTGTCGCTGGCCGGCGACACCGAAGTTGAGAAGGCCGCCGAGTACCTGTTCGACCACGGCATCGTCGCCTTCCCCTATACGACCGAGAAACCCGTCGCCGTTTTGGGCGCGAAGTACCAGTGGGCCCGTGCGGCTGGTCTTCTCGGTTGAGAACTAGCCCCGCGCAGGTGTCCAGCACGACCGGTCACCTGCGCGGTACTAGTTCACAGCACAACCAAAGCACAGCGAATCCGTACGTGGGACAAGGAGGTCCGATGTGGACGCTGAAAAAGCGCCTGGGAGAGATGCAGAACCTGAGATAACAACAGATACTCGGGTGTGGAAGGCGGGTCGGCTGGAACCGATGCCGATCCGCAAACTGCCCGAATCACCACCTTCTGTGCACTTTCTCGGCCCCACCGTGTTCTTGGTCGCACTCGGGGTCGGCATGGGCGAGTCCTACCTGTGGCCCCGATTAGTGCTGCTGTTCGGGCCGGAGATCCGCTGGCTGTTCTTCATCGGCGTTACCCTGCAGGCTGTCGTGATGCTGGAGATGGCCCGCTACGCGATGGCAACCGGTGAGAGCATCTTCTCCGGCGCGGCCCGAATCGCGAAGCCGATAATGTGGTTCTTCTTCATCACCGCGATCGCCGTCTACATCTGGCCGGGCCACCTGTCAGCGGGTGCGGCGGCGCTGGAGCAGGTCACCGGAATCCCGTGGCAGGCATCAGCGGTCGTCGGCATGCTGCTTGTGGGCGCGGTATTCACACTGGCCAAGGTGATCTACGACGTACTCGAAAAAGTGCTGTCGTTGACGATCGGTCTCCTGGTGGTGGGCACCGCGGTGGTTGCTTCGATGGTCGGGAACCTCTCCGACCTGACCAGCACCCTCGCCGGGATGTTCCACTTCGGCTACTTCCCGGCTGACGCGATGTCGGCGCAGTGGTTCCCGGTCGTGGTCGGGGCCATCGCCTTCGCCGGTCCGTCGGGTATGCAGCAGATGTGGTACACGCTGCACCTGCGGGACAAGGGCGCGGGCATGGGCGCGCACATCCCTCGGATCCGCGGCCTGCGCAGCGCCGGGGAAGAAGAGGCGATGCCCTCGCGCGGGTTCATGTTCGACACCGATGACCCCGACGAGTTGCGCAAGTGGAAGGGCTGGCGGCGTTGGGTCACCTTCGACGCGCTGCTGCTCTTCTGGGGCATCACCATGTTGGTGACCGTCTCGTTCACCGTCCTCGCTCAGTCCGCGGCACGTGAGAACCCCAACGTGAAGGAACTGATCGCGGCCGGTGACCAGGATGCGTCGCTGAACGCGATGGCCGATGCCTTCAGCTCGGCGGGCGCACCGGTGCTCGGTTCGGTGTTCCTCTTGTTCGTCGCGCTGATCGGTCTCAACGCAACACTCGGCCTGTTCGACTCGTTCTCCCGCGGTCAGGCCGATATGACGTACCACTTCGTGCCTGGTGCACGACGGTTCCGGATGTCCCACCTGTATGCGGCCTTCCTTTGGGGCCTCATCATCCTGGGCATCCTGATCCTGCTGTTCGGCCCGGCTGACGGCCCCGCCTCGATCCTGGACACGCTCTCCTTCTTGTCCGCGTTCGCGATGGGTGCCTACTGCATCGTGCTGCTCCTGGTGAACAACATCCTGTTGCCCAAGCCAATCCGACCGAACCTGTTCATCAACCTGATCATCGGTTTCGGTGCGGTGTTCTACCTCGGGATGCTGTTCTTCTGCCTCTTCGCCTTCGGAGTGGTCGTGAGTTGACATGACACTCACCAGCCAGATCACCACGCCGGGATTGGTAATCGGGACGATCGCCGGCCTGTTCGCAGGCGGGCTGGCGCTCGTCAGCGGTATGCCGTCGAGCTGGGCCGCGGTCACCGCGGTCACGCTCGGCCTGCCGTTGGTCGTGCTGGGTGCGGGTTGCAGTTTGCTGCGGGCGCGAGGGGTGCTGCGTAGCGGCGCCTTCGCGCCCGTGGCGCTCTACTGGCTGCTCGCGTTCCCGATCGCACGGCTCTTCCAGGAGGTGGGTACCCGCCTGGTGCTCAACGAACAGTTCGCGTTGCCGCCGGACCTGCTGGCCTTCCTGGCCTTCCAGGCATTGGTCAGCGTCGGGTTCGCGATCGGCTTCGTTTGGGTGCAAGAGCGGATGTGGCGAAGCGGGTGATGCCTTGTGGGCCGAGTGACCAGTAGGCGGCGTGTGATCAGCCTCCAAGACGGTGTGCGTCGGGCCCGTCCCGACACGCTCGTCACGGAGGAACCGCTGGAGATCCGCCTCGACGGGAAACCTTTGACGGTGACCATGCGCACGCCGGGCAACGACTTCGACCTGGCGGCCGGTTTTCTGGTCAGCGAAGGTGCGGTTCGCCGCACCGACGAGCTCCTCGGCATCCGCTACTGCGCGGGCGCGACCGATGACGGCGTGAACACCTACAACGTTCTCGACGTCTCGCTCGCGCCCGGCACCACCCCGCCGGACACCTCCCTGCAACGCAACTTCTACACCACGTCGTCCTGCGGGGTCTGCGGAAAGGCCAGCCTCGACGCGGTCCGCACCGTGGCGACCTGGCCGGTCCGCGACGACCCCGCGTCGTTGGATCCGGAGCTGCTGACCGAACTCCCCCACCGGTTGCGCTCCGCCCAGCGGGTTTTCGACCGCACCGGCGGCCTGCACGCCAGCGGCCTGTTCAACCTCGACGGCGAACTGCTGTGCCTGCGCGAAGACGTGGGGCGGCACAACGCCGTGGACAAGGTCGTCGGCTGGGCACTGCGCGAAGGCCGGTTGCCGCTGGCCGGAACCGTACTCATGGTCAGCGGTCGAGCCTCCTTCGAACTCGTGCAGAAGGCGGTGATGGCCGGGATCCCGATGCTGGCGGCGGTTTCCGCACCGTCCTCGCTGGCGGTGGACCTGGCGGCGGAATCCGGCCTGACGCTGGTCGGTTTCCTGCGCGGCAGGAGCATGAACGTCTACACCGGGGCGCACCGGCTCGGTCTGGTCGAGGCGGGTAGCCCGGCATGACCGGGCAGTGGCCGATGATCGGCCTGCACACGCCGAACCTGGAGGTCCGCGACCACCACGGCCGCCGGTACCGGGTCGGTGAACAGCCGCAGGACCTCATCGGGCGCTCCCGCGAAACGATGCTGCGGCTGTGCTGGCTGCCGATGCTCGTCGTCGGCACCATGCAGTACGCCTACGGCGCGGCGGTGCCCGCGCTGGCCGCCACCGGGTACCGCACCGGCACCCTGTTCTGGGTGCTGGCCGGATGGGCGGTTTTCCAAGCTGGGGCAGGCTTCCCGGTCGCGCACTTGCGCCAACGCAACCGCATCGGACCCCGACCGGTGCTGGTAGCGGGCGCTTTCATGTGCGCGACCGGGATCCTCAGCTTGGCGCACTCGCAGACCCTGCTCGGCCTGCTGGTGGGGTATTCGGTGATCGGCGGTACCGGGGCCGGTCTGGTCTACGCCGCGTGCACTTCGACGGCGGGCAAGTGGTTCCCCGAACGGGCCGCCGCCCGGGTCGGTTTCGTCACCGGCGCGTTCGCGTACGGATCGACCCCGTTCGTCATCGCACTGGTGCTCAGGCCGCAGAACGTGACCACGGCACTGGATGTTTTCGCGCTGGTGCTGTTCGTCGCGGTGCTGGGCTGCGGGTTGCTGCTGGCCGATCCCCCGCGCGACTGGTGGCCGGCGCACGTCGATCCCCGGCAGTGGGCCCGGACCGGTCCCGGCCGGATGAGCCCGCCCGCGGTGCGGCAGTACTCGGCCCGCGAAGCGCTGCGCACCTCGGTGCTTCCGGTGATGTCCGCGTGCCTGTTCTGCGCGGCGACGGTGTCGCTGTTCAACGCCGCGTTCCTGGTGCTGTTCGCGGGATCGCTGGCCCCGGCGTTGGCCGCGGCCGCGTTCGTGGCGACCAACGGCGCCGGTCGGGCGCTGGCCATCCCGGTCGCCGACCGGATCGGATGCCGCCGCACGCTGCGCTGGGTGGTGACGGTCCAGGCGATCGGCCAGATCCTGCTGCTGGGCGCTGTCGTGCAGCAGTCGACCGCACTGATGCTCGCGGGCGCCACGGTGGCCGGGATCGGTGGCGGTGCGTTCTACCCGCTGTTCGCCGCGCTGGCCCGGGAGTTCTTCGGCGAGCAGCGCAGCGCCGAGGTGCACGGCCTGATCTACAGCGCCAAGGCGGTCAGCGGGGTGGTCGGCATCGGCTTGGCCGCGCTGGCCACCGCGCAGTGGGGCTTCCCCACCGCCCTGCTCGCCGCAGCGGCGTTGTCGCTGGTATCGGCGGTCCTTTGTGGAGCACTGCGACGCCCCGGCCTGCCGAAGACGCTGCCATCACCGGACCCGGGCGCCCGCAACCTGTAACCGCTGCCGGTTCTTGGGTGGATTCCGGTTTCCCGGCACCCGAATTCAGGTCACGCAGGAAGGCCACCGCTGCTGGGCGTCAGGCCCAGCCCGCGCCTCGCAGGGTGGCGTGGTGCTCGACCACCTGGGTCATCAGGGACAGCAATCGCTGCCGGTCGTCCTCGTCGAGGGGCGCGAGCAGGTCGTCCTGCGCCTCGGCCACCAGGCGGCGCAGCTGTGCCAGGTGCCGGGTGCCCTCGGGAGTGATCGTCACGATGTTGCGGCGCAGGTCGGTCGGGTCCGGCTGGCGCTCGATGTGGCCGTGTTCGCCCAGTTCGCCGACGACGGCGGCGATGTCGCTGCGGTCGAGGTGGCAGCTGCGGCCGAGGGCGATCTGGCTGACCGGGCCGCGCTCGGCGAGCGCGGACAGCACCGAGAAGTGGTAGCGCCGCGCCCCGACGGTGGCCAGCCCGTCGCTGACCAGCCGGTGCGCGTACGCGGAAGCCTGGCCGATGAGCCAACTCGGACTCTGGCGCAGTGCGGTCGGCGGCGCGTCATCGGTGGGCTGCATGGGGACAAGTCTATATCCGTTGGCGATACCAACATGTCGGCCTACCGGCTGGACGACCTGCGCGACCGCCTCGCCCGAACCCGCTGGACGGACGCCCACGACATCGTCGTGCGCGACATCCGCGCGTTTCCCTCCTGACTGACCGCTGCGGCAATGCGGTCACACCACGACGACCTCGGCGCCGGGCAGGGCCCGAAACGGCGCCAGATCCCCGTCGGTGGCGCCGCGGTCGGTGACGAGCGTCCAGGCCGCGGGCAGCGGAGCCCAGGCGTTGAACGGGGCGGCGCTGAGCTTGCTGCTGTCGGCCAGCACGTAGACCTCGCGGCCGCGCGCCATCATCTGCTCCTTCAGGCGGGTTTGCAGCAGGCTCGCCTCGCAGATGCCCAACCGCGCGTCCAAGCCGTCCGCGCCGAGGAAGACCTTGTCGGCGGTGAGCCGGGTCAGGGTCAGTTCGGCCAGTGGTCCGACGAATCCCTGGCTGATGTGCCGCATCTCCCCGGCCAGCGCGATCACCTGCACCGCATCGGCGTCGGCCAGTTCGGTCAGCGTGGTGATCCCGTTGGTGATCACCGTCAGCCCGGCGCGTTCGCGCAGGTGGTGGGCCAGTCGGCCGGTGGTCGTCCCAGCATCCAGGATGACCGTCTCCGGCCCGCCGATGCGCTCGGCGGCCCACCGCGCGATGCGGTCCTTCTCCGCGGTGGCCAGCGCGGTGCGCTGCCCCAGCGACGGTTCGGTCGCCGTCGCGGGCATCGCGCCGCCGTAGGTGCGCGCCAGCTTGCCCTGCTCGGTCAGCAGCGAGAGGTCGCGGCGGATGGTGGACTGGGTGACCGCCAGCGACTCCGCGAGCTCCTCCACCTGCACCGCGCCCTGCTCGGTGACAAGCCGCTCGATCAACGCGCGCCGCTGGCCCGCGGACATCCGCTGGCCGAAGTCCGTGCTCACCGGGCAATCCTCCCAGTCACGGCCGCCGGGCCAGCGCGGCGGCCTGGCGCAACGCCTCGATCATGCTGCCCGCCTCGGCCTGACCGGTTCCGGCGATGTCGAAGGCCGTCCCGTGGTCCACCGAGGTGCGGATCACCGGCAGACCCACCGTGATGTTCACCCCGGCCTCCAGACCCAGGATCTTCACCGGCCCGTGGCCCTGGTCGTGGTACATCGCCACCACCAGGTCGAAATCTCCTCGCCCGGCGCGGAAGAACACCGTGTCGGCGGGCAGCGGGCCCTGCGCGTCGATGCCGTCGGCGCGGCAGGCTTCCAACGCCGGGACGATCTTCTCCTCTTCCTCGCCGCGGCCGAACAACCCGTTCTCCCCGGCGTGCGGGTTGATCCCGCACACCGCGATCTTCGGTGCGGCGATGCCGGAATCGACCATCGTGCGGAAGCCGCGTCGGACGGTGCGCTCCACCAACCCCGGCTCGATCCGCTCGATGGCGTCGACCAGTCCGATGTGGGTGGTCACGTGGATGACCCGGACCTTGCCGGTGGACAGCATCATCGACACCTCGGGCACCCCGCACAGCTCGGCCAGCAGCTCGGTGTGGCCGGGATAGCGGTGTCCGGCGGCGTGCAGCGCCGCCTTGTTCAGCGGCGCCGTGCAGATCGCCTGCACGCCTCCCGCCATGGCGAGCTCGGCGGCCTTCGCGACGTACCGGTAGGCACCCTCACCGGCCAGCTCGGAGAGTTCGCCGAAGGGCAGGTCATCGGGGATCAGGTCCAGGTCGAGCACCTCGATCACACCCGGTTCACCGGTGGCCTGCGCAGGCGAGTCGACGGTCTTGAACCGCACGTCGACGCCGCAGATCTCGGCCGCCCTGGCCAGTCGCGCGGCGTCGCCGATCACGACGCAGCGGGCCAGCTCGCGCACCTCCGGTGCTACGAGCGCGCGCACGACCACCTCGGGTCCGACGCCAGCCGCATCGCCCATCGTGACGGCAATGGTGGGCAGGTTCATCTCAGTCCCTTTCCCGAACGAACCGCCGCGACGGCCCGGTGCAGTGTTTCCGGCGTGCCGAAGCCACCGGCTTTGGTGATGACATAACCCGGCTGCGGCTCGGTGCGCGCGAGCACCACACCCGGTTCGAGCTCGCCCAGCAACCGCAGACCGGTGACGCCGCGTCGGCTGAGCACCGCGCGGGCGGTCTCGCCGCCGGTGAGCACCAGCAGTTCCGCGTGGCCGGTCGCCGGTGCGCAGACCTCGGCCAGCGCGGCGTTGAGCTGACGTGCCGCGGCGACCTCGATCGGTCCGTCCAGCGTGACGACCACATCTCCGGTGGCCAGCTCGTCGCTGAGCTGCTCGGACATCCGCGCCAGGTCGGCGGCGTCCGCGTCGAGCAGTTTGCGCACCGATAACCGGCAGGTGTGCGCGAACCGCTCGGCCAGGAATTCGGCCTGTTCGCGCGAAACCCCGCTGGCGCTGCCGACCACCGCGAGCGCGCGACCGCCGACCGGTGGCGGCGGTTCGACCTCGCGACCCGGCCGCAGCTGCTCGGCCAACGCGTCGGCCAGGCCCGCCGAACCCACCCAGTACGGCTGCCGCGCGGCGGTCATCCCGGCCGCCACCACCGCCCGCAGATCGCTTCCGGCCACCGCGTCGCAGACCACGACATCGGCTTCGGTGAGCAGTTCGGCGAGCTTTACCCGCAGTGCCACCGGATTGCCCCGGATCGACGCGAGCGCCACGTGCCGCACCGCCAGCGGCTTGAGCGCCGAGGCGATGTCCACCGGCGGCTCGGCGGTCTCCGCGGCCCAGGAATCCGTGTGGTGCAACGGAATTCCCCGCACGTGCACGACACCGCCGAGCACCGTCCGCCCGGTGGCCGGGGACGCCGGGCACAACAGCACACCCGTGCCCTCGGCGTGCTCGACGAGCGCGCCGATCTCGGCGGCGAGGTTCCCGCGCAGCGTGGAATCGATCTTCTTGAACACCACCCGGCCCGCGGCGTGACCGCGCAGCGCGGCCGCCACCCGCTCGGCCGCCCGACTCGGTTCGACGTGTCGGCTGTCGGTGTCCGCGACGAACACCTCGGCGTCGCCGGTGTCATCCAGTGCCAACAGGGTGCGCATTTCGCGCAGCGCGAAGGGAATACCGGAATCACCGGCACCGCTGAGGTCGTCCGCCACGACCAAGACTCGCGATCCCATGATCACCTGCTCTTCCGCTCGCCAGCGTCCGTCCGGGCATTCGTCGCGCACGCCGCGCAGCGATGGCTACACCATAATGAGCACTGCGCGAATCACGCAATGTCTCGGTGAGATGTGCTCATAACACGCATGACGAGCGAGTCGCCGGGCACTGACCACCACCGATGCCTGGCGGTGGCGGCGGCAATAGGGCCGAAAGACCTGGAGTTGTGATTTTCATCCGCCTGCCACCGGCTCGCCGGGGCGCGAAATCGCCCCTCCCGGCACACCCGTCCCGCCAGCCGCACCGGTTCGCGCGGTTGGCGGGTACGCCCTACCGAAGGGTCTTCCACCAGCGGTTATCGTGGTCGTCAACAGCTGACGTTGGGAACAGCCATGGCCGAACCACACGGCGTCGACCACTTCGACGCGACCTTCGCGAGCGACCTCGCGTGGGCCCAGAAGCTCCGCGAGCAGCTCGCCGAGATGCCCACCGCCGAGGAGCCCGAACAGGTCGAGTGACCGCTACTCGCCCGGTTCCGGGCTGCGTCCGGCGGGCAGGTGTTCGGCGAGCAGCTCCAGCAGCACGTTGACGTCGACCGGTTTGCTCAGGCACTCGGTGGCCCCGGCCTCGATGCTCTGCTCGCGGTCGCCCTTCATCGCCTTGGCGGTGATCGCGATGATCGTCAGATCCCGGTAGCGCGGCATCTCCCGGATGATCCGGATCGTGGCGTTTCCGTCCATCTCCGGCATCATCACGTCCATCAGCACGATGACGATGTCGCCGTGCTGCTGCATCGCGTTCAGCCCGGCCAGCGGGTTGTCGGCGTGCACGACCTGCAGGCCGTGCTGCTCCAGCAGCGCGCTCATCGCCTGCACGCTGCGGTAGTCGTCGTCGACGACCAGCACCTTCTCCCCGTTGAACCGCAGGGACGCGTGCTTCTCCGGTTCGCCGCAGCGCAGCATGTGCTGGTGGTCCTCCTGCCGGATCAGTTCGGTGGACCGCAGCGGCGGATCGATGCCCTCGACCGCCACGTCCAGGTTGCTCTCCGCCGCGGTCGGCACGTAGCTGCGCGCCGGGCGCTCGACCACCGGCTCCGCGCTGACCGCGGGTTTCGGTGTCGGTGGCTCGACCGGCAGGAACAGCACGAAGGTGCTGCCCTGGCCGGGTTCGCTGTGCACCTGGAGTTCGCCGCCGAGCAGGGTGGTCAGCTCGCGACTGATGGACAGCCCCAGCCCGGTTCCGCCGTACTTGCGGACCGTGGTGCCGTCCACCTGCTGGAAGGCCTCGAAGATCAGGTTGAGCTTGTCGGCCGGGATGCCGATGCCGGTGTCGCGCACCGAGAACGCCAGCCGCTGGGTGGCGCGGCGCAGCCCATGGGCGTGCACCTCGGTGGGCTGGGCCGGACGGATCCGCAGTTCGACGCCGCCCTTGTCGGTGAACTTCACCGCATTGGACAGCAGGTTGCGCACGATCTGCTCCAGCCGGTTGCGGTCGGTGCGCAGGCTCGGTGGCACCGACGGCGCCACGACCACCGTGAAGTCCAGGCCCTTGTCCGCCGCCAGCGGCCGGTACAGCGACTCCACGTGCGCGGCGAGGTCGGCCAGTTCGACGTCCTCGGGCAGCAGGTGCATCTGCCCGGCTTCCACTTTGGACAGGTCCAGCACGTCGTTGATCAGCTGCAGCAGGTCGGTGCCCGCCTGGTGCACGGTCTTGGCCAGGTCCACCTGCTGCGAGGTGAGGTTGCCGTCCATGTTGTCGGCCAGCAGCTTGGCCAGGATCAGCACGCTGTTGAGCGGGGTGCGCAGCTCGTGCGACATGTTGGCCAGGAACTCCGACTTGTAGGCCGAGGCTTGGGACAGCTGCCGGGCCCGTTCCTCCAACTCCTGGCGGGCCTGTTCGATCTCGATGTTCTTCAGCTCGATGTCCCGGTTGCGGCTGGCCAGCAGCGCCGCCTTCTCCTCCAGTTCGGTGTTGGAGCGTTGCAGTTCGGTCTGCTGCTGCTGCAACTGCTCGGAACGCGCCTGCAGTTCCTTGGCCAGGTGCTGGGATTCGGCCAGCAGCGCCTCGGTGCGCGAGTTCACCACGATGGTGTTGACGTCGACGCCGATGGTCTCCTTGAGCCGTTCCAGCAGGTCCAGGTGCACCGCGGTGAACGTGTTGACCGAAGCCAGTTCGATCACCGCGAGCACCTCGCCCTCGAACAGCACCGGCACGATCGCCACGTTCGTCGGCGACGTTTCGCCGAGCCCGGAACTGATCCGGACGTACTGCGGGGGCGCGTCGGAGACCAGGATCGACTTGCGGTCGGCCGCGACCTGCCCGACCAGCGACTCGCCCAGTTCGAAGCGCAGCGGCGGGACGCCGTCGCGGGCGTTGGGGCGGCCGTACCCGGCGGTGCGCTCCAGGAGCAGGCGGCCGTCCGCCCCCAGTCGGCTCAGGAAGAACGCGCCGTACTGGGCGGACACCAGCGGGGCCAGCTCGGTCATGATCAGCTGCGCGAGCGCGTCCAGGTCGTGCTGCCCCTGCATCAGCGCCGAGATGCGCGCCAGGTTGGTCTTCAACCAGTCCTGTTCCTGGTTGTCCTTGGTGGTCTCCTTGAGGTTGCTGATCATCGCGTTGATGTTGTCCTTGAGCTCGGCGACCTCGCCGGAGGCGTCCACGGTGATCTGCCGGGTCAGATCGCCCTCGGTGACCGCGGTGGCCACCTGCGCGATGGCGCGCACCTGGGTGGTGAGGTTGCTGGCCAGCCGGTTGACGCTCTCGGTCAGCCGCCGCCAGGTGCCGGAGACGTCGGCGACCTCGGCCTGGCCGCCGAGCTTGCCCTCGGTGCCGACCTCGCGCGCCACCCTGGTGACTTCCGCGGCGAACGCGGAGAGCTGGTCGACCATCGTGTTGATGGTGGTCTTGAGCTCCAGGATCTCGCCCCGGGCGTCCACATCGATCTTCTTGGACAGGTCGCCGCGGGCCACCGCGGTGGTCACCTGGGCGATGTTGCGCACCTGGTTGGTGAGGTTGCGGGCCATGATGTTGACGTTGTCGGTCAGGTCCTTCCAGGTGCCCGCGACGTTGGGCACCCGGGCCTGGCCGCCGAGGATGCCCTCGGTGCCGACCTCGCGGGCCACCAGCGTGACCTGCTCGGCGAACGCGCGCAGCGTCTCGACCATCCCGTTGATCGTCTCGGCGAGCGCGGCGACCTCGCCCTTGGCCTCCACGGTGATCTTCTTCGACAGGTCGCCACCGGCCACCGCGGTGGCCACCTGGGCGATGCTGCGCACCTGGTTGGTCAGGTTGTCGGCCATGATGTTGACGTTGTCGGTCAGGTCCTTCCAGGTACCGGCCACGCCGTGCACCCGCGCCTGGCCGCCGAGCTTGCCCTCGGTGCCGACCTCGCGCGCCACCCTGGTGACCTCGTCGGCGAACGCGGAGAGCTGGTCGACCATCGTGTTGAGGGTGTTCTTCAGCTGCAGGATCTCGCCGCGGGCGTCGACGTCGATCTTCTGCGACAGGTCGCCGCGGGCCACCGCGGTGGCGACCTGGGCGATGTTGCGCACCTGCACGGTCAGGTTGTTGGCCATGAAGTTGACCGAGTCGATCAGGCCGCGCCAGGTACCGGCGGCGCCTGGGACCTCGGCCTGACCACCCAGCTGCCCTTCGCTGGCCACCTCCCGCGCCACCCGGCTCACCTCGTCGGCGAACGCGGAAAGCTGGTCGACCATCGTATTGATGGTCACCTTCAGGTCGAGCATCTCGCCGCTGACCTCGACGGTGATCTTGCGGGTGAGGTCACCGGCGGCGACCGCCTTCGCGACGTGCGAGATGTCGCGCAGCTGGCCGGTGAGGTCGGCGGCCATCCCGTTGACCGCGTCGGCCAGGTCCCGCCAGGTGCCCACCAGACCCGGCACCTGCGCCTGGCCGCCGAGCTTGCCCGCGGTGCCGATCTCCCGCGCCACCCTGGTGATCTCCTGGGCGAACAGCGACAGCTGGTCGAGCATGTCGTTGACCGCCGTGCTCAGCCCGGAGAGCTCGCCGGGCAGCGCCACGTCGGCGGCGCGGCGCGGCATCCGCTGCGACAGGTCGCCGCGGGTCAGCGCCCCCAGCACCCGGTTCAGGTCGGCCATCGGCGCCAGCAGGGTGCGCACCATCCCGTTCACCGAGTTCGCCGCGACCGTCCAGCCGCCCAGCGAACCGCCGTTGAAGTCGATCGGGGTGATCGGCCACTCGCCCCGATCCGCAGCGGCGCTGACCCGCTGCAACTCGCCGACCAGGTATTGGTTGCGTTCGGCGAGTTCGTTGAACACAGTGGCGACCTCGGCCGCCATCCCACCGCCGGAGAACACCAGGCGGCGGCGGAAGTTGCCGTCCCGCAGCTCCCGCAGTCCCATCGTCAGACGGGTCAGCAGCGCGTCATCGGTCATCGGCGCAGCAGAATCGAACTCCGCGGACGAAACGTCCGGGGGCTGTGACGACATGAGGGCCTCCCGCCGCACCCAGCTCAGCGCTTGTTGCGCGAATCGCGGTCCAACCGCAGCTCGGTGGCCAGCACGGCGGCCTCGCTGCGGTGCCGCATCGCCAGCTTCGCCAGCATTTGGGACACGTAGTTCTTGATCGTTTTTTCGGCGAGGTACATGCGCTTGGCGATCTCCCGGTTGGTGAGACCCTCGCCTATCAGTTCCAGCACCTGCCGCTCCCGCGCGGTCAGTTCGCGCAGCGGATCGGCCTGCTGCTGCTCCTTGCGCAGCCAGGACAGCATCGCCTCGGTCTTCTTCGGGCTCAGCAGCGACTGGCCGGCCCCGGCGGTGCGGATCGCGGTGACCAGTTCCTCGCTGACCACGCCCTTGAGCACGAACCCGGCGGCACCGGCCATGATCGCGTCCATCAGCGCGTCGTGGTCGTCGAAGGAGGTCAGCATCAGGCAGCGCAGCTCGGGCAGCTGCGACCGCAGCTCACGACACAGCTCGACGCCGTTGCCGTCGGGCAACCGGACGTCCAGGATGGCGACCTGCGGTTGGGCGTTGGGCACCCAGGCCAGCGCTTCGGCGACCGTCGCCGCCTCGCCGACCAGTTCGAGGTCCGACTCGGCCGCCACCAGGGCGCCGATACCCCGCCGAATCACATCGTGGTCGTCGACCACGAACACGCGTGTCGTCATCTGATTTCTAAGCCCCCTTCGCCCCGGATTCGTCGGGAGGGCACTGACCAGGATAAATACCCTGTCACCCGAACGCTGCTCGGAGTTCGCCGAAGGGCGGCGACCATCGGCGCCTGGTTCGGTACCGGGCGCCGGGCGCAGCTATCACTTGGTCGCGTAGACGCTCTCCACGAAGTGCGCCAGCTGGTCATCGGTGAGGTGCCGGGCCAGATCGGCCTCGCTGATCATGCCGACCAGCCGGTGCTCGGCGATGACCGGCACCCGCCGGATCTGGTACTGCTCCATCATCGACAACACCTGACCAACGTCGGATGTGGCCTCCACCCAGTGCGGAGTGCCCTGGGCCAGTTCACCGGCCTTCACCTCGGCCGGGTTGCGCCCTTCCGCGCAACAGCGCAGGACGATGTCGCGGTCGGTGATGATGCCGTGCAGCCGGTCGTCCCGACCGCAGATCGGCAACGATCCGACTTTGAGGTCGCGCATCATCTGCGCGGCCTTGTACAGGCTTTCGTCCTCGCCGATGCACTGAGCCCCGGAATGCATGATGTCGCGCGCCGTGGTCATGGCTGATCCTTTCGACTGCGGTGCCTGGCTGTCCTGGCACTACCCGCAGCACTCGACGGCGAAACCGCGCCGGTCAGGCCAGGCGATGCGGCGACATGAACTCGTAGCGCGGGTCGGCCGTGCCGGTGAGCAGGTCGGCGACCACCGCCGCGAGGCCGGTGGCGAACTTGAAGCCGCGCCCGGAGTGGCCGGTGGCCAGCACGACGCGGCCAGCGCCGACGCGACCGACCAGCGGATGTCCGTCGGAGGTGTACAGGTCGGTGAAGGCGTCGGTGCGCAGCGGGTGCGGGTGCAGTCCAGGCAGCATCCGCCGCACCGCGTCCGCGATGGTGCAGACCTCCGCCGAGCTGTGCCGCCGGTCCACGGCCGCCGGATCCGGCACCGAGTGCGAGACGACGGCCCCGGCGACCTTCACCATGACGTCGTCGACCGTCGGGGTGCCGTAGATGTGTGCCGTGCCGCCGTGGTGGATGAAGATCGGAAATCGCTCCGGCCGGTAGTCGTCGATGTTCTCGGTGCCGAACCAGGTGAGCAGGACCCGGCGCGGATCCACCGCCGCCGCCAACCGCTCGGGCAGGAACCGCGACGCCCAGGCCCCCGCGCACACCACCACCTGGCCGACCCGGTAGGTGCGCTCGGGGGTGCGCAGCTGCACGTTGTCGGCGTCTTCGACGATGTCGGTCACCTCGGTGTAGCGCAGCACCCGCGCCCCGAGGCGTTCGGCGACCCGGGTCGCGCTGAGCACCGCCTGTTCGCAGCGCAGGAAACCGGCCTGCTCGTCGAGCACCGCGACTTCGCCATCGCGCAGCCGGTGCTGCGGATACCGTTGCGCGGCTTCGCCTTTCGACAGCACCTCGACCGCGACACCGGTGCGGTGGACGCTGTCGATCAGCCCGGCCAGGTACTCCGCCGCCGGGTCGCCGATCGCCAGGCCCCCGCACTGGGTCAGGATGTCGGCGCCGGATTCGGCTTCCAGTTCCCGCCACAGCCGCAGCGAATCCCGCAGCAGCGGCACGTACTGCGCGCCTTCGGCGTAGGCGAGCCGGAACAGCCGTGTCTCGCCGCCCACCGCGCCGCGGTCGTGGCCGGGCGCGAACTGCTCGAAGGCCAGCGCGCCGACGCCGCGGCGCGCCAACTGCCAGCTGAGCATGCTGCCAGTCGTGCCGGTTCCGACGATGCCGACCTCGGCGTCCAGTGGAGTAGCTGCCATGACCTCACAACACCTTCGACGGGAACGACCTGGTGCGTTCGTGGTTCGTGAGCTGCGAGCAGAACGTATGTTGAATCCAACTCGGTTCCGGCCGCAAGCCTCCCCGGGCGAGCGCGGTCGAGGGCGGACCCGCGCTCACTCGGTGGTCCGTTGTGGACAGCCGGGTCAGTACTCGTGCATGAACCGGTCGAAAGCCGCGTTGGCGGCCGCCCATTCGTGGGTGATCAGCTCGCGCGACTCGCCCGGTCGCGGTTCGGCGTCGACGGTGACCACGAATCCCGGCTCGGCGATCCGACGCCGCAGCTGCACCAGGCATCCACCGGCGGAGCAGCCGAACCGCTCCCCGTTGTCCCTGGACTCGACCTGCCCCGGTCGCAGGGCAGAAACGTGGTTGTCCCGGTTTTCCGCCATGCGCCCGTTGTAACCCAATCCGGCGGTACCGGCACGGCGGTCAGCGCTGCGCCTCCGAACCGAACAGCCGTGCCACCCCCACGACGCGTTCGATGACCACGGCCGCCACCACCGCGAACAGCACCATCAGCGTGCCGACCGCGGTCACCGTCGGGTCGTAGTTGTACTGGAGGTAGTTGAAGATGCGCACCGGCAGCGTCTGCATGTCCGTGGTCACCACGAACAGCGCCACCGTGAGGTCGTCGAACGAGGTGATCAGCGCGAAGAACGCGCCAGCGATCAACGAACCGCGCAGCGCGGGCAGCGTGACGTGCCAGAACACCTGCAGCGGCGCAGCCCCCAGCCCGGCCGCCGCGCGCTCGGCGGAGCGGTCCAGTCCCGCGAGCCCGGCGAGCACCAGCCGCACCGTGTAGGGCACGGTCAGCATCAGGTGCGCGAGCAGCAGCGTCAGCGGGCTGGCCGCCATGCCCAGCTGCGCGAACCACTGCAGCAGCCCGATGCCGAGCACGATCGTCGGCACCGCGAACGCGCTGGAGAACAGGTTGTCCAGCACCGCTCGGCCGGGGAACGGGTAGCGGTGCATCGCCAGCCCCGCACCCAACCCGAGCAGCGTGGACACCGCGGCAGCGGCGGCCGCGACGCCGATGCTGAGCGCGAAGGAGGCCAGGAACTCCGGCCGGTGCAGCAGCTCGACGTACCAGTGCAGCGTCAGCCCCTTCGGCGGGAAGGACACGTAGCTGGTGGTGGTCAGCGACGAAGCGATCGTCACCAGCACCGGGGCGAGCAGGAAGAGCCCGACCAGGGTCGCGAAACCGGCGCCCAGCGCCCGAACCGCCCGATTCATGCGAACGTTCCCTTCGCGTCACGACCGCGCAGCAGCCTGCCGTACGCGGAGACGAGCACCGTGGTCACCACGATCAGGATGAAGCCGATCGCCGCCGCGTACGGCCAGTCCAGGCTGTTGGTCGCCTCGGTGTAGACGAAGTACGGCATCAGCTTGACGGTCGGGCCACCGAGGATGGCCGGGGTGACGAAGCTGGAGACGGTCAGGCTGAACACGATCAGCGATCCGGCCAGCATGCCCGGCGCCGACAGCGGCAGCGTGATCCGCCAGAAGCAGCTCCAGCCGCTGGCGCCGAGGCCTCTGGCGGCGGGCACCAGGGTGGGATCGATCCGGTCCAGGCTGCCGATCAGCGGCAGCACCATGTACGCGAACATCACGTGCACCATGCCGATGACCACGGCGGTGTCGGTGTAGAGCAGCTTCGGCTCCTGGATGCCGAAGACGCCCAGCAGCGCGGCGACCGGCCCGTTGGGACCCAGCACCACCAGCCAGCCGTAGGCCCGGATGACCATGCTGATCAGCAGCGGCGAGAGCAGGATCAGCGAGAGGTAGTTGCGCACCCGCGGCGAGCGGCCGCGCAGGTACACCGCGAACGGATATCCCAGCACCAGGCAGCCCGCCGTGGTCAGCGCTCCGATCCACAGGGTGTGCCACAGCACGTCGCGGTAGAACGGGTCGCCGAGGAACCTGATGTAGTTGGCCAGCGTCAGATCGCCCTGCTGGGTCCGGAAGCTGTTGAACACCAAGGTGAACAGCGGCGCGACGAACAGCAGGACGCACACCGCGATGGCGGGCGCGGCCAGCAGCAGCCCAGTGCGCCACACCGGGCCTCGACGGGCGCTCACGGCCGCCGGACGGTCAGCGACGCGTGCTGCGGTTGCCAACTGCACCTCACCTCCGAACCCTCGTCCGGCACGGTTTCCCCGAACGGCAGGGAAACCTCGATGTCACCGGCCGCTGTGGACACCGTGCAGCGGGCCTTGGAACCGAGGAACCGGGTGGCGCGAACGGTGCCGGGCAGCCCCGGCCCGTCGCTGGCCGCAGCCGCCAACCGAACCGCTTCCGGCCGCACGTAGAGCCGAACGCCATCGCCCGCCGACGGTTGGCCGCCGACCGGATCGGCCGAGACCACCGCATCCGCGACCCGGCAGACCGAACCGCCCTCGGAGGTGCCGTCGAGCACGTTGACCTCGCCGATGAACTGGGCGACGAAATCGGTCGCGGGCCGCAGGTAGACCTCGCGCGGGATGTCGATCTGGTGGATCACGCCCTGGTCCATCACGGCGATCCGATCGGAGACGGCCAGCGCCTCCTCCTGGTCGTGCGTGACGAGGATCGTGGTGGTGCCGATGCGGCGTTGCAGCGCCACGACCTCGTCGCGCAGCCGGACCCGCAACTGGGCGTCGAGGTTCGAGAAGGGCTCGTCGAGCAGCAGCAGGTCGGGTTCCACGACCAGCGCCCTGGCCAGCGCCGCCCGCTGCTGCTGACCGCCGGAGAGCTGCCGGGGATAGCGCTCGGCCATCCCGTCGAGGCCGACCATCGCCAGCGCCTCGGCGACCTTGCGGGCCCGCTCGGCCCGACCGGTCCCGCGCATCCGAAGGCCGAATCCGACGTTGTCGGCGATCGTCATGTGCGGGAACAGCGCATAGGACTGGAAGACCATCCCCATGGTCCGGCGATGCGGTGGCGTGTTGGTCAGCTCCCGGCCGTCGACCTCGACAACACCGGAATCCGGCAGCAGGTGCCCAGCGACGATGTTCAGGGTGGTCGTCTTGCCGCAACCCGACGGCCCGAGCAGCGTGAGGAACTCGCCTGGCTCGGTGCGCAGCTCGATGCCCCGCACGATCTCCTTGCCGCCGAGGCTCTTGCGCACGTCGGTCAGCCGGAGCCGACCTCGGGTGGCCGTTTCGGTCAGCGTGGTCACCGGACCTCCACCTGCTTGTTCCACTGGTCGGTCCAGGCCGAGCGCTGCTGGTTGATCAGCGGCCAGTCCAGCTTGCGCAGCTTGTCGATCTCGTCGGGGCCGACGACCTTCCCGGCCAGCGCGGGATCGACCGGCACACCCCGGACGGTGGGGCCGTCGTAGGTGGCCTTGGCGAGGTCGTCCTGCACCTTCTTGTCCAGCAGGTGGGCGACGAACTTCTGCGCCAGCTCGCCGTGCGGCGCCTTGTTCACCACGTTCGCGGTGGTCACCAGCGCGAGCGCGCCTTCGGCCGGGTAGACGAACCGCACCGGGAAGTTCTTCTCGGCCAGGGTAGACGCCCGCGACACACCCCAGACCGAGGCCGCGGCCTGGCCCTGCAGGAAGTAGTTGGACACGTCGGCGGTGGTGTCGAAGGTGACGGCGTTGTCGGCGATCTTGCGCGCGGCTTCGAAGCCCGGCTGGATGTTCTGCTCGGAACCGCCGTTGGCGGTGGCCGCCCCGACCAGCAACCCGATCCCGTAGGTGTTGGTGATGGAGGGCAGCACCAGCGCACCCTTGAGCCGCGGATCGGCGAGGTCCATCCACTTGGTGGGCGCCGGAATGCCGTGCTGCGCGAACCATTCGGGCTGGTAGGCGATGCCGGTGGCGGTCATGCCGAACCCGACGCCGGTGTCCCCGGGCAGCCGCGCCACATCCACGACTTGGTCGACGGGCACCACCTTGGTGTCCAGCGGGGCGAGCAGCCCGGCTTCCACGGCCTGCGCCTGCGGTCCGTCGTCGAGCAGCGCGACGTCGATCTGCGGGCTGGACTGCTGCGCCTTGATCTTGGCGATGCTGTCGGTGGAGGAACCGGGGATGTAGGTGACCTTGCAGCCGCAGGTCTGCTCGAACTCGGGGATGACGGACTGCCGCAGCGCGGTTTCGAAGGAGCCGCCATAACCGGCGACGACCAGCGTTCCAGCCCCGGCCGACGGGTTGGGCGGGGCGCATCCGGTGAGGGCGAGCAGGGCCGCGCCAGCGACGGCGCCAAGCGTGGTGAGCAAGAAACGGCGTGAACGCATGGTCGTCTCCTGAAGAGAGGAAGGCCCCGAGCAGAGCGGGAATGGTGGTGCTGCGCCGCTCAGGACGGTGGGCCGCTGAGCGAGGATTCGACGTAGAACCGGGACGAATCGGCGGGCAGGATCGCGCGGAAGAGCTCGACGACCTCCCCGTCGGTGGCCCAGGTGATCCGCAACCAGCGGAAGACCGGTGTTCCGGCGGGCAGTCCGAATGTTTCGGCGTGCGCGTCGTCCAGGGCGTAGGGCTCCACGTAGAGCCGACTGCGCCCCAGCTCGACCCCGCGATCGCGGAGGTAGAGGTGCGTTGTGGTGGTGACCAGTGGTTGATCGAGCAGGTCGGGCGCCACGCGGAAGGGCAGCACGGCGAGTTCGGCGATCACGACCCGCGTGCCGTCCGCGCTCAGCTTGTGGCGTTCGACCTGGACGACGGCTTCATCGCCGGAAAGACCCGGCAACTCCAGAGCGGCTTGTCCGGCGGGCAGCACCTGCGCGTTGATCACCCGGTGATCACCGTGCATCTCGGGACCGCTGACCAGCAGCCCGGTCGCCCGGAGCAGGTTGTGCTCCCCGGCGGTGTGCGCGACGAAGGTGCCGCGCCGCCGGTATCGCACGACCATCCCGGTATCGGCCAGGTCCCGGAGTGCGCGCTGCACGGTGATCCGGGAGACCCCGAACTGCTCGCCGAGCTCCGATTCGGTGGGGATCCGGGTTCCGGGGCCCCACCGGCCGTCCTGGATTCGTGCCTCCAGCTCCCTGCGCACCCGCGCGTGCAGCGGGAGGCCACGTCCTTTCATGCCCTGGAGATCCTGGGCATTCGGTGTTGATATGTCAATAGTGCTATTCGATATGACTTCAGTTCGACACGCGGGTTCAACTCGTCGACTCGCGGCGGAAGTCAGCCGACCGCAGCGCAGCCGAGGAGCCGCAAAGAAGTGTCCATTGAGGACCATAGCGTCGGCCGTCGGCGACAAATCACCGAGAACCACCCCGCGGCGAGCCCGGCCGGATAAACTGCGCCGAGAACGCGCAACGCCCAGGGGAAGCAGATGTCCACGAGAACCAAACCCTTCCCCGCGACCGAAAGCACGCAGCGCCTCCCCTGCCTGCTGCCGCCGTTCGCCCGCCTGCGGGTCCTGACCATCGCCGCACTCGTCGCGGCACTGCTGGCGATCCTCACAACGCGTTACGACTACGTCACCGATGAGCTCTACTTCCTGGCCGCGGGGAAGTTCTACCCGGCGTGGGACTACATGGACCAACAACCACTGGTCCCCCTGCTGGCGGCGTTCCTCGACACCGCGTTCCCCAACTCACTGCTGGCCTTTCGATTACCCTCGGCGCTGGTGACGGCACTGGGCGTAGTCGTCACGGCCCTCATAGCCCGCGAACTGGGTGGCGGCGGCCGGGCCCAAACCCTTGCCGCAGCGGCCTATCCGCTGTCCCCGTGGCTGCTGCTGGGCGGTCACTGGCTGACGGCGTCCACGATGGAACCCCTGCAGTGGACCACGATCGCCTGGCTGGTGATCCGCTGGAGCAGGCTGAACGATCGAGGAATCCGCCGAGACCGCCTGCTCGTCCACATCGGCCTGGTCACAGCCCTTGCGCTGCAAACGAAATTCCAGGTGGTGGCCCTGATCGCCGCGCTGCTGCTGAGCATCGCGATCGTCGGCCCGCGAACCATCTTCCGCAGACCCCTGTTTTGGGTCGCGGCGGCGATCCCGGCGCTGACGGCGATCCCGACGCTGTGGTGGCAGGCCACCAACGGTTGGCCCGCCTTGGACATGGGCACCGCGGTGAACAACGAGAACGACCGGCTGTTCCTGGTGCCCACCGCCCTGTTCTACGCGGGCATCGTGGTGGGAGCGGTGTTCTGCTGCTACGGCCTGGTCCAACTGCTGCGGGCCCCGGCGATGCACCCGTTCCGGTTCCTCGGCTGGACCACGATCGCGGTGCTGCTGTGCTTCCTGATCGCCGGTGGCCGTCCGAACTACGTCGCGGGCCTGTACGGGTTGCTCTTCGCGGCGGCGGCCGTCGGCCTGCGGCACCGAGCGAAGAAGCTGCAATGGCCCGCATACCTGGCCTCGGCGATCCTGCCGCTGGCGGTGCTGCCGATCTACCCGCTGGACTTCCTGGCCCGCCACCCCGAATTCCCCAGCTACCCGCGCCTCTACGAAACGGGCTGGCCCGCCCTGGTGCGAACCGTCGCGCGCGAATACCAGGCGTTGCCGCCCGATCGGCAACGCCACACAGCTGTCCTGGCCGAGAACTACTACCTGGCCGCCGCCCTCGACGTCTACGGCCGGGAGGTCGGCCTACCCCGCGCCTACAGCCCGCACCGCGGCTACTGGTTCTTCGGCGCACCACCGGAAACCGCCGACACCGTGCTGTACGTCGGCACCGATCAGCCCCTGGCGCCGTATTTCGGAGGGCACCGCGAGCTCGGCACGGTCGAAACCGGCCTGGTGAACATGGCCCAGGGCAACGAACTCACCCTCTACCAGGACCCGAAGCAGCGGTGGTCCACCCTGTGGCCACGAATCCGCACCTTCTGAAACAAACTGCGGTTGAACTCGTTCTGGGCAGCGGTGCCTGCCCGCGGCCGTCGAGTCCGTGCGGCCAAGCAGGTACCGATGCTCACCTGGGCGGTCCCGGCCAACCGGGGCGCGGGCCGGGCGGCGGCGGACGGTGCCCCGGCGGCGGCTGGTGTCCCGGCGGGCGCTGCTGATACCTCGGCAGCTGCGCCGCCGTCAGCTGCGCTGGCGGGGCGAAGAACCCGGACCGCTCCTGGCGCGCCCACGGCGGCGGGGGTGCCTGCGGCATCCGCCGGAAGAACGCATCGCGCGCGGTCCGCATCAACCTCAGGATCGCGTCCCGCCGCGCGAAGAACTTCTCCGGCGGGATCGTCGCCTTCTCGGCGTGCGCGTGCAGCAGCGCCAGCTCGGTGGCCGCCAACTGGTAGTCGCCCATCGCACGCGCCCCGGTCGTGCCCGCCTGCGTGCGCGCCCAGTGCCGGGCGTTGCGCCGTCCGGACAGACTGCCCAGCATCCGCACATCGCCCGGCTGCACCAGGCCGCTCGGGATGTAGGCGGGCAGGTAGGTGCGGATCAGCCGCACCAGCCGCTTGCGGTCCAGCACCAAGACCACGATCAACCCGATGAGCACCAGGAACTCCACCAGGTACGCCACCACCAGACCCGCGAAACCGGCCAGCGTGACGCTGCCGTTCCACAGCGCGTGCAGGAACACCGCGCCGCACCAACCACCGACCACGGCGAAGAACCGACCCGGACCGCGATGGGTGGCGGCGTAGGCGACACCGAGCCCGGTCATCGCGGTGTACAGCGGGTGCCCCAGCGGTGCGATCACCCCGCGGATGAGCACCGTCACCCAGATCTCGCCGCTGGCCGCGCCCAGCCCCTGCATGTAGTACAGGACGTTCTCGACCAGCGCGAAACCCAGCCCGCACATCGCCGCGTAGACGATCCCGTCGGTCGGTCCGTCGATCTCGTGCCGCCGCACCCACAGCAGGTACAGCAGCAGCGCGCCCTTGAAGCTCTCCTCGACGACCGGCGCCACGATCGACGTGGTGACCGCCGAGGCGAACTCCGGTCCCAGCGCCGGTGCCATCAGGATCTCGCTGCCGGTGTTCACGATCAGCGCACCGATGATCGCCACCCCGGCACCCCACCCGAACGCCAGCCACAGGTTGAGCTGCGGCTCGGGTTCCAACCGGTCGATCAACAGGATCAGCGCGATGAGCACGATCGCGGTCGGCAGCGCCAACCCCGTCCCGATCACCACATCTACCGGCCCGCCCTGCACCAGGTAGAACGTCAGCGCCAGCAGCAGGCAGACGCCGGAGACCACCAGGCCGATGATCAGCGGTATCGGGGCGCGGTTGGAGCTGCGGCCTTCCAGGACCGACCGAGGACTGAGCGCGGGCATGCCCGCGAGCGTAGGAGATCGCGCCCGACCGCGACCGGCGAACCCGACCAACTGGTGCTGCCGATCCCGCCGGGGCGGACCCGGATCACCGCGAATTCAGATCCACTTCGGCGCGCAGGATGCTGTACAGCACGCAGTCCCGCCATTGGCCGTTGCGGAAACCGTAGCCGCGCAGCACGCCTTCGCGGGTGAACCCGGCCTTCTCCAGCGCGCGCTGCTCGGCGACGTTGGTCAGCTCGGTGCCCGCTTCGATGCGGTTGACCTGGGTATTGGCGAACAGGTACCGCACCAGCAACCGCTGCGCTTCGGTGCCGTGCCCGCGGCCGCGGGAATCCGGCTGGAGGTTGACGCCGATCTCCCAGCAGTGCGACCTCGGACCGGTCTCCACTCGGTGCCAGGACACGAAACCGACCAGTTCCTGCTGGGCGACGACCAGCATCACGCCCTGCTCGTCACCCAGCAGTCCGGTCTCCTCCCACCGCTTGGCCATCAGGCCCGGTTTCCGCCAGCCCCACCAGTTGTACGGCGCGGCGGACGCCGGATCGTTGATCAACCGCTCCAGTGCGGCGAGGTCGTCTTCCTGGACGGGTCGCAGTTCCAGCTCTTCCACGCTCGGAGAGCCTAGAGAGCCGGTCGGTGACCCTTCGTGCAGGCTGGGCAGCCGTCAGTTGTTCTGCGGGAATCCGAGGTTGACGCCGCCGTGCGAGGGGTCCGGCCAGCGCGTGGTGACGACCTTGGAGCGGGTGTAGAACTGGATGCCATCCGGCCCGTAGGCGTGCGCGTCGCCGAACAGCGAGTCCTTCCAGCCGCCGAAGGAGTAGTACGACACCGGCACCGGGATCGGCACGTTCACGCCGACCATGCCGACCTCGACCTCCTCGCAGTACTGCCGAGCGGCGCCGCCGTTCGCGGTGAAGATCGCCGTGCCGTTGCCGTACGGGTTGTTGTTGAGCACCTCGATCGCCGCGGCGTAGCTGGGCACCCGCAGCACCGACAGCACCGGCCCGAAGATCTCGTCGGTGTAGATGGACATGTCGGTGCCCACGTTGTCGAACAGCGTCGGCCCGAGCCAGAACCCGTCGGATTCGCCGTCCACGCGCACTCCGCGCCCGTCGACCACCAGTTCCGCCCCGGCGGACAACCCCGCTGCCACGTACGACGTGACCCGATCCCGGTGCGCGGCGGTGACCAGCGGCCCCATGTCGCAGCTGCGGCGGCCGTCGCCGACGCTGAGCTTCGCCATCCGCTCGGCGATCTTGGCCACCAGCTCGTCGCCGACCGGGTCGACCGCGACGACCGCCGAGATCGCCATGCACCGCTCCCCCGCCGAGCCGAATCCGGCGGACACCGCGGCGTCGGCGGCCAGGTCGAGGTCGGCGTCCGGCAGCACCACCATGTGGTTCTTCGCCCCGCCGAGCGCCTGCACCCGCTTGCCGTTGCCGGTGCCGGTCTCGTACACGTAGCGCGCCACCGGGGTGGAGCCGACGAACGACACCGCCTTGACCGTCGGGTGCGCCAGCAGCGCGTCGACCGCGACCTTGTCGCCGTGCACCACGTTGAGCACGCCGTCTGGCAGCCCGGCCTCGTGCCACAGCTGCGCGATGAAGTTGGCCGCCGACGGGTCCTTCTCGCTGGGCTTGAGCACCACGGTGTTGCCGCAGGCGATGGCGCCCGGCACGAACCACAGCGGCACCATGGCCGGGAAGTTGAACGGCGAGATCACCCCGACGACACCCACCGGCTGCCGAACCGAGTGCACGTCGACGCTGGTCGAGGCGTTCGCCGAGAACCCGCCCTTGAGCAGGTTCGGGATGCCGCAGGCGTATTCGACGTTCTCCAGACCGCGCTGAACCTCGCCAGCGGCGTCGGAGACGACCTTGCCGTGCTCGGCGGTGATGATCTCGGCGAGCTCGCCCTTGCGCTGGTTGAGCAGTTCCCGGAAGGCGAACAGCACGTTCGAGCGCCGCGCCAGCGAGGTGTGCCGCCAAGTCTTGAGGGCCTCGGCCGCCTTCGCCACCGCGGTGTCCACATCGGACTCCGAGGCGAACGCGACCCGCTTGGTCAGCTTGCCGGTGGCGGGGTCGAAGACGTCTCCGGTGCGCTGCGGGGTCGCGTCGTCGAACTTGCCCGCGATCCAGTGCCTGATCAATTCGGTTCTGATCAATTCGGTCATGCGTGGAGCTCCTGCTCGGCCAGCGAGATGGTTTCGGTGAGGATCTGCAGCGCCTGCGCCGCTTCATCCTCGGTCAGCGTCATCGGCGGCGCCAGGCGCAGGACGTTGCCGTGCAGCCCGCCCTTGCCTACCAACATCCCGCGCTGCTTGGCCAGTTCCATCACCCGCGTGGCCGACATCGCAGCGGGTCGCCGGGTGCCGGGTTCGACCAGTTCGACGCCGATCATCAGGCCCTTGCCGCGCACATCGCCGATCAGCGGGCACTGCTCGGCGAGCCCCCGCAAACCGTCCAGCAGCCGGGAGCCGAGCTTGGCGGCGTTGCCCTGCAAGTCGTGGTCCAGCAGGTAGTCCAGGGCGGCCGAGGCGGCGCTGGTGGAGATCGGGTTGCCGCCGAAGGTGGAGATCGAATTCGCGGTCAGGCAGTCCATCAGCTCCGCCTCGGCGACCACCCCGCCGATGGCCACCCCGTTGCCCAGGCCCTTGGCGAAGGTCATCGCGGCCGGGGCCACGCCGTGCGCCTGGATGCCCCAGAAGTGCTCACCGGTGCGGCCCCAACCCGTCTGCACCTCGTCGGAGATCAGCAGGATGCCGTACTCCTCCAGCACTTCGGCGAACGCGCCGAAGAGGCCGTCGGGCGGCGTGGCGAACCCGCCGACGCCCTGGATCGGCTCCGCGATCATGCAGGCCACATCCCCGGCCGTGGTGGTCTCGATGACCTCGCGCAGGTCGTCGACGCAAGCCGCGATGTAGTCGGCGTCGGAGCGGTCCCGGAACGGGCTGCGGTACCGGTAGCCGCCGTGCACGTAGCTGACCTTGACCGGGGACAGCGAACTGGCCGACCAGCCGCGGTTGCCGGTCACGCCGAGGGTGCCGAAGGCGCGCCCGTGGTAGGAGTTGCGCAGCGCGAGGACCTGGTTGCTGTGCCGGTACTGGGTGGCCAGCAGCAGCGCGGTCTCGTTGGCCTCGGTGCCGGAGCTGGTGAAGAACACCTTGGGGTTGGCCAGCCCGGACAGCTCGCCGATCCGCTCGGCCAGCTCCACCTGCTGCCGGATCAGGTACAGCGTGGAGGTGTGCAGGATGCCGGTGTCGACCTGGCGGCGGATCGCATCGCTGATCTCGGCGACGTCGTAGCCGATGGCGTTGGTCAGGATCCCGGCGAAGAAGTCCAGGTAGGTGTTGCCCGCGGCGTCGGTGACGTGCCGCCCCGAGCCGCTGACGATCTCGATGGGGTCCTCGTAGTACAGGGCGAGCCAGCTGGGCAGGGCGGCGCGATGCCGTGCCACCAGATCAGATTCGGTCATCGGTCCTCTTCGCGAGCAGGTGGGTGGGCGGTCCGCGCACCAGTCTTCCCGGCCGATCCAAGCGACCACCACGGACAACATGCGCTGATCTCGCCAGTGGCGCCTTACAGTGTGTGCATCGGGAAGGGGTCTGATGAAGCCGATCTCGCCGGATGTGCTGGCGCTGCCGACCGTCTCCGAGGTGCTCGACCTGCCGGTGCTGCGCAGCGGCAAACCGCGGGTGATCGCCGGGGCGTCCGGCCTGGACGGCCGGGTGCGCTGGGTGCACGTCGCCGAGATCGCCGACATCGCACCGCTGCTCAGTGGCGGCGAGCTGGTGCTGACCACCGGTATCGCGCTGCCCGACGAGCCCGCGGAGCTGGTCCGCTACGTCGACGAGCTCGCCGCGGTCGGGGTGTGCGGGGTGGTCGTGGAGCTGGTGCGCAGGTGGCGCGATCGAGTCCCGGTGGCGCTGGTGGACGCGGCGCACCGGCACGATCTGCCGCTGGTGACGCTGGCGGAGGAGACGAAGTTCGTCGCCGTCACCGAGGCGGTGATCGCCCGGATCCGCGACGCCCAACTGGCCGAGCTGCGCGCGACGCACGCGATCCACGACACCTTCACCGCGCTTACCACCTCGGGCGCCGAACCGGCTTCGGTGCTGCGCGAAGCCGCTCGGATCGTCGGTCATCCCGTCGTCCTGGAAACCCTCGCGCACCAAGTGCTCGCCTACGACGCGGCCGGGCAGGATCCGGTCGCGCTGCTGTCGGAGTGGTCGGAGCGCTCCCGCGCGGTGGTGCAGTCCGGCCGCACCTCCTACGACCCGGACCAGCAGTGGTTGACCACGGTGGTCGGGGCGCGCGGCGACGATTGGGGACGGCTGGTGATGCTCGGCCCGCAGCCGCCGCACCGGCACGTCGTGGTGGCCGAGCGGGCCGCGTCGGCGCTGGCGGTGAACCGGCTGGTGACCCGCGACCGGGAGAGCCTGGAACGCCAGACGCACCGCACCCTGATCACCGAACTGCTCGCGGGCAACGCCGACGCCGCGGATCTGGCCGCACGCGCCGCAGGCGTCGGTGTGCCGCTCGACGGCCCGCTGCTGGGCATCGCGGTCCGCCTGCGCACCACCACGACGCTCGCCCCGGCGCTGGAAACCCAGCAGCTGCTGCGGGATCTCGCCGAGGCGACCGCGCTCGCCGCGCGCAAGGCGAAGCTGCCGGTGCTGGTCGGGGTGGTCGACGACCTCACGGTCCGGGCCCTGGTGGTGCTGCGCACCGCTGATACCGACGCCGTCCTGACCCGCCTGGCGGCTGATGTGCGCCGGTCCGCCGGTGCGCACTCCCTGCCCGTGGTGGTCGCGGTCGGCAGCACCGTCGGTTCGATCTCCGGAGCACGCCGGACGCTCGCCGAGGCCGGGCAGGTCGCGGAAGCGGCCCTGCACGTCGCCGACGGCACCCGGGAGTTCCACCGGCTCGACGACGTTCGGCTGCGCGGCCTGCTGCACCTGCTGCGCGGCGATGAGCGGCTGACCGCGTTCGCCGAACGCGAACTGGGTCCGATCCTGGCCCATGAACGGCTGGTGGACGCGCTGCGCTCGCTTTGCCAGCACGGGGGCAACAAGTCCGCGGCGGCAACGGCGGCGCACCTGTCCCGCACCGCGTACTACGCCCAACTGGCCCGCATCGAGCAGCTGCTCGGGGTTTCCCTGGACACGCCGGAATCCCTGGTGTCCCTGCACGTCGCGCTATTGGCCTGGGATCTGCACAACTCCGACCGGCCGTGACCGACCAGCGGGGACCGCGCACGGCGTCGCGCCGGAAGCGCTCCGGCACGCGCGCCGCCGCGCGGCGAAGGGACTCCACGGCGACTTCCCACTGGATCCGCTCGGTCCACTGTGCTCAGCGGGCCACCGGGATGCGCGGAGCCGATGCTCACCACCGCCATCCGGCACCTCGTGAGCCTCGGGACCGCCGCCGTCGGCGACCGGACGATGCGGATCATCCTCAGCGGCGCGGGAATCCGGCTCACCGGACTCGCCCGCCCGGCCGTCGACGCCACGATCCGCACGCCATCGAACTCGACGCGGTCGTCCAACGCACCGGTTTCACCGGATGGACCAGAGGAGCAGCCGCCGCGATGCCGACCTTCGTCCGGGGACCTGACCGTCCCGACCTCGTTGCGGCAACCGGAGAAACGCGTCGGGGCGGCGGGTGTAACCTGAGGCCGCTGGCCGCGTACTGACGGCACCTCCCCCCAGTGGCTGTCGGTGCGCGGCTGGCCTTTGTGGCGGCTGCGCAGGTTGGTTTCCCGCGCAACCACTTGGTTTTCGAGCAGCCGAAAGGTCACTGGCGTCGCCGGTTCCGGTGCTGGTCATCGCCGCTGAACTCGCGCTGTCCGGACCGTTCTAGGACCGTGTTTTCACACTCGTTCCGCGGGTAGCGGTGCGAATTGCTCACGCGGACCGAACTGCTGACGTCGCTTCAAGAACAAGACCGAAGACAGGCATTGATGACCAAGCGTGCCCGGGACATTCGATAGCTGCGCCGATCGTGTGATGAGACGATCATGATCCGCAGTTGGCATTGGACCGAACGGGTCAAGCTCCCCTACCGCACGTCACTCGATCCCGGCGTGCCCGTCCCGTCCCCGGAGGTGGGGGAAAATGTTCCAAACCAAGCACCACTGGCAACCGGCCGAGCAGCTGCGGCACGCCGTCGCGGGATGGCCGACCTGCGCGGAATGCATGCGAGCGGCCAAGCGGCTTGGCGGGATCGCGTCGTGAACGGCGCCGTCGTGGTCCGCTTCGCCTTCGGCGTGGTCGGCGAATCCCGCCGCGACGCGCATCTCGCGGCCGTCCCGGACAGCGGAATTCCGGAGTACTGGCTGACCTTCTGCGGCCTGGAGATCCCGGCGGATCTGGCCGAGGTGTCCAACAGGCCAGCGGGCATGCCGTGCGCGCGCTGCCTGGCTTCAACCGGATCCGCGCAACCCCTGACCGTCCCGGGATGACGGTCCCGTCGTGAACCGGTTTTGCGTTGCGGTGCGGGTGGATGGGCAACCACGCGAACCGCGCTCCGCGCAAAACGAACCGCACCCGCCCGAGTTTCGGGCGGGTGCGGTCGGTTGCAGCGGTCAGCGCGAGAAGGTCACGGATCGCACCTCGACGCCAGCCGGGGCGTGCTGTCCCGGACGCAGCACGAAGTACACGTCCGAGTCGCAGCTCGGGTCCAGGAAGACGACCGCCGTCGCGTTGGTCTCGTTCTGCACCCGGTAGGCCGGGGTGTACGAGTTCGGCAGGTCGAGCCGGTGGCAGACCTCCCCGTCCGGGTCGAACAGCGCATCCCGTTGAACCGCGCCGAAGCGGTCGAACGAGTAGAAGAATTCACCTTCTGCCGCGAGCGCCGAGCCGGGCAGGGAAAGCAGCAGACCGGCCGCACCGAGTGCGGCGGTGACGGTTGCGCGCAGACGCATCGAGATCGTCCTTTCTGGGAAAAACGAACACCGACAACGCAAATGGTCGGGTCCGCGGCGCGCCACGCCACCCCGATCACCCGCTGGTGGGGTGATCGGCGGATTTGTTCACCGATCAGCTCGACCGGGCCGCGTCAGCGGGCCACGGCGAGGGACAGAGCGAAGTCGCCGGCGTCGTCGAGCCACCAATGGTGTAGGTCGAAGCCCGCCAGGGAGAGCTCGTCGCGAACCCGGTTGCGCCGGAACTTCGCCGATATCTCGGTGCGGATCTCCTCGCCCGCGGCGAAGTCGACGGTCAGCGCCAGCTCCGCCAGCCGGACCCGCATCGGCGCTTCCGCCCGCAGCCGCATCTCGATCCACTCCTGCTCGGCGTTCCACAACGCCACGTGCCGGAACCGCTCGGGAACGAAGTCGGCACCGAGCTCGCGGTTGAGCACCCGAAGCACGTTGCGGTTGAACTCCGCGGTCACGCCGCGCGCGTCGTCGTAGGCGCTGACCAGCCGCTGCCGGTCCTTGACCAGATCGGTGCCCAGCAGCAGCCACTCCCCCGGCCGCAACGCCGACCGCACCGCGGCGAAGAACACCGCACGCTCGACGGGCAGCAGATTTCCGATCGTGCCACCGAGAAACGCCACCAGACGCCCGGTGCCCGCGCGCAGGGCGCTCAGCCCGCTGGTGAAGTCGTCGACGACACCGCGCACCCGCAGATCCGGGTAGTCCAGCGCGATCGACTCCACCGCCGCGCGCAGCGCGGCACCCGAGACGTCCAGCGGCACGAACTGCTGCAGGGTCTCGTTCTTGCGCAACGCGTCGAGCAGCAGCCGGGTCTTCTCCGAAGATCCGGACCCGAGCTCGACGAGGGTGGCCGCGCCGGTGACCTCGGCGATCTCCAGCGCGTGCCGGGACAGGATCTGCTGCTCGGCGCGGGTCTGGTAGTACTCCGGCAAAACGGTGATCTGCTCGAACAGGTCGCTGCCGACCGCGTCGTAGAACCACTTGGGCGACAACCACTTCGGACTGTCGGTCAGGCCTGCCCGGACATCGGTGCGCAGCTCGCGGGCCGCGTCGGCGTCGGTGAATCGGACGATCAGTTCCGGCTCGCTCATCGTTATCCCGTCTCCTCCAACGGCGTCACCCGCACGCCTTCGGTGTCCGCGACGAGCAGGCACCCGTCCGGCACTTCCACCCATCCGGCCGTCGGGCCGAACCGCTCCGAGGCCACCGTCACCGCGGCGTCGCCGCGGCGCACCCACAGGGAATGCGTCCAGGTGGTGGCTATCAGCCGGGAACCGTCGGTGAGCAGCAGGTTCAGCCGCGATTCCGGTGCGGCGGCGAGCACCTCGCCCACCAGCTCCCGCACCGCCTCGCCCGGATCGGGCGCGTCGGCCAACCGCTGCCGCAGCAACGCCCACAGCAGGACCGAATCGGTCGGCGCCGCCATGGTCAGCAGATCGACGACGTCCAGCCGCGCGGCGAGTTTCGCCACCGAATCGGGCCAGCCGGTGATCCGGCCGTTGTGGCTGAACAACCAGGTGCCATCGGTGAACGGGGCGCACGCGTCCGAATTCACCGGCATGCCGACGGTCGCCGAGCGGACCGCCGCGACCACTCCACCGCTGCGCACCTCCGCGGCGGTCTGCCGAAACGACCCGTCCGTCCACATCGGAACCGCCGCCCGATATCTGGCGGTTCCGCGGCCATCCGACCGGTACCAGCCGACGCCGAATCCGTCGGCGTTGAGCGAACCGGCGCCGCGCATCTCCTCGGGCGCCCACGCCTGCTCCAGCAGCGAATGCGCCGGTTCCAGCAGCAGTTCGGCCAACGCGACCTCAGGCCCCAGATATCCCACGTGCCGACACATGTGTCAGTCGCGCTCCTCTTGTCCTGGTGTTCGGGCGCACCGGAACCCGGCGAAGATCTGCCTCCGGATCGGGTAGTCCCAGTTGCGGAAGGTGCCCCGGCAGGCTGCCGCGTCGGTGCCGAACGAACCACCGCGCAGCACCTTGTAGTCCGGACCGAAGAAAACCTCCGAGTACTCGCGGTAGGGGAAGGCGGAAAATCCCGGGTACGGCAGGAAATCCGTGGCGGTCCACTCCCACACGTCGCCGATGAGCTGCCGCGCGCCGCACGGCGCGGCACCGTCCCGGTACGCCCCGGCGGGCGCCGGTTGCAGGTGCCGCCCGCCGAGGTTGGCGTGCTCGGGCCGCGGATCGTCGTCGCCCCACGGATACCGCCGGGACCGACCGCTGGCCGGGTCGAACCGCGCGGCCTTCTCCCACTCCTGTTCGGTGGGCAGCCGTTTGCCCGCCCACGCCGCGTACGCCTCGGCTTCGTGGAAGCTCACGTGCACCACCGGCTCGTCCGCCGGTACCGGTTCGACGTGGCCGAACCGACGCCGCAGCCACCGGTCGCCGTCCCGCCACCAGAACCGCGGCGCCCGCAGGTCGGCGCGCTGCCGGTAGGCCCAACCGGCCTCGCTCCACCAGGTCGGATCGTGGTAGCCGCCAGCGTCGATGAACGCCTGGTACGCGCCGCCGGTGACCGGCGTGCTGTCGATGAAGAAGTCGTCGACGTGCACCTGGTGCGCCGGGCGTTCGTTGTCCAGCGCCCAGGGTTCGGTGGAGGTCCCCATCGTGAACGGCCCGCCGGGCACCAGAACTTCCGGCGGCAGGACGTCCACATCGGACGGTGGCGGATCGGCGGCCAGCGCGGGCGGTCCGTCGCGCAACTGGTGAGTGGCGAGCATCGTTTCGTCGTGCTGCTGCTCGTGCTGCACGATCATGCCGAAGGCGAACGCCTGCTCGATCAGTCGCCGCCCTTCCAGCGGGACGCGGTCGAGCAGGTCGAAGACCTTCGAACGCACCGTCGCGAGGTATTCGCGCGCCTCGGTCGGCCCCAGCAGCGGCAGCTGCGGTCGGTCGGAGCGGGCGTGCTGGAAGGCGTCGTAGAGGTCGTCGATGTCCGGGCGGATCGCCGCCGCCCCGCCGACATCGCGCACCAGCCACAGCTCCTCCTGGCTGCCGACGTGCGCCAGGTCCCACACCAGCGGCGACATCAGCGGCGAATGCTGCTTCACGAGGTCCTCGTCATCGACCGCGTCGGTCAACTCCGCGCTGCGCCGCCGGGTGCGCGCCAGTTCCGCGGCCACGCGCGAGCGCAGCCCTTCGATTCCCAAATCTGCCAGGTTCTGGGTGTTTTCCACCGATACCTCCGGATTTCAGCTGTCGCTGATCGTGGCGAGCCGACTCGCCACGAACTCCGCCAGTCGCTCCGCCAACCCCACCGGACTGTCCGGGCCCGTCAAGCGTTGGCACGCCAGGTCGAACACGTCGCGGGCGCTGCGCGCCAGCACGCGGTCGCGCAGGCCGTGCCGCGCGGCCTGCACCCACCGACCGGCGGCCGGGGCCGCCAACGCCAGGACCTCATCGACGGTGGACTCGTCGCCGAACAGCGCGATCAGCGCTCCGGCAGGCAACATCCAGTCCTGGCCGGGCTGCGCGTCGAGGTAGCGGACCTCCAGGTAGCCGCGGGGCCGCACCGGCGGGAAGACCGTGGTCAGGTGGTAGTCGAGGTCGTCGTGGGTGGGCCGGTTCGGCAGCGCGCCGTGGATCCACTCCGCGAAGCTGATGCCGCTGGGCGCGGTCCAGTCCTCGCCGTCGCGGCGCAGGCACACCAGCGCGGTGTCGAGCACCCGCTTCGCCCAGCCGCCCGCCGGATCGGCGGTGATCGGGCCGGGGCGGGTGCGCGGCGGGTCGGTGCGCAGCAGCGCGCGGGTGCGGGTGGACACCCAGCCGGTGCGCTCCCCGAACAGCTGCGGCGAGTTCGCGAAGGTGGCGAGCATCACAGGCCCGAGCGCGTGCAACGCCGCCCAGCGAGCGGCGACGCGGTGCGGTTCACCCGCGTCGAGGCAGACCTGGACCCCAGCGGTGCTGCACATCATCAACCGGCCGTCCAAGCCGATGCGATCGAAGGCGGTCTCCATCGCGGCGTAGCGCGGCACCTTGAGGATGCGCTTCGGGAACCGCCACGGGTCGGTGCCCTGCCCGCCGAGCACCAGCCCGACGCTGCGCAACCGGCGCTCGACGTACTCGGTATCGGCGGCGACGACGCTGAACAGCGATCGCATTGACGTGGTGGGAAGACTGGAGACCTCGACCTGGCCGCCGGGTTCGACGGTGAGCACCGAGCCGTTGGGCAATCGGCGGTGCGGGCTGGCAGGGACCAGGGAGCGTGGGGCGTGCGGGCCGAGCGCCTCGATCAACGTCGCGGCATCCAGCGGCCGACTCGGATCGTCGCGGTGGTGCACGGTCCATTCGAGTTCGATGCCGAGCAGCCTCGGTGGTCCGTGCTTGAAGCACACCGACGCGACGTAAGCCTCCGCCTCCGCCCGGGTGCGAACCCGGGAGGTCGGAAAGTCATCAGCGGCCGCTGGACCAGTCGATACGGGCAAAACGATCACCCCCGGTAATTGGCCGACTACCGACGCTACCTGTCACCCCCGACAGTCGCGACCCTTGTTCTTGATCCCCATAGCTGCTAAGGGTTTACTGGTCCTGGTCTGCCTTGCGCGGCACCCGCGGTTCGCCCGCTCGGTTGGGACACGCGCAGCAAAACGTACGTACGGATTGCAATGAGGCGGATCCGCCTGGGACGATCAGGGCATGCCTCGGGTCAGCCAGGACCACCTCGAAGCCCGGCGCCGTCAGATCCTCGACGGTTCCCGGTCGTGCTTCGCGCGCTTCGGCTACGAAGGCGCGACCGTGCGGCGGTTGGAAGAAGCGACCGCGCTCTCCCGCGGTGCGATCTTCCACCACTTCAAGGACAAGGAATCGCTGTTCCTCGCGCTGGCCGAGGACGACGCGACCCGGATGGCCGATGTGGTGGCCGAGCAGGGCCTGGTGCAGGTGATGCGCAACCTGCTCGACGAGCCCGCGCACGGCGGCGGCCACGCCCCCGGCGCCGACTGGCTCGGCACCCGGCTGGAGGTGTCCCGGCGGCTGCGCACCGACCACGAGTTCCGGGAACGCTGGGCGCAGCGCTCCGAGCAGCTCACCACCGCCACCCGCGCCCGCCTGCAGTGGCAGCGCGATGCGGGCAACCTCCGCGACGACGTCGCCGTGGACGTGCTGACGGCCTACCTCGAACTGGTGCTGGAAGGCCTCGTGTCGCACCTCGCGATGGGCCTGCCCGCCGAACACCTCAGCGCCGTGCTGGATGTGGTCGAGGAGAGCGTCCGCCGCCACCGCGGCCGGTGATCCCGGTGCGCACGCGCGCACGGCACTCGGCGTAATGTCGCTGTCGCAAACGGTCGAGCGCAAAGGAGCCTTGCGGCGCCATGTGGAGCGAGTGGTGGAACCGCTTCATCGCCTCTGATCCGGCCCTACGCCGACTGCGCACCGCCACCCGCGTGACGTTCGCGGTCGCGCTCGTCCTGGCGGTCATGCTGCCGGTGCTGTCGTGGTGGGGTCAGCCGATGCCGCTGGCGCTGATCGGCGCCGTGGTGGCGATCAACTCCTCGCTCGGCATCAACGACCCGACCCGGCGGCAGCAGCAGATCACCAACCTGCTGATGCCGTTGCCGACGACCTTCGCGCTGCTCCTGTCGATCCTCACCGCCTCGTGGCCGCTGCTGCACAGCGTGCTGTTCCTCGCGGTGATCTTCACCGCCACCTACATCCGCCGGTTCGGCCCTCGGTACTTCCCGCTGGGCATGGTCGCGTTCATGGGGTACTTCTTCGCGATGTTCCTGCGCCCCCAGCTGCCGCAGCTGCCCGCGCTGATCGCGGCCGTGGTGACCGGGGCGCTGGCGGCGTTCGTGATGCGGTTCCTGGTGTTGCGCGATGACCCCGAAGGCGTGCTCGAACGGGGTCGCCGCACGCTGCTCGCCCAGGTGCACGGGTTGCTGCACGCCGTGCGGGACGTCGCCGAGCACCCCGATTCGGTGCAGCGCCGCCGCGAATTGCACAACCGGTCGATCCGGCTCAACGAGACGTCGCTGATGCTGGAGAACACCGTCGGCCAGCTCGACACCCTCGACGAAGCGGGCCGCGAGCTGCTGCGGCAGCGCATCCTGGACGTCGAGCTCGCCGCCGAGAACCTGCTCACCCCGCTGATGCGGGTCGTCGACCACCCCAGCGGCGGCGGCACCGTGCCGCAGGCGATCGGCGCCCTGCTCGCGGTGCTGCGCACCGAACCGCAGGAGATCCGGGACGCCACCCGGCTGGTCGCCGAGCAGATCGAGCAGCAGGACTCGGTGCAGATCGCGATGGCGGTTCGACGGCTGGGCGCCGGGCTGGCGGACCTGGCCGACGCGACCGGCGAACTCGGCGATCACCAGGCCGCGCCACTCCCGCAACCACGTGCGGAGGTCGCGCCCGAGGCCGACACCGAGACCGGGTTGCAGCGTCCCGAGCTGCGGATGGCCATCCAGGTCACCTGCGCGGCGGCGCTGGCGATCATGCTGGGCCAGCTGGTCTCGCCGAACCGGTGGTACTGGGCGGTCATCACCGCGTTCGTGGTGTTCATCAGCACCAAGAGCCGCGGCGAACTGCTGGTGCGGGCGTGGCAGCGCACCGCGGGCACCATGTTCGGCGTGGTGGCGGGCATCCTGGTCGCCGCGCAGATCTCCGGCAACACCGTCGCCGAGATCGCGACGACCCTGGTCTGCGTGTTCCTGGCCTTCTACTTCGTCGGCTACTCCTACGCGGCGATGACCTTCTTCATCACCACGCTGCTCGGGGCGCTCTACGGCATGCTGGGCACCTTCGACGTGTCCGTGCTGGAGACCCGGCTGTGGGAGACCGCGATCGGTGCGGCGGCCGGCGTGTTGGCCGCGGTGTTCGTGCTGCCCACCCGCACCCGGCTGCTGATGCGCACCAACATCCAGGACTTCCTGTTGTCGCTGCGGGACTTCCTGCGCGGCACGGGCACCGAGATCAGCGACCACGGCGCGGTCACCGGAGCGCAGGAGTCGATGCGGGAGCTCGACGACGGGCTGCAACAGGTGATCAACAGCGCCAAACCGCTGACCAACTACCGGCTGCGGTCCCGGCGCAGCCAGGTCCAGCGGTCGGTGGCGATGCTCAGCGGCACCGCCTACTACGTGCGAAACCTGGCGGTGGCGCTGTCGGCCACTGTGGACATGGTCGACGACGACACCCGGAACCGGTTGGCCGAACTGCTGTGGGCGCTGGCCGATGCGGTGGAGTCGATGACCGACGAGGCCCAGGTGAGCTTCGACGCGGCGATGGCCTCGGCGCACCGCACCGCCGACGCGCTGCACGACATCGCCGAATCCCTGCCGGACGGCCCGACTTCGCTGCACCGCAGCATCCGCTGGCTGGACCGCACCACCCAGATCGTCGAGGACCTCGCCCGCGAACTCGGCGCGGCGCGGGCTGAAACCCAGCCCACCGGTTGAAAATGGTCGGCGCAGGCCGGTTCGCGCACTCGGGTGTCGCCGGGGCGATCCAGCGGATCCGAATTGGACCGCGACGCCGAGTCCGCCGGTTGCTTATCTTCGTGCTGTTCACCAGACAACGTCGAAACCCGAGGTGCCCGCGTTGGATCCGAGTCTCGCCGACGATCTCGCCCGATTTCCGCAGCTGCTCGACGACGCCCGGCGATATGCCGTCGAGGTGCTGTCCGGGGTCGCGGACCGGCCGGTCGCGGTCCCGCCGCAACGGCCGCGACCCGCTCCGCTGCCGGATCGCGGAACCGGGGCCGACGGTGCGCTCAGCCGGTTCCGGGACCGCTGGGCACCGGGCTTCTCGGGCAGCGCGGGACCCCGCTACCTCGGGTTCGTGACCGGCGGCTCGACCCCGGCCTCCGTCACCGGCGACTGGCTGACCAGCACGTTCGACCAGAACGCGGTGATCAATGCCGACTCGACGGCACTGGACCTGGAACGCGAGACGGTCGGCTGGCTGCGCGAACTGTTCGGGCTGAGCGCGGCGCATGAAGGCGCGTTCGTCACCGGCGCGACGATGTCGAACTTCGTCGGCCTGGCCATCGCCCGCGAGTGGGTCGGCGAACAGCTCGGCGTTTCGGTGGCGCAGGACGGCGTCGCAGCACTGGGTGAACTGCCGGTGCTCTCCGGAAGTCCGCACTCCAGCGTCTACAAGGCACTCGCGATGCTCGGCCTGGGGCGCGGTAGCGTTCACGAGGTGGCCACGATGATCGGCCGGGAGGCGGTCGACGTCGATCGGCTCGACGCGGAACTGGCCGCACTGGACGGTCGGCCCACGATCGTGGTGGCCAATGCGGGCACTGTCAACACCGTGGACTTCGACGATCTGCGGGCCATCGCGGCGCTGCGCCAGCGGTATCCGTTCTGGCTGCACGTCGACGCCGCCTTCGGCGGATTCGCGGCGCTGTCCCCGCAGCACGCCGAACTCGTCGCCGGACTCGACGAAGCCGACTCGGTGTGCGTTGACCTGCACAAATGGCTGAACGTGCCGTACGACAGCGCGATCCAGTTCACCCGGCGCCGGGACCTGCAGGTGCGCATCTTCCAGAACGCCGCCGCCTACCTGGGCCTGCCCACCGACGATCCGGACTTCGTGCACCTCACGCCGGAGAGTTCCCGCCGGCTGCGCGCCCTCCCGGCCTGGTTCACGCTCACCGCCTACGGGCGGCAGGGACACCGCGAGATCGTGGAACGCGACGTCGCACTGGCCCGCGAACTCGGTGACCGGATCGCCGAGCTGCCGCACCTGCGGCTGCTGGCCCCGGTGCGCCTCAACGTCGTCTGCTTCACCCTCGCCGAGGACCCCAGCGCGCAACGAGTCGGCGCGCTCGCCCGCGCCGTCGCCGAATCCGGCGAGGCGTTCCTCACCCCAACCGTCTACAGGGGAACGCCGGGGTTGCGCGCGGCGTTCAGCAACTGGCGAACCACCAATTCGGACGTCACGCGCATTGTGGACATTTTGCGGCCACTGTGACGAAGACCGGCGTGAATCCGCCGCTGGGTGCGGTTTTTTCGGGGCTAGGTGGAGTGCCGTCGAGCGATTACGCTGCGGGACAGCCCGATCCCCGCAGGTGAGGAGGCCCCGTGAAACGTTCGATCGCATTAGGTCTCGCCGGAGCCGTCGTGCTCGCCAGCACCGCGGTCACCGGCGCGACCGCCCAGGCCGCACCCGGTCTGCATTTCGGACCGTGTCCGGCCGACATCAGCAAGCCCTACCCGAAAATGCGGTGCGCCAATCTCGAAGTGCCGCTGGACTACCACTCACCCAACGGTGAGAAACTGCAACTGCTGGTTTCCAAGCTGCCCGCCCGCAAACCGGCGGCACGACGAGGTTCGCTGCTGGTCAACCCAGGTGGCCCTGGTGGCGCTGGGATCAGCTTCGCCGGTGACCTCATCGGTCAACTGCCCGCCCAGGTGCTGGACTCCTACGACGTGATCGGGTTCGACACCCGCAACACCGCGCACAGCACCCCGATTACCTGCGTCGATCCGGCGACCTACTGGAAGAACCCGCTACCCGACCCGGACGCCCCGCAGGCCCGCGAGCAGAACTGGCAGCGCGCCCAGGAGTACGCCGACGGCTGCCAGCAGCGGGCCGGGAAGTACCTGCCGTTCCTGAACACGCCGACCAACGCCCAGGACATGGACCGCATCCGGCAGGCGCTCGGCGAGCAGAAGATCAGCTACCTCGGCTACTCCTACGGCACCTACCTGGGCGCGGTGTACGGGCAGCTGTTCCCGCAGCGCGTGGACCGGATGATCCTGGACAGTTCGGTCAACCCGGACACCTCCCAGATCTGGTACCGCGACACCCTCGGTCAGGACGTCTCGGCGCAGCAGCGGCTGGACCAGTACTTCGACTGGATCGCCCAGTACGACCGGGTCTTCCACCTGGGTACCGACCGCGCCCAGGTGCGGGCGGCCTGGGATGCCATCCAGGCCGACTTGCGCAAGGCGCCGCGCGGCCCGCTCGGCCCGGCGGAGTTCGACGAGATCACCTTCAACGCCCTCTACGGCGAGGACGACTGGACTCCGCTGGCCACGGCGATCGCCGACTTCCGCCTCCGCAACGATGACAGCGAACTCATCGACCACGTGTCGACCAAGGACAAGGCCGACGAGAACACCAACGCCGTCTACAACGCCGTGGAGTGCGCGGACGCCTCCTGGCCGACCCGCCGCGAGGACTGGGAGCACGACTCCCAGCAACTGGCCGCGAACAACCCGCTGACCGCCTGGTACAACAGCTGGACCGTCGCGCCCTGCCGGGTCTGGCCCGGCCCTCAGCAGCAGCCGGTGAAGATCACCGGCGCCGGTCTGCCACCGGTGTTGATGTTCAACTCGGTGCACGACGCCGCGACCCCGTACCAGGGCGCACTTGAGATGCACCGATCGCTGCCGTCGTCGGTGCTGGTCACCGAGCAGAACGCGGGCAAACACGGGGTATACGCACTGGCCGGAAACCCCGCAGCCGACCAGATCGGCACCGATTATCTGGTCAACGGCACGATCCCACCCCAAGACCGCAGCATCCCAGGCCACCCCACCCCAGACCCCACCAACCCCCAAACCAACCAAGACAGCCCCTAACAACGCGATCCCAACACCGCGGATTCACGATCGGGTAAGAGTGAAGGGCACCTTTGACCGAGTAAGCCGGTCAAAGGTGCCCTTCACTCATCACTCGAACGGGGTGCTAGAGGACGCCGTGCATGTAGTGCTTGATGCTCTTCGCGGCGATCAGCAGCAGTACCGCGCAGCCGATCGTGGCCACGCCGACGATGCCGAAGTAGATCTGCTGGTTGTCCACCGAGTACAGCTTGACCACCTGCGCGCCCAGGCCCTGGCCCATCGCCGGGGCCAGGAAGTACAGGCCCATCGTCTGCGAGGCGAAGACCTTCGGCGCCAGCTTGGTGCTCACCGACAGGCCGACCGGCGAGAGCATCAGCTCACCCACGGTCATGATCACGAACACCAGGGCGAGCATGACCGGCAGGTGCTGACCGGTGCCGACCAGGGTCTTCGACAGCACCACCCACAGGAACGCGACCCCGACGAAGAACAACCCGCCGACGAACTTCTGCGGGGTCGACGGCTGCCGCGCGCCCAGCTTCATCCACAGCGCCGCCAGCACCGGCGCCAGCACGATGATCGCCAGCGGGTTGATGGACTGGAACCACGACGCCGGGATCACGAAGCCGAAGACGTCCAGGTCGGTGTCCGCTTCGGCGAGGTTGGCCAGCGTGTTCGGCTGCTGCTCGAACAGCAGGAAGAACAACGCGGTCGCCAGGAACAGCGGGATGTAGGCGATCAGCCGATCCCGCTCGATCTTGGTGATCTGCTTGCTGGCCAGCATCACCGCGAAGTAGACGATCGGCAGCACCGCCGAAATGATGCTGATCACGTTGACCAGCCCGCCCAATCCCATCATGCCGCTGACCGACAGGGCGACCAGGACCACCACGAACACCAGGGCGATACCCGCCGCCCGACCCAACACCCGGCCGTGTTGCCCGGCGGGCAGCGGGTTGACCGGCTTGAGCCCGGCCGAGCCCAGGTTCCGACGCCCGAGCACGTACTGGATCAGGCCCAGCGCCATGCCCACGGCGGCGGCCCCGAACCCGAGGTGCCAGTTGACCTTCTCGCCGAGGGTGCCGACCACGAACGGCGCGAAGAACGCCCCGAGGTTGATGCCCATGTAGAAGATCGAGAACCCGGCGTCGCGGCGGGTGTCCTGCTCGCCGTAGAGGCTGCCGAGCATGCCGGAGATGTTCGGTTTCAGCAGGCCGGTACCGACCACCAGCAGCACCAGGCCGAGGACCACGGTGCTGATCCCACCGGGCAGGGCCAGGCTGATGTGGCCGAGCATGATGATGCAGCCGCCGTAGAACACCGCCCACTGGGCACCGATCACCCGGTCGGCCAACCAGCCGCCGAGGATGCCGGTCATGTAGACCGAGGCGCCGTAGACGCCGACCACGGACAGCGCGGTCGACTCGGGGATGCCCAAGCCGCCTTCGGCGACCGCGAAGTACAGGTAGTACCCCAGGATCGCGCGCATGCCGTAGTAGGAGAACCGCTCCCACATCTCGGTGAAGAACAGCGTCAACAAACCGCGGGGATGTCCGAAGAACCCCTTCTGCGGTGCGTCCGCAACCGTGGGTGTACTCACGATCACGTCCTCTCGTACGTGTGACCAGGCGGCGGTAGCCGCTCGCAACAAACCTGCGGCAGGTTACGTCCTGCCGATGTGGCCTAGACCATCGGGTCGCCAACCCGCCGCGGCGCGCCCGACACACCCGTCCCAAACCGGCCACACTGGACGCATCGTCGGCGGATTCGCTGTTGCCGCCTGGGGATCCGTGACCGCAATCACAATGGACATCAGGAGGAATCATGCAGCTGTTGGAGGCGCACCGCAGGGCCATGGCGGAGTTCGACGACCGGGTGCGGCACATCGGTACCGACCAGTGGGACAACGCCACCCCGTGCGCCGAGTGGAGCGTCCGGGATCTGCTCAACCACCTGGTGTCCGAGCAGTTGTGGGCGCCGTGGCTGCTCGACGGCGCCACCCTGGACGAGGTCGGCGATCGCTTCGACGGTGATGTGCTGGGCGCTGATCCGGTTTCCGCCTGGAACGAAGCCGCCGCAGCCGCTCGGCGGGCGTGGGACAAGCCGGGCGCGACCGACGGCGAGGTGAACGTGACCGGCGGCGTGATCCCGACCGAGGACTACGGCTGGCAGATGACCTTGGACCTCGCGGTGCACGCCTGGGACCTGGCCCGCGGCATCGGCGCCGACGACCGGCTGGACCCAGCTCTGGTGGCCGCGGCGCACACGGTGTTCGCGCCGCAGGTACCGGCCTGGCAGGACATGGGGATCTTCGCCCGGCAGCGACCGGTGGCAGCCGACGCCGACGAACAGACCAAGCTGCTGGCGCTGCTCGGACGATCGCGATGAGTCCGTCACCGCTGGCACCCCGGCGGCCGGGATATACTGACGCCGTATTTTTCGGGTTTTCCGATGAGGAGTGACATCTTCGGTGCCTGCGGCACAATCACCTGAAGGCAGTACCGAGCCGGGACATAGTCCCGGCTTTCCGCAAGTCATGACCGGCGCCTCGGGGCGGGGTGGCTGGTGATGGAAGTTCTGCTGGCCGTTCTCGGCCTGCTCTTCGTCGGAGTCCTCACGCTGGGCACCGCTCTCGCGGTCGCCGCGGAGTTCTCCCTGACCTCTCTGGAACGCAGCACGGTCGACGCGCACGTGAGTGCCGTCGGCGACCGGCGCGCCACCGCCGTGCAGCGGGCGCACCGGACGTTGTCGTTCCAGCTCTCCGGCGCCCAGGTCGCGATCACGCTCACCACGCTGATCACCGGTTACGTCGCGGAGCCGCTGATCGGTGACCTGATCGAGCCGGTGCTGACCGCGGTCGGCCTGCCCGGTGAGGCGGCCGAGGCGGTGTCGCTGACGTTGGCGATCCTGCTGGCCACCACGTTGTCGATGGTCTTCGGCGAGATGGTGCCCAAGAACCTGGCCATCGCCCGGCCGCTGTCGACCGCCCGTGCGGTTTCCGGCTACCACGCGCGGTTCTCCCGGGTCTTCCGCTGGCTGATCGACGCGATGAACAACAGCGCCAACTGGGTGGTGCGCCGGTTCGGCATCGAACCCCAGGAAGAGCTGCGTTCGGCGCGCTCCCCCGACGAGCTCGGCTCGATCGTGCGCTCCAGCGCCGAGCACGGGACGCTGGACGAGGCCACCGCCCAGTTGATGGACCGGTCGCTGCGCTTCGGCGACCGCACCGCCGAGGAGCTGATGACCCCTCGGGTGCGAGTGGAATCGCTACCGGCCGAGGCGGGTGTGGTGGACCTGCTCGACATCGCCCGCCGCACCGGGTTCTCCCGGTTCCCGGTGCACGGCGGCGACCTCGACGACGTGCACGGCGTCGTCCACGTCAAGCAGGCCTTCGGCATCCCGGCGGCGGACCGCGAGTCCACCCGGGTCGGGTCGCTGGCCAGGCCGGTGCCTACGGTGCCGGAAACGCTGGACGGCGACGCGCTGCTGAACCGGCTGCGCGGCTCGGGCCTGCAGTTGGCGTTGGTCGTCGACGAGTACGGCGGCACCGCCGGGATCGTGACGTTGGAGGACGTGGTCGAGGAGATCATCGGTGACGTCCGCGACGAACACGACCGCCGGGAGATCGCCGCGGTGCGCCGCCTGAGCGAGGGCACCTGGATCATCTCCGGGTTGCTGCGTCCGGACGAGCTGGCCGAGGCCACCGGATTCGCCACACCCGACGGTGAGTACGAGACCGTCGCCGGTTTCGTGCTGGCCCGACTCGGCCGCATCCCGGAGGTCGGCACCCGCCTCACCTTGGACGACTGGCTGCTGACCGTCGCGCGGATGGACCGCCACCGCATCGCCGAGCTGCGGCTGAGCCGCCAACCGGCGCACGCCGAACCGATGGAGGTGACCCGGTGACCGACGGTCTGGCCATGCTGCTCGGGGTGGTTCTGCTGCTGCTCAACGCGTTTTTCGTGGGTGCGGAGTTCTCCCTGCTGTCCTCCCGCCGCGACCGGCTGGAAGCCCTGCTGGCGCAGGGCGTCGGGCGAGCGAAGACGGTGATCAAGGCGAGTCAGGAGGGCTCGCTGATGCTCACCAGCGCCCAGCTGGGCATCACGCTGTGCTCGCTGGGGCTGGGCCGCCTCGGCGAACCGGCCGTGGCGCACCAGCTGGAGGTGCCGTTCGCCGCCCTGGGCATCCCCGAACCGGTGATGCACGCCGTCGCGTTCGCGATCGCGCTGGCGCTGGTCGTGGTGCTGCACGTGCTCGTCGGCGAGATGGTGCCGAAGAACCTCGCCATCGCCGAACCGGAACGGCTCGCGCTGTGGCTGGTGCCCGCGCTGGTCGGCTTCGTCAAGCTGGCCCGGCCGCTGATCGCGCTGTTCAACATGATGGCCAACGTGGTGCTGCGGCTGCTGAAGGTGGATCCCAAGGACGAACTCGACACCGCCTACACCTCCACCGAGCTGGCCGAACTGCTGGTCGAGTCCCGCCGGGAAGGACTGCTGGAGCACTCCGAGCACCGCAGGCTCGCCCAAACCCTGTCCTCGGTGGAGCACACCGTCGGCGACGTGCTGGTCCCGCTGCCGGATCTGACGACGCTGCCCGGTCGCCCCACCCTGGGCGACGTGGAACGCGTGGTGGCCGACACCGGGTTCTCCCGGTTCCCGGTGCGCGGCGACGACGGCGCTCTGCTGGGCTACCTGCACATCAAGGACGTGCTGGACCAGGCCGGGCACGACCCGTCCACCCCGATCGCGCCCGCGCGGGTGCGACGGCTGCCGACGGTGCCGGTGGACGCCCGGCTGGACGAGGCCATGACGTCGCTGCGGCGCGCCGGAAGCCACCTCGCGGCGGCGGTGGACCCCGCTGGCGCCGCGGTCGGCGTGGTCGCCCTCGAAGACCTCGTCGAGGAATACGTCGGAACCGTCCGAGACGGCACCCACGTGCGCTGAACGCCACCGCATCGCTGTTGGGACCCGTTTCGGTGCCTTCGCGGTTCGGCTGCCGCGGAGGCACCTCAGCGGGTCCCGCCGCACGGCGTGATCACTCGGTCATGAGTGGGCGCTGACGCCGGGTCCTCGGAAAGCTCCCGCAGGGATCGCACCGGCGAGAGGAATACGACGAGCCAGCCCACCGCGAAGGTGGCCGCTGAAATCGACAGCACCGCGCCGGTGCCCGCGAGCTCGCCGAGCACCCCGGCCAAGGCGGATGCGACGGCGAGGGCGCCGGTGAGCAGGAATCGGAACGTCGCGTTCATCCGCCCCATGAGGTGGTCGGGCGTGGCCGACTGCCGCAGGCTCACCGCGAGCACGTTGCCGATGCCGATCTTGACGGTGATCAGCAACCACGCCACGGCCGCCAACCACAGCCAGGAACCCACCGCGACCAGCGGGACGAAGCATCCCGCGCAACCGGACGCGGCCCCGGTCATCCACAACGTGCGGCCGTGGCCGAACCGCTCGCCGAGTGCGCGCGCACCGGCCGCACCGACCAGCGCACCGCAGCCCCCGATGGCCAGGAACAGGCCCAGGACCCATTCGCTGAGCCGGAGTTCCTCGACGAAGACGACCGGTAGCACCGTGAGCGTCAGCGTCATCGCGAAGTTCGTCAGCGCGCCATCGAGTGCCAAGGGGCGCAGCAGCCGATGACCGAGCGCGTGGCGCAGTCCTTCGCGGACATCCGCCCACACCCGCGACGATCGCCGCGCCGTCGCGGTCGGCGGCACTCCCCGGATCCGCCCGAGGACGACGGCCGAACACGCGTAGCTGATCGCGTCGACGGCGATCGTGATCGGTGCGGTGAGCGCGGACACCAGGAATCCACCGACGCTTCGGCCGACGAGCTGGTTCACCCCGCGCATCCCCGTCAGGCGCGCATTGGCGCGCACCAACTGGGCTCGGCTGACGACCGCTGGCAGCAAGCTCTGCGCGGCCACCTCGGAGAACACCGTCGCGACCCCGCTGAACAGCGCGACCGCGTACAGCTGCGGCATCGTCAGCACACCCAGCAGCCAGGCGACGGGAATCGAGGCGAACAGCACGGCACGCACCAGATCCGCGATGATCATCACCGCGCGGCGGGGCAGCCGGTCCACCCAGACTCCGGCTGGCAGCCCGATCACCAGGAACGCGACGGCGCTGAGGGCACCGATCGCACCGACCTGCGCCGGGCCCGCGTGGAGCACGAGGACAGCGGTCAGCGGCAGCGCGATGAAGGTGACTTGGGTACCGAGATCGCTGCCGCCCACAGCGGCGAACAACAGCCGGAAGTTCCTCGGCAGCCCGGCAGAACCGGTGGTTGCGGTGATTTGGTCGTTGCGCACCCGGCCACCATGGTTGCCGCCCAGCCCGGTGACCAGGAATTTAGACTGGGCCGAATCCACCGGCCGAATCCGTCGGGGTGAAGGGGGACATCGGGTGCTCAGGATGACGATGTCCGCCGGTGACCTGGCCCGCGTGCGGTTCGCGTTCTCGCCGCTGTGGGAAGTCGCGGCGAGCGTGCGCGTCCTGAAGGAGCCCGGGTCGAATCCGCTGCACCGGTCGTGGCTGGCCGAGGTCGATCAGCGGTTGCGGCGCAGCACCACCGACCTCTCGCTGCTGTTCGACCTGGTGCCGACCCCGACCAAGTACCTGCCCGGTTTCCTCGCCCCCACGCCGTCCACGCAGCGGCCGACCCTGGCCGCGGAACTCGAAGACCTCCGGGCGGTGCCACCGGATTCAGTGCGGGCGATGATCGAGAACGCCGGTCGGCCCGCATCCGATCCGGTTCGCCGGTTGCACGCCGACCCGGGGCGGGAACTGCACCGGCTGGCCCGGGCGATCGAGCACTACTGGAAACTGGCCGTCGAACCTTGGTGGCCGTCGATGCTCGACCTGCTGGAGCAGGACGCTCGCTACCGCGGCGCACTGCTGGTCGAGGGTGGCACCACCCGGCTGTTCAACGAGCTCAGCCCGATGGTCCGGTGGCGCGACGACGGCCTGCAGGTGACGCACCGGTACCTCTCCGGAACCCAGGTGCTCGACGGTCGCGGTCTCGTGCTGGTGCCGTCGACCTTCCTCTGGCCCACGGTGTTCTCCAAGTTCGATCCGCTGTGGCCCGCGGCGCTGCGCTACCCGTCGCGCGGTGTCGCCGCGCTCTGGACGCCTGAGCGGCGCACCGCCCCCGACGCGCTGGCCGCGGTCATCGGGAAATCCCGGGCGCTGCTGCTGACCGAGCTGTCCTCGCCCAGGTCAACCACCGAGCTGTCCCGCCGGACCCGGATGTCCGCCGGGAACGCCTCGCAACACCTGACCGCCCTCCGCGACGCCGGACTGGTCTCGGTGCGCAGAGTTGGGCGCTACGTGCTCTACGGCCGAACCGCACTGGCCGAGGCGTTGCTCGCCCAGTGCGACTGATCACCGCCGGTAGGTGTTCGGTACCGCGTGCTCGTCGGCCGCCGCTGCGCTGGGCCGGGCGCGGCGGGCCAGCAGGACGAACACCACGACTGCGGACAGCGAGAGGGCGCCCATCACCAGCCCCATCGGCAGCGCGGTGCCCGTACCCGCCACACCTACCAGCGGGGCGGCCAGGCCACCGGCCATGAACTGCATGACGCCCAGCAGCGCCGAGGCGCTTCCGGCGGTCTCCGGGCGCCCGGACAGCGCCAAAGCGGTGGCGTTCGGGAACACCATGCCGATGCTCGATGCCACCAGGAACAGCGCGGGCAGCAGGCCGACCAGCCCGACTCCGGTCACGGCTGAGACGGCCACCGCGACACCGCCGACCGCGTTGATGCCGAGGCCGATGGACAGCAGCCGACGCGGGTCGACGCGGCCGACCAGGCGGCCGTTGAGCTGCCCGACGAGCATGATGCCCAGCGAATTCACCCCGAACACCACGCTGAACAGCTGTGGCGACATGTCGAAGACGTCCTGGAGCACGAACGACGAACCGGAGATGTAGGCGAACATCGCGGCGAACGCCAACGCCGCCGACAACGAGTAGCCGAGGAAGGCCCGATCGCCGAGCAGGCCACCGAAGATCCGCAGCGTGTTGGCCAGGCTGCCGGGCCGCCGCGACTGCTCGGGCAGCGTTTCCCGCACCCCGAGCGCCGTCGTCACCAGCAGCACCACACCGATCGCGCCGAGCACCGCGAAAACCCCTCGCCACGACGTCACCCGGAGCATCTGCCCGCCGACCAGCGGGGCGAGGATCGGCGCCAGCCCGTTGACCAGCATGAGCAGCGAGAAGAACCGGGCCAGCGCGATGCCCGAGTACAGGTCGCGCACCACGGCACGGGCGATGACGATGCCAGCGGCCCCGCCGAGGCCCTGCACCAGCCGCATCCCGACCAGCGCGTACGCCGACGGAGCGAACGCGCACAGCAGCGACCCGAGGGTGAACACCACCAGGCCGACCAGCAGCGGACGACGCCGACCGAAGGTGTCCGACAGCGGACCGGCGACCAGCTGGCCGAGCGCGAGCCCGATCGTGCAGGCCGTCAGCGACAGCTGGACCTGCGACGGCCCGGAATGCAGCTCCGCCGCGATCGTCGGGAAAGCGGGCAGGTACATGTCGATCGACAGCGGCCCGAACGCGGACAACGAGCCGAGGATCAGCACGTACTTCGCCCTGCGCGGTTGGTCCGCCATCGCCCACTCCCGATCATCTGAAACCGTTGGGAACCGTAACTCCACGACGTGCGCCGGTCCCGGACGAGTGACCGATGAATCTCGACCACGGCGGTGGTCTATTCCGGTGGAAGCGATCCACTCCCAGGGAGCTCTCGATGACCGCACTGCCAGACCTCGAACCCGCCACCCGCCAACTCGCGGGCCTGCTGGAGCACATCTCCGACGACCAGCTCACGGCGCCGACGCCGTGCGCCGAGTACACATTGGGCGACCTGTTGGACCACGTCAACGGCCTGACCCTGGCTTTCACCGCCGCGGCCGCGAAGGACTTCCCACTGACCGGGGCAGGGCCATCCGGCGATGCCACCCGGCTGCCCGCCGACTGGCGCACCCGGATCCCCGAGCGGTTGGCCGCGCTCGCGGAGGCGTGGCGGGAGCCCGCGGCCTGGGAAGGCATGACGCAGGCCGGTGGCGTCGAGCTGCCCGGGCCGGTGGCGGGCAGGGTGGCGATGAACGAGATCGTGGTGCACGGCTGGGACATCGCGAAGGCCACAGGCCAGCCGTTCCGGTGCGATCCGGCAGCGACGGCCGCGAGCCTGGAATTCGTGTCGCAGGCAGCGTCGGACGGCTCCGATGGCGGCGGGCTGTTCGGCCCGGCCGTCGAGGTGCCCGCCGACGCCCCGGCGCTGGACCAGCTGATCGGTCTTTCCGGCCGGAATCCCGCCTGGCAGGCGGCGTGACCTCGTGTGCACTTTCCGGCGCCACAGCACCGGAAAGTGCGCACGGCCCAGCTCCAGCACGCAGCGCCGCTGGAACTTCAGCGGACTTCTCCCACGGCGGCTGTTCCGACACCTGGGGCGGCGCTGGTCCGTTGAGTGTTTTACCCTGACACCAAAGGGATATCTTTCAAACTGTCCACACAGGACATACAAAGGCTAACGGCAATCGGTGGGCTTCTCGCGAAGATCGCGTCGCACCCAGCGGACCGCAACGACCGCCAATGCGAACGCCGCGACGGCCTCCACCGACAACCAAATCCACACCACGGTCATCACCGACTCCTCACTCCGGCATGTCGTCCATCGTGGGGCGCCCTGCGGCCGGATACGAGTGGCGCGTTGGCCAACATCCGCAGGAATCCGGCCATGATCGCCTGCCATCGCGCCGCGCGGTCCAGGTGGTGCGGAGCAGGTCAGGGGATCCGGAAGCCGTAAGGGAGTTCGAGGCGGTGGGCGGCCAGCAGTTCGCCGTCGGCGAGGATCTCGGCGGTCGGTCCGTCGGCGACCACCGCGCCGTTGTCGATCAGCACGCTGCGCGGGCACAGCTGCAACGCGTACGGCAGGTCGTGGGTGACCATGAGCATGGTGCCGCCCCAGGCCAACAGGACCTCGGCCAGTTCGCGCCGGGCCACCGGTTCGAGGTTCGACGACGGCTCGTCCAACACCAGCAGCTCCGGCCGGCAGGCCAGCACCGTGGCCAGCGCGACGCGTTTGCGCTGGCCACCGGAGAGGTGCAGCGGCGAGCGGTGCGCGTGCTCGGCCATGCCCACCGCGTCGAGCGCCGAGGAGACCCGTTCCTCCAGCTCCGCACCGCGCACGCCGAAATTCGCCGGGCCGAACGCGACGTCCTCCCGCGCCGTCGGCATGAACAACTGGTCGTCCGGATCCTGGAACACCAAGCCGACTCGACGGCGAACTTCCTTCAGGTTCCGCGAGTCCACCGGCAGGCCGCCGACCTCGATCCGGCCCGATTCCGCTCGCAGCACACCGTTTAGGTGCAAAGTCATGGTGGTCTTGCCCGCCCCGTTGGGTCCCAGCACGGCGACCCGTTCGCCGCGCTCGACGCGCAGATCCACCCCCCGCAGCGCGCGGTGGCCGTCCGGGTAGTGGAAGGCCAGCCCAGACACCACAAGTGCCGGGACGGACTCCGGCACGGCGGCGCGCTCGGACAGCGATTCGCTCAGGCGGTCCACAAGGCAGCTCCCAGGACGACAGCGGCGACCGCCGGTGGCGCCATGCCCAGCCACCACGCCGCCGACGATGTTCGGTGCGACTCCCCCAGCTCCGGCATCGCTCCGCTCCAACCCCGCGACACCATCGCCAGGTGGACCCGTTCGCCGCGCTCGTAGGAGCGGATGAACAGACTCCCCACCCCGCGTGCCGTCGCACCGACCTGCCACAGGAATCGCGGATCGTGACCGCGGCAGATGCGCGCGATCCGCATCCGCTGCGCCTCGGCCACGATCACCTCGGCGTAGCGCAGCATCAACGTGCTGATCGTGATCAACAACCGGGGCGTGCGCAGCCGTTGCAGGCCGACCACGATCTCCCGGGGCGCGGTCGTGGCGGCCAGCAGCAGCGACGTGGCCAGGCCAAAGGTGCCCTTGACGAGGATGTTCCAGCCCGCCAACAAACCCTCGGTGGACAACGCCAACCCGGCCACCTCGGTGGTCGCACCGCCTGCGGTGAACGGCAGCACCACGGCCAGCACCACGAACGGCACCTCGATGAGCAGGCGGCTGGCCAGCCAGCGGGCCGGGATCCGCGCTACCAGCGCAAGACCGAGCAGCAACAGGGCATATCCGCCGAAGGCCCAGAACACCTCGCGGGGTGTGGCGACCACGCACAGCACCACCAGGAAGGCGGCCACGATCTTGACCTCGGGCGGCAGGCGGTGCAGCGCCGAATCGCCGGGCAGGTGCAACGCGCTGGCGTGACCTGCGCCCACGGCTAGTTTCCCCCGGTTCTGCGGCGCAAACCCCAGAACAGGCCACCCGCCGCGGCGAGGGTGACCACGGCGCCGATGACTCCGGCCACCCCGGTCCAGCGGTCGTCACCGCCGACGGTGTAGTCGGCCAGCGGACCGCCGGAAAAGGCGTGCTCCTCGGCGTGCTGCGCGATGCAGCGACCGTCCAACTGCTCGCCCTGCTGGGTCTCGACCACGGTGCAGCCGCGCTGGGTGACCGCGTCCAAGCCGTCCGGATCGGAGTCCGCCAAGTAGGCCACCCCGCCCGCGATGGCCAGCACGACCAGGCCGAAAACCAACAGAAAACGCCAACGCGGCGCGGTCATCGCGCGGTCTCCTCCGTCGTCGAGGCGCTGCGCCATCCGGTGCGCAACAGGTGGATCAGATCCGGTCGGGCGGCGGCGACCGCACCCACCGTCGCGGCCGTGATCGCGCCCTCGCCGAGGCCGATCAGGCAGTGCACCCCCACCACCGCGAGCGCGGCTGTCCCGGTGCCATAACCGGCGGCACCGCCGAGGGCGTATTCGAGGACGAAGCCGAAGGACGCGGCGACGGTGTTCACCCAGGCCGCGACGAAAGCCACCACCAGCAACATGCCCCGGCTGCGCAGCGCGAACTTCCGCAACGCGAGCGCGACGAGGTATCCGACGGCGGTGCCGATCAGCGCCATGTTGGTGATGTTCGCGCCGAGCATGGTCAACCCGCCGTCGGCGAACAGCAGCGCCTGCACCACCAGGACGATCGCCACGCACAGCGCGCCGACCCACGGCCCGGCCAGCAGCGCCGCCAACGCGCCGCCGAGCAGGTGCCCGCTGACACCGGGCAACACCGGGAAGTTGATCATCTGGGCGGCGAAGACGAACGCGGCGACCAGACCGGCCATCGGCGCGGTCCGGTCGTCGAGATCGGCCCGCGCCTTGGCCAGCGCGACCGCCAGCCCAGCGATCGCCACGGCCGCGAACAGCACCGCCGTCGGCGCGTTCAGCAGGCCATCACTCATGTGCATGGCGAGCGTGGTAGTCGGCACGACGCGGTCCCTCTCCTAGCCCGAACAGCTGCGCATTGAGGGTAGTTGCCGATTTGGCGTTATCACCAGTAGCTGGCAAGAGTTCTTGATCGCAATTCTCGGCAGAAAAAAGGTCGACCCGGGCAAAACACCCGGGCCGACGGTCGAGTCGTGGGGTCAGTCGCGAACGGCGAGCGCCAGCTCTCCGTTGGAATCGCGCTCGGCGTCCAGCACCTTGTCGCCGAGCGACGTCGCGACCTGCGGTTCGAGGAACACCCGAACCCCGGATTCCTCGATCACCTCATCGCCGTCCTGCGGCTGTTCGACGATCGACGCCTGCAGGCCCTCTCCGGCCGGCGCGATGCGCAGCCCGGAACCTTCCGGAGAGTCGCCGCCGACGAGGACGAGCTTGATGACCTCGGCGGCACTCTCGCTGATGGTGAGCATGATGCTCCACTCCTCTCGGAGCCGGTCAGATGAAGGGGACACCGTGTCATCCGGGCCTCCGGATGCGCAAACCGAACCCGGTTCGGCGTGTCGCACCCGCCCCAGTAGCCGCAGCGCCCCCGGCCGCCACCGCGACCGGGGGTGCTGCGGGGAGATCAGCCCTGGTAGGCGGTCAGCGGCGGGCAGGAGCAGACCAGGTTGCGGTCGCCGTGGGCGCCGTCGATGCGGCGCACCGGCGGCCACACCTTCACCACATCGGTGCCCAGCGGGTAGGCCGCTTCCGCCCGCGAGTAGGCGTGGTTCCACTCCTTGGCCAGCGAGGCAGCCGTGTGCGGGGCGTGCACCAGCGGGTTGTCGTCGGCGGGCCACTGCCCGGCGACGACCTTGTCGATCTCCGCCCGGATGGCGATCATCGCCTCGCAGAAGCGGTCCAGCTCTGCCAGGTTCTCGCTCTCCGTCGGCTCGACCATCAGCGTGCCGGCCACCGGGAACGACATCGTCGGCGCGTGGATGCCGTAGTCGGCCAGCCGCTTGGCGACGTCGTCGACGGTGATGCCGCTGGTCCTGCTGATCGGCCGCAGATCGAGGATGCACTCGTGCGCCACGAAGCCGCCCTCGCCGGTGTAGAGCACCGGGAAGTAGCTGCCCAGCCGGCGGGCCACGTAGTTGGCGGCGGCCACCGCGGTCAGGGTCGCGCGGCGCAGGCCGTCGGCACCCATCATCCGCACGTAGGCCCAGGAGATCGGCAGGATCGAGGCGCTGCCCCACGGGGCCGCGCTGATCGGGCCGACCCCGGTCGTCGGACCCGCGGCGGGCTGCATCGGGTGGTTCGGCAGGAACGGCGCCAGGTGCTCGCGCACCCCGATCGGGCCGACCCCGGGGCCACCGCCGCCGTGCGGGATGCAGAAGGTCTTGTGCAGGTTCAGGTGTGAGACGTCGGCACCGAACTTGCCCATCCGGGCCAGGCCGATCAGCGCGTTGAGGTTCGCGCCGTCCACGTAGACCTGACCGCCGGCGTCGTGCACCAACCCGCACACCTCGCGCACGGTGTCCTCGTAGACGCCGTGCGTCGACGGGTAGGTGATCATGATCGCGGCGAGGTCGTCGGCGTGCTCGGCGACCAGTTCGCGCAGGTGCGCCATCTCGATGTTGCCCTCGTCGTCGCAGCGCACCACGATCACCCGCATCCCGGCCATCACCGCGCTCGCGGCGTTGGTGCCGTGCGCGCTCGCCGGGATCAGGCAGACGTTCCGGTCGGCGGCACCACGGCTGTGGTGGTAGGCGCGGATCGCCAGCAGACCCGCGAACTCGCCCTGGCTGCCGGCGTTGGGCTGCAGGCTCACCGCGTCGTAACCGGTGATCTCGGCCAGCCAGTTCTCCAGGTCCTTGACGATCGACAGCAACCCGGCGGCGTCCTGGGCGGGCGCGAACGGGTGCAGCGAACCGAATTCCGGCCAGGTGATCGGCTCCATCTCGGCCGTCGCGTTGAGCTTCATGGTGCAGGAGCCCAACGGGATCATGCTGCGGTCCAGCGCAATGTCCTTATCGGACAGTTGCCGCAGGTAGCGCAGCAGCGAGGTCTCGGAGCGATGGGTGTGGAACACCGGGTGGGTCAGGTACTCCGAGGTGCGCCGCAGTGCTGTCGGCAGCGCGTCCGGGGTCTCGGTGTCCAGTTCGTCGACGTCCACATCCGCGATGCCGAACGCCTGCCACACGGTCGCCAGATGGGCCCGCGTGGTGGTCTCGTCGCAGCTGATGCCGACGTGGTCGACGTCCACCCGGCGGAGGTTGACGCCGCGCTGCCGGGCCGCCGCGACGATCTCGTCCGCCCTGCCCGGCACCTTCGTGACGATCGTGTCGAAGAACTCCCGGTGCAGCACCTCGATCCCGCTGCGGCGCAGCTGCTCGGCGAGCACGGCCGCCATCCGGTGCGCGCGGGTCGCGATCGAACGCAGCCCGGCCGGTCCGTGGTACACGGCGTACATCGACGCCACGACCGCCAGCAGCACCTGCGCGGTGCAGATGTTGCTGGTGGCCTTCTCGCGGCGGATGTGCTGTTCGCGGGTTTGCAGCGCCAGCCGGTAGGCCTGGTCGCCGTCGGCGTCGACGCTCACCCCGACCAGTCGGCCCGGCAGCTGCCGCTCAAGTCCCTTGGCCACGGCCATGAATCCGGCGTGCGGACCGCCGAAGCCCATCGGCACCCCGAAGCGCTGGGTGCTCCCGATCACCACGTCGGCGCCGATCTCGCCGGGCGAGCGCAGCAGCGTCAGCGCCAGCAGATCGGCCGCCACGACGACCTTCGCGCCGCGCCGGTGCACTTCGGCGATGATCTCCTCGTGGTCGCGCACCGCGCCAGCGGCGCCCGGATAGGCCAGCAGCACGCCGAAGAACTCGCCCTCCGGCAGCGCCCGCGCCCCCTCGGACAGGTCCGCCACGACGACCTCGATGCCCAGCGGCCGCGCGCGGGTCTCGATCACCGCGATGGTCTGCGGCAGCGTATCGGCGTCCACCACGAACCGCGGCGACTTCGACCGGCCCGCGCGGCGCACCAGCGTCATGCCCTCGGCCGCCGCGGTCGACTCGTCGAGCATCGAGGCGTTGGCCACCGGCGCCCCGGCCAGGTCGGCGACCATGGTCTGGAAGTTCAGCAGCGCTTCGAGGCGCCCCTGCGAGATCTCCGGCTGGTACGGGGTGTACGCGGTGTACCAGGCGGGGCTTTCCAGCACGTTGCGCAGGATCACCGGCGGGGTGATGGTGGCGTAGTAGCCCAGCCCGATCATCTCGGTGTGCGGGTGGCAGTGGTGCGCCAGGTCGCGCAGCTCGGCCAGCGCGTCGGCTTCGGTGGCCGGTTCGGGCAGCGCCAGCTCCAGGTCGCCTTCCCGGATCGCCTCCGGCACGGCGCGCTGCCCCAGCTCCTCCAGCGAACCGACCCCGATCACGTCGAGCATGTGCGCCAACTCGGCGGGCATCGGTCCGACGTGCCGATCGGCGAACGGCGTGCCGTGCTCCAGCGCGGCCAGTGGGATGCGGTCGTGGGTCACGTCGGTCATCGCCAAACCTCAATCATCACGGCGGACAAAGGGCGGCAGGCAGTGCAGGCCACGTGAGCGACGATCGCCTTGCTGCTCAGGTGACCGACCGGGCGCGGATGTCCCGCAAGACCCAGCTGGAACTGCGCTGCTCTCCCCCTCTGTCACTGTCCGCGCAGCGGACGCCTGAGAGCTTCACCCGGAGCACCGGGCTTGCACCGTCGGCGGAGTGCACCACGGCTGCGGTGCGCTCTCTTTCCAGAGGCATCTCGCCCGTGCGGTCCAGGTGGCCTGAGAGGTTGTCGGGGAGAGTTGCTCCTTCGGCGCCAGCCACGACCGAAGCCGGACCGGACTCTCCCGCACGGGGTCGGCGATGTGCCGCAGCCTACCGGATCAGGCGGCCGCAGCGGACCGCCGATGTCACCAGCCGCACATGGTTCGCCCGATTCAGCCGGTCTCGGCCTGCCGGTCGCGCCGCCGCCGGGACAACTCGTCGTCCACCGACTCCGCCAGCTCGCCACCGTCGGCCCGTTCGGCCGGGAACTCGTGGATCGTGCCGCTGATCTCGCGCATCGCACCGCTGACGGCGATGCCGAACACCCCTTGGCCACCCTGCAACAGGTCGACCACCTCCTCGGCAGAGGTGCACTCGTAGACCGTCGTCCCGTCGCTGAACAGCGTCAGCCGCGCCAGGTCCTGCACGCCTCGGTTGCGCAGGTGCTCCACCGCGACCCGGATGTTGTGCAGCGACACCCCGGTGTCCAGCAGTCGCTTGACCACCTTGAGCACCAGGATGTCCTTGAACGAGTACAACCGCTGCGAGCCAGAACCGGCGGCACCGCGGATGGACGGTCCGACCAGCTTGGTGCGCGCCCAGTAGTCCAACTGGCGGTAGGTGATACCGGCGATCTGGCAGGCCGCCGGGCCCCGGTAGCCGACCAGTTCGTCCGGCAGTGAGGCGTCGGGGAACAGTTCGCCCTGCTCAGCGGCAGCATCCCGGTTGGACGCTTCCTCGACCACGCCTGCCTCCCCTCGTCCGGCACGAAGCCGACGACGACGATCACCAGCACCCGAACCATCCCGGTCCAGGGCCGCGAACACCGCCCACCGGTCGAACGCATCGGCCGAATCACCGGCTGAATCACACCGGGGCAATTCGCGTATCTCGACGGTATGCCTGCCCCGCGGGGAGGTCAACGCGACGCGCCCGGACGACCCGGCCCCTGCCCGCGGTGCGCGGGCAGGGGCCGGGATGCTGTCGTCGGGCCGATCGGCGGGGTCAGGTGTCCGCGCCGCGGAAGTCCTCCGGCGATACCGAGTCCAGGAACTCGCGGAACTTCTCGACCTCGTCCTCTTGCTCGTCCGGGATGATCAGCCCCGCCTCGTCCAACACCGATTCGTCGGCGTGGATCGGCACCCCGATGCGCAGCGCCAGCGCCACCGAGTCGCTCGGCCGTGCCGAAACCCGCACATCCCCGTCGAACACCAGCTCGGCGAAGAAGGTGCCGTCCTGCAGGTCGGTGATCCGCACCTGTTCCAGGTCGCGCCCGAGGGCACCGATGACGTCCTTCAGCAGGTCGTGGGTAAGTGGTCTTTGCGGCCGCACACCCTGCTGCTCAAGGGCGATGGCCGTCGCCTCGACCGAGCCGATCCAGATCGGCAGGTAACGCTCGCCGTGCGCCTCGCGCAACAGCAGAATCGGCTGGTTTGCTGGTAGTTCCACTCGCACGCCGACGACGCGCATCTCGCTGCTCATCGTCACATCGCCTCCTCCAGCGCGCCGAAGCGTGACATCCCCGTCGAGGATCGCGCACCGACGCCTCCGACGCTACCCGCGATACGGCGGACACGCCCATCCCTTTGGCGGTCTGGTCGACCACCGATTCTCGCGGCCTTCCTGCCGGTGCATCTGGCCCGAAACCGCTGGCTGAGCTCTTCATCGAGCATTACCCAGCACGATACACCGCCCACCGGCCCATCGGACCGGTGCAAAAAGCCGCATTGACGTAGAAACCGGTTGCGACGCCGGGAAATTCCCAGCGCGCGGACATCGCGCGCCCGGCCCGCGGACCCGGGACGCGCCAGCGGGGCGACGCCACCTCGGCGCCGCCCCGCTGGCGGGTCGCAAAGTCGAATGCCGGGGCCTCAGCGGCCGCCCGGTCCCCCGTCGATCGGGCCGGTCAGGAACACCAGCCGGAACTTCCCGATCTGCACCTCATCGCCGTTGGCCAGCACCGAGGTGTCCACCGGCTCCCGGTTGACGTAGGTGCCGTTGAGGCTGCCGACGTCGACGACCACGAAGTCGTTGCCCTCGCGCCGGAACTCGGCGTGCCGACGGGAAACCGTGACGTCGTCGAGGAAGATGTCGCTGTCCGGGTGACGTCCCGCGCTGGTGGTCTCCCGGTCCAGCAGAAATCGCGAACCCGCGTTCGGGCCACGCTTGACCACCAGCAGGGCGGACCCGGCGGGCAGCGCATCGACCCCGGATGCGGCGGCAGGCTCCGGGGGCGCACTCTCGGTGCTTTCCGGCTCCGAGAGGAAGGGCCTGAAGACCGAGGTGGTCTCCGGTGACTGCTCCGGCGGAACATCGCCGAAGCCGCTGTTTTGGCTCACCTGAGCTCTCCTCTACGCGGATAGATCGTGCCAAGTATGTGCCCAACGTACCGTGCTGCGACAGGCACGGAACGCGCGACTCCCGACATCTTCTCCGCGGCCACCGACACGAAGACGATCATGCCTGGTCGATCAGCTTCTGGTAGCCCGCGGCGTCGAGCAGCCCGGTCAGTTGGGCCGGGTCGGCGAGCTTGAGCTCGACCATCCAGCCGTCGCCCAGCGGCGCCGAATTGACCAGCTCGGGCTCGTCCGCCAACTGCTCGTTGCGGGCCACCACCTCACCGGTGACCGGGGCGTAGATGTCGGAGACGCTCTTGGTCGACTCCACCTCGCCCAGCGCGTCACCCGCGGCGACCTGCTGACCGAGCTCGGGGAGCTGCACGAACACCACGTCACCCAACTGCTGCTGCGCGTAGTCGGTGATCCCGATGCGCACCGTGTCCTCCGCAGTGCGCTGAACCCACTCGTGCTCTTCGGTGTACTTGATCTCGTCCGGGGCCGCCACGTGGTCCCGCCTCCCTGGTCCGCTGGTGCAGTGGATCACCGGCCGCGATGGTGCGCGTGATCGGTTCGGCGAGCGTATTTGCCGTGCTGGCCGGGCCGCAAGGCGACCCCGGGATGTCGACTAGATCGATTTGGACCTGGCCTGGCGCACCGCCGCGACGACCTGCCCGAGGTAGAGGATGCCCGCCCACAGGTAGAGCGCCCCGCCCCAGCAGGTGAACGCGTATGCGATCGGGCGCACGATGTCGGACAGCGGGAAGTCCTCCTGCACCAGCAACAACAGCGGGAACGCGTACATCAGGCAGAAGGTGGCGGCCTTGCCGAGGTAGTGCACGTCGGGCGGTTCGTAGCCGTGCCAGCGCAGCACCGGCAGGCACAGGGTCAGCACCACGTCGCGGATCACCAGCGCGGCGGCGACCCACCAGGGCACCACGTCGCGCAGCACGAAGGCCACCAGCGTCGCGACTATGTAGAGGCGGTCGGCGGCCGGGTCGAGCAGTTCGCCGATGCGGCTGTACTGGTTGAGCCAGCGGGCGAGCTTGCCGTCGAGCCAGTCGGTGATGCCGCTGACCACGAGCACCAGCAGGGCGAGCAGGTCGGCTCGCGGGCCGAGCAGCAGCCAGAGGAACACCGGCACACCGGCCAGCCGGATCACGCTGAGCAGGTTCGGCAGTGTCCACCATGGATCGGCCCACACGCCGGCGGCGGCCTCCCGGATCCGGGCGAGGCCGGGATCCGGGGCCCGGTCCGGGCCCGGCGGTTCGGGACGCTGCACGGGGTCCTCGCCCGCGGGGCCGGGGTTCACGTCGCGGTCCCCGCTCGTGGTGTTGTCCGTGGTGCGCTCAGCGTCCTGCACCACGAGCCTCCCCTGAATGGTTGTGCGTTGCTACCCCGCTTCGGGCGCACACCCGGTGCGTCCCTACTGGATCAGGGTCTCACATTCCTGGCACAACACACTTGGCGGCTGGGCTCCCACGGAGCCGGTCGATCGGGCTGGCTTCGCGTGGGTGGGAGCCGCGCAGTCGCGGATCGGGGTCAGGCCCGCGTATGGCTCCAGCCGCGCCGTCGGAGGTCGGCGTCGGTGAGGAACCGGGCCCGGCCGCGATCGTCCACACCCGCCCAGCGAGCCCCGGTGACACCTTCGAGCACGTACGAATGGCCGCCGCTCCACACCACGCTGCACGGCGTGGTGGGCAACTCGGTGGTCGACCTGGCTCCGCTCGGATCGACCTCGTCGGCAGAGACCTGGGCGGCGGATGCCTTGGGCGGCAGGGCCGGTTCCGTGCTCATCGTTCGTAGCACCTCCGATTTCGTTGTCGGCACAATGCCTCCTGGTGTTAGCCCGATCTTCGACTCCGGATCGATTGTGTGCGGTCGAGCACGCTCTGTCGCGGCGACTTGGCCCCGCAGCGCCAAATGGACACGTTGCGTCGCCGAACTGCGAGCGGATATCGGCCCGGCGCTCAGTGCTGCCGAAGATCAACTACCGTTCGTCCGATCAACGGTGTTTCGGCTGTGACAAACGTGTTTCGCGCGCCGCCGGAGGCGATCTTGGCGTGGCCGGGGATTTGCGGTAGGACACCAGGCAACATCGGTGTGTGCGGGAGGTGTGTGGCCATGGGCGAGTACGCCGAGGCCTACCGGCGGAGTTTGGCGGACCGGGAGGGCTTCTGGCTCGACGCGGCGGCCGCGATCGAATGGGAGCAGGCGCCGTCGCGGGCCCTGGACGACACCGCGGATCCATTCTTCCGGTGGTTCCCCGACGGTGTGCTCAACACCTGTTTCAACGCGCTGGACCGGCATGTTCGGGACGGTCGCGGCGAGCAGCCCGCGTTGATCTGGGACTCGGCGATGACCGGCGCGGTGCGGCGCTGGACCTACCGGGAACTGCTGGAGCGGGTCGCGCTGTTCGCCGGGGCGTTGCGGGCGCAGGGCGCCGCGCCGGGCGATCGCGTGGTGATCTACCTGCCGATGATCCCCGAGGCGGTCGTGGCGATGTTGGCCTGCGCGCGCATCGGCGCGGTGCATTCGGTGGTCTTCGGCGGCTTCGCGCCGAAGGAGCTGGCGGCGCGCATCGACGACGCCCGGCCGACGGTGATCGTCGCGGCGTCGTGCGGCCTGGAACCGAACCGGATCGTCGAGTACAAGCCGATCGTCGACGAGGCGCTGCGACTGGCCGAGCACCAGCCGCGGCGGGTGATCGTGTTCCAGCGCGAGCAGGCCCGCGCCGAGCTCGGGCCGCGCGATGTGGACTGGAACGACGCGCTGGCGCAGGCCGAACCGGCCGACTGCGTGCCGGTCGCGGCCACCGATCCGCTGTACGTGCTCTACACCTCGGGCACCACCGGGCGGCCGAAGGGCGTGGTGCGCGACAACGGCGGACACGCGGTGGCGCTGCGCTGGTCGATGGCCAACATCTACGACATCGGGCCGGGTGATGTCTTCTGGACCGCCTCCGACGTCGGCTGGGTCGTCGGCCACTCCTACATCGTCTACGCACCGCTGCTGACCGGGGCGACCACCGTGGTCTACGAGGGCAAGCCGGTCGGGACCCCGGATGCGGGCGCGTTCTGGCGGGTCATCGCCGCGCACCGCGTCAAGGCGCTGTTCACCGCGCCGACCGCGTTCCGCGCGATCAAGCGGATGGACCCGGAGGCCGAACTGCTGGCCGACCACGACATCACGAGCCTGCGGACCCTGTTCCTGGCCGGTGAGCGGCTGGATCCGGAGACCTACCACTGGGCGTCGCAGCGGCTCGGCGTCCCGGTGATCGACCACTGGTGGCAGACCGAGACGGGCTGGCCGATCTGCTCGAACCTGCGCGGACTGGAGCCGATGCCGGTCAAGGCCGGGTCGCCGACCGTGCCGGTGCCCGGCTACGACGTGGCGGTCCTCGACCAGGCCGGGCAGCCGCTGCCACCGGAGACCGACGGCGCGCTGTGCCTCAAGCTCCCGCTGCCGCCGGGCACCTTGCCGACGCTGTGGGGCGACGACGAGCGGTTCCGGGAGTCGTACCTGTCGCGCTACCCCGGCTACTACCTCACCGGCGACAACGGCTACGTCGACGCCGACGGGTACGTGTTCGTGATGGGCCGCACCGACGACGTGATCAACGTGGCCGGGCACCGGTTGTCGACCGGGTCGATGGAGGCGGTCCTGGCGGCGCATCCGGCTGTCGCGGAGTGCGCCGTGATCGGCGTGCACGACTCGTTGAAGGGGCAGGTGCCGCGCGGGTTCGTGGTGCTGAAGTCCGGTGTGGACATCAGCGAGGCGGCGCTGCGGGACGAACTGGTCGCGGCGGTGCGCGAGCAGATCGGGCCGGTGGCGGCCTTCCGGGAGGTCGCGGTGGTCGATGGGCTGCCCAAGACCCGCTCGGGCAAGATCCTGCGCAAGTCGATGCGCGAGATCGCCGACACCGGCGACACCAAGGTGCCCTCCACCATCGAGGATCCAGCGGTGCTGGACCGGCTGCGCCCGGCGCTGCGAGGCCGCTGAGGCCTCAGCCGCGCTGCCGGTCCTGCGCCACGTCCTCCAGCGCCTGGAGCACGGCGGCGATGGCCGGTTCCGCGCGGCTTCCCCGGCGCACGCAGGTGAGGACGCTGCGGGATGGCGCCGGATCGTCTCGCAACGGGATTCGCACCACGCCGTGCTCCGGCGCGGTGGTCGCGAGCCTGGGCAGCAGGCAGATGCCGAGACCGTGGGCCACCAGTGCCAGCACCGAGTTCCACTCCGCTGCTTCGTGCGCGACTCGCGGGGCGAATCCGGCCGCCGCGCAGGCGACCTCGATCAACTGGAACTGGTCGTGGTGCGGCGCGATCCAGGTCTCGTGCGCGGTATCGGCCAACCGCACGGAGTCGCGCTCGGCGAACGGGTGGGCCGCGGACACCACGAGGTCCTGCGGGTCGTCGAGCAGCAGCCGCTGGTCGAATCGCGGATCGTCCAGCGGCGGTGTGCCGGGCACCGGCAGGACCGCGATGTCGGCCCGCTCGGCCAGCAGCAGTCGCAGGCTGTCGTCGATGTCGGCGTCGCTGAGGTGCACCGCCAGCCGCGGGTGGGATTCGCCGATCCGGGCGGCAGCAGGCGCCAGCAGTGAACCGAAGCTGGAGGCGAAGCCCGTTACCCGGATCTGCCCGACCGCACCGCCGGAATGCGCCGCCAGGTCCGCGCGGGTCCGCTCCCATTCGGCCGCGATCGCGTCGGCGTGTTCCAGCACGATGTGCGCGGCGGGGGTGAGTCGGACCCGGCGCCCCTCGGGCAGCAGCAGATCAACGCCGATTTCCTTGGACAGCAGTCGCAGCTGCTGCGAGACGGCCGAGGGCGTCAGGTAGAGCGCCCGCGCGGTGGCGGTCACCGTGCCCTCTTCGCGGAGCACCCGCAGGACCTGGAGTCGGCGCAGATCGATCATGTAGCCAATTCTTCACGGTCCGCATCAGAAATACGAGATAGACCTGCAAGGACTGGGCGCCGCAGGCTTCCGGTATGAAGCCCTTGGCACCTCCCGGCGCGGTTGTCGTACCGCCGTTCCTGCTCGTGCTGGGAGCCGTGTTCAGCGTCCAGTTCGGCCAGGCTTTCGGGAAGCAGCTCTGCACCGTTCTCGGGCCGCTGGGCGTTGCCGCGTTGCGGCTGTCGCTGGCATCGGTGGTCCTGTTGCTCTGGTGGCGTCCGCGGGTCCCGGCCGACTGGCGGTCGCGGGGTCTGATCATCGCTTTCGCAGCGGCGATCGCGGCGATGAACGTCATCTACCCGGCGCTGCCGCACCTCCCCCTCGGCGTGGCCAGCACGCTTCAGATGCTCGGCCCGCTCGCGGTGGCTCTCTTCGGCTCCAGACGGCCGCGCGACGTGCTGTGGGCCGTGCTGGCGGCGGTCGGGGTTCTCCTGTTTTGCGGCCCGTCCGATGCACCGCTACCGGTCGTCGGCATCGGTCTCGCGCTGGTGTCGGCCGCGGGAATGGGCAGCTACATCTTGTTGAGCCACCGCGTCGGCGCGCTCAGCAGCGATGGCTCACCGCTGGCGTTGGCAGTCGCCTGCGCGGCGGTGCTCATGCTGCCGTTTGGCATCGTCGAGTCCGGAACGGCGCTGCTCGCGCCGCCAGTTCTGCTGGCCGGGCTGGGGGTGGCCGTGTTGTCCGCGGTCGTGCCGTACTCGCTCGAATTGGTCGCGCTGCGCCGCATTCCGCCCCGAGTCGTCGGCGTGCTGCTGAGCCTGGAGCCCGCGACCGGCGCCTTGGCGGGGCTGCTCCTGCTGGCCGAACTGCTCAGTCCGGCCCAGGTCGTCGCGCTCGGGTGCGTCACCGCGGCTTCGATCGGGGCCGTGCTCACCCGAGCGCGATGAAGCCGAGCGCCGTTCGGCGTGCCCGATACATCCAGTTGGAGGTTCGCCACCTGAGGTTTGGTCTATACCTTTATGGGCACCGTTGCCCGATCATGGAGCCGAGACATGACCCCTAGACCGCCCCGATCGACGGTGCGCAACGCCGCACTGGCCGTCGTGGCCGGTGCCCTGCTCACCGCCGGGATCGTGGTGCCCGCCGGTGGCACACCAGCCGTGGAGAACTCCGCAATGGACAACATCATCCCCGTCCCCGAATCCGTGCAGCCGGACCCGGCGACCACCTTCGAACTGACCGAGCAGACCTCGATCCTGGCCGACGGCGAGGCCGCTGAAGTCGGCGAGTACCTGGCCGGGATCCTGCGCCCGTCAACCGGATTTCCGGTGCCGCTAGGCGGTGAGCCCGGCACCGGGAACATCGCGCTGGCGCTCGACGGCGCCCCCGACCTCGGTCCGGCCGGGTACCGGCTGCGGGTGGCCGCCGACGCCGTGAGCGTCCGCGCCACCAGCACCGAAGGGCTGTTCAACGGCGTGCAGACGCTTCGCCAACTGCTGCCCGCGGCGATCGAGAGCCCGACCGCGCAGCCCGGCCCGTGGACCATGCCCGGCGGCGAGATCGTCGACCGGCCGCGGTTCGAGCACCGCGCCGCGATGCTCGACGTGGCGCGGCACTTCTTCGACGTGGAGCAGGTCAAGCGCTACATCGACCAGATCGCCCGCTACAAGATCAACCGGCTGCACCTGCACCTGTCCGACGACCAGGGCTGGCGGATCGAGATCAACAGCTGGCCCCTGCTGGCCAAGTACGGCGGCAGCACCGAGGTCGGCGGCGGTCCGGGCGGTTACTACACGCAGCGGGACTACACCGAGATCGTCGACTACGCCGCGTCCCGGCACATCATGATCGTGCCGGAGATCGACATGCCCGGGCACACCAACGCCGCGCTGGCCTCCTACGCGGAGCTCAACTGCGACGGGGTCGCCCCACCGCTGTACACCGGCATCGACGTCGGGTTCAGCTCGCTGTGCGTGGACAAGGACATCACCTACCGGTTCGTCGAGGACGTCATCCGGGAAGTGGCGGCGCTGACCCCCGGGCCGTACCTGCACATCGGCGGGGACGAGGCGCACTCGACTCCCGATGAGGACTACACGAAGTTCATCGCGCGGGTGCTGCCGCTGGTCGGCAAGTACGGCAAGACCGTGGTCGGCTGGCACGAGTACGGCAAGGCAGCGCCGCAGGGCGACGCGGTGGTGCAGTTCTGGGGCACCACGAACGCCGACCCGCTGCTCACCGACGCCGTCGCCCGCGGCAACAAGATCCTGGCCTCCCCGGCGAACAAGACCTACCTGGACCACAAGTACAACGAGAGCACCCCGCTGGGCCTGCAGTGGGCCGGGTTCATCGAGGTCGCCGACGCCTACGGCTGGGATCCGGGCAGCTACCTGCAGGGCGTGCCGGAGGAATCGGTGCTCGGCGTGGAAGCCCCGCTGTGGTCGGAAACCCTGGAGAACTCCGAGCACATCGAGTTCATGGCCTTCCCCCGGCTACCGGCCTTCGCCGAACTCGGCTGGTCCCCGAAGGGCGCCCAGGACTGGGAGTCCTTCCGCCAACGCCTAGCCACCCACGGCCCCCGCCTGACAACCTCCAGCATCAACTACTACCCCTCAACCCAAATCCCCTGGCCCAACTGAGTTGTTGAACAGGTGAAGGGCACCTTTGACCGACTATGCCGGTCAAAGGTGCCCTTCACTCATCACTCGACCGGGTTGGGGGGAGCTTTGGGGCTAGGACCGCCCACCATTCTGCGAGAGTGGGGCGTTCGGCGAGGTCGGCGAAGGTGATCTGGACGCCTTGGCGGCGCCACTTCTCCACCAGGGTCATGATCCGCACCGAGTCCAACCCCCAGTCGATGAGGTTCTCCTCGTCGGAGAGCTCCGCCGGGTCCTCGTAGAGCAGCTCGGCGACCTGCGCCCGAACATCTTCCAGCGTCAACATCTGCGACATTCCCTCGAACTCCCCGAAAACTCGTCAGACCACTTCGGACTCGCGCAGCACCAGGGCCTGCGCCAGGCGCCGCGAGGTGTCCACCACCGCACACCGCTTGGCCGCGTAGTCCAACGCCATCCGGTGCTCCGCCAAGGAGAAGTCCGCGACCGCGTCGGCGACCAGGAAAGCCTGGACCTCCTGCTGGAAGGCCTCGGCCGCTGTCATCAGGCAGCCGATGTGCGCGTAGATACCGGTGATGATCAGCTGGTCGCGCCCCCAGTCGCGCAGCAGCTCGCGGAGCTCGGTGCGCTGGAACGCGCTGTAGCGCCACTTGGTCAGCAGCACGTCACCGGCGCCGGGCGCCAGCTCCTCGATGATCGCCTCCTGCGCCGGATCGGCGACCCCCGGCCCCCACCACTCCAGTTGCAGGCCGCGCTGTTCCGCCGTCTGCCCACCGGGCTGCGCGCAGTACACCACCGGCACGCCCGCCGCGCGGGCGCGCTCGCGCAGCAACCGGATGTTCGGCACCACCTGATCCAGCGGTTCGCCGTGCGCCGGGAAGGCGTTGACGAAATGCCGCTCCATGTCGTGGATCAGCAGCACCGCGCGATTCGGGTCGGGCCGCCAGGACACCCGGTTCTCGGGCAGATCATCCTGCTGCGGCACGCGATACGGTGCGATGGCCGGAAGCGCCACCTGCGTCCCCTTCTTTCGTCGTTGCGGAGTTCTGGTCAGGACCGGCGCCGCAGTTCCGGCACCAGTTCGCGGGAGATCGCCTCCCGGAGGTCGCGCTTGCTGACCTTGCCGACCCCGGTTTGCGGGAACTGCTCGACGAATTCGACCCGGTCCGGCACCTTGTAGGCGGCCAGGCCGCGCTCGCGCACGAACTTGATCAGCTCCCGTGCTTTCGGCGTCGTGCCGCGCGGCACGACGAACGCGCAGCTGCGTTCGCCGAGGTAGTCATCGGGCATGGACACCACTGCCGCGTCGTGCACCGCCGGGTGCGCCAGCAGGTGGTTCTCCACTTCTTCGGCGGCGATCTTCTCGCCACCCCGGTTGATCTGGTCCTTCGCCCGGCCTTCGACGACGAGGTTGCCCTCCGGGGTGCGCCGCACGATGTCGCCGGTGCGGTAGAAGCCCTCGGGAGTGAACGCGACCGCGTTGTGCTCCTCGGCCCGGTAGTAGCCGCGGATGGTGTAGGGCCCTCGGGTGAGCAGGTGGCCGGTTTCCCCCGGTGCCACCGGGTTGTCCTGGCCGTCGACGACCAGCAGCTCGTCGTCCGGCGAGATCGGTCGGCCCTGCGTGGCGAGGATGACGTCCTCGGGATCGTCGAGCCGGGTGTAGTTGACCAGTCCCTCGGCCATGCCGAAGACCTGTTGGAGGGTGGCGCCGAGCAGCGGGCGCACCCGTCGTGCGACTTCTTCGCTGCACTTGGCCCCGCCGACCTGCAGCACCTCCAGGCTGGACAGGTCGTGCGCGGTGTTCGCGGCGGCGTCCAGCCACACCAGCGCGAGCGGTGGCACGGCCGCGACGAGGGTGACGCGTTCGCGCTCGATCAGCGGGAACACCTCGTCCGGGCTGGGCCGCCGGGCCAGCACCACGCGGCCACCGGCGTGCAGCACGCCGAAGGTGCCGGGTGAGCTCATCGGGAAGTTGTGCGCGATCGGCAGTGCCCCGAGGTACACCGTGTTTTCGGTGACACCGCAGATCTCGTTGCTGGCGCGGAAGGAGTAGATGTAGTCGTCGTGGGTGCGCGGGATCAGCTTCGGCACACCGGTGCTGCCGCCGGAGAGTTGCAGGAAGGCGATGTCACCGGGCCGCGGTCCGGCGATCCCCACCGGTTCTGAGTCCACATCGGACAGTGCGCGGAATTCGCCGGGATCGGCACCGGCGATGAGCACGTGCCGCAGGCCCGGCACCTTCGCGGCGACCTCGGCGGCCAGCTCGCGGTGGTCGAACCCGGCCTCGACGTCGGCGGTGATGTAGGCGGTGGCCGCGCTGAACTCGCAGAAGTACGTGATCTCGGTCAGCCGGTGCGAGGGCAGCGCGAACACCGGGACGGCGCCCAGCCGGAACAGCGCGAAGCAGACGTCGAAGAACTCGGCGATGTTGGGCAACTGCACCACCACCCGGTCCCCCGCGCCGATGCCCAACTCCCGCAGCCCGGCCGCCAGCCGGTCCGCGCGCAGGTCCAGCGCGCGGTAGGAGATGCGCCGGTCGCCGTCGACGACGGCGATGCGGTCGGGGTGCGCGGCGGCGCGGTCGCGCAGCAGTTGCCCGAAGGTGTAGCCGCGCCAATAACCGGCCGCCCGGTAGCGATCCGCGAACTCCGTCGGCCAGGTGGGGCAGCCGGGTAGCGATGCGGTCATCTCGGTCCCCTTCAGACGGCCTGGTCCAGGCCCATCGCGGACAACGCGGTGCGGAACTTCGCGGAGGTTTCGGCCAGTTCGTCGGCGGGTTCCGAACCCGCGACGATGCCCGCGCCCGCGTACAGCCGCAGCACGTCGTCCTCGATGTCGGCGCAGCGGATCGCGACCACCCATTCACCGTCACCGGCGGCGTCGCACCAGCCGACCATGCCCGCGTAGTAGCCGCGCTCGAACGGCTCGGTCTCGGCGATGACCTCGCGGGCCCGCTGCGGCGGGGTGCCGCACACCGCCGGGGTGGGGTGCAGCGCGTGGGCGATCTCCAGCGACGACGTCGCCGGGTCGCGGAGCTCACCGGTGATCTCGGTGGCCAGGTGCCACATCGCCGCGGTGCTGATCACCGTCGGCCCGGACACCTGGAGGTCTTGGCAGAACGGGCGGAGCGTCTGCACCACCGCGTCGACGACCGCGGCGTGCTCGCGACGATCCTTGTCCGAATTGGACAGTTCGGTGGCGAGCCGCTGGTCCTCGACCGGGTCGGCGCTGCGCGGCCGCGAACCGGCCATCGGGTTGGAGCGCACCCGCAGGCCGCGCCGGGACACCAGCAGTTCGGGACTGGCCCCGAGGAAGGTGCGCCGCAGCGGTGGTTGCGGGCCGAAGTTGTCGCGGGTGCCGTCCTCGCCGCGGCGCGGCAGGTCCACCGCGAAGGTGTAGCTGCTCGGGTCGGCCAGCGCGAGGTTGCACAGCACGTCGCGGACGTCGATCGGTTCTCCGGCGGTCAGCTCCAGGGAGCGCGCCAGGACCACTTTGCTCAGTTCGCCGTCGGCCAGCCGCCGCAGCACCCGGCCGACGCCGAGCTCGTACTCGGCGGCCGCGGGCACCGCGCGGACGTGGTAGTTCGGTGTCGCGCCGCGCGGTGGCCGGGGCACCACGACGTTCAACGGCGTCGCCCGCACCACTTCCTCGGGCAGCACCAGGTGCGCGGGCAGGTTCTCGCCGAACGGCACGGCACCCACGACCAACGGGTTGCGGCGCCCGAATTCCGTTGCGCTGCCCAGGAAATCGGCCACCCGCCGGGGTAATTCCTCGCGGGCGCACTGCGTCTTGGGGACGGTCGCGGCCACGCCGCGGGCCAGCAGCACGCCGCGCGGCGCGGAGAACAGGAACGACGAGCCCGCCTCGTAGGCCGCCAGCAACCGGGTAGCCGCATCGTCGGCTACGACGCCGATGCCGTCGATTTCGCTGTCGATCGTGGTCATGGCAACCTTTCGGGGTTCACGGCAGGGTCAGGCGCGCAGCGTGGCGCCGCCGTCGACGTACAGGTCGTGCATGGTGATGTGCCCGGCCTGCTCGGAGGCCAGGAAGACGACCGCGTCGGCGATGTCTTGGGCGGTGGCGAGTTTGCGCAGCGGAATGCCCGCTTTGAAGGCTTCCGGCGAGCCCGCGATGACCCGTTCGGCACCGCGCTCGTCGGCCCACATCCCGCGCTGCATGTCGGTGTCGGTCGAGCCGGGGGCGACCACGTTGCACCGGATGCCGTACTCGGCGAGCTCCAGCCCGAGCGATTTGGTGAACAGGGTGGCCGCGGCCTTGGAGGCGGCGTAGGCGGACATGCCGTGCCGGGGCACGCCAGCCGCGTTCGAACTCACCGTGACGATCGCGCCGCGCCGTCGCGGGATCATGTGCTTGGAGACCGCGCGGCAGAGGTTGAACACCCCGGTGGTGTTGACCGCGAAGGTGTGGTGCCAGTCTTCGTCGGTGAGTTCCTGCACCGTGCCCACCTGCAGCACTCCGGCGACGTTGGCGAGGACCTCGATGGGACCGAGTGCGACCGCGACGCGCTCGACGACGTCGGTCACCGCGGCACCGTCGGCGACGTCGCAGCGGTAGGCGTGCACCTGATAGCCCTTGTCGGTCAGCGCGGCGGCGACGGTCTCGACCTGCTCGCCGTTTCGGTCCACCGCGGCGACGGTGGCGCCGAGTTCGGCGAACGCGGTGGTCACGGCGGCACCGATACCCTGGCCAGCGCCTGTCACGATGGCGACCTTGCCGCCGATCCCCGTCCGGTTCATCGCATCCTTCTGGCAACTCAGGCAAGCCTAACCTTTGTCAGGCGAGCCCGAGTTTAGAACACGGACGTGTTCGGATCGCCCCTCTGTCGAGGTGGCATTGATCACCGAGGGCGACCGGGCGCCGTGGGTTCCCGATCCGGAGACTCAGCGGCTGTCTTCGGTCCTTTTCAGCGGCGCTGGTTTCGCTACCCGCACCGCAACGCAGAACGGGTCCAAGGACCGGGCCTTAGCGCGCGATGCCCTGGACGAAGCCGAGGTCGAGCAGGTCCTGCGGGCGCAATCGCAGGAGACCGGCGAGTTCCGGCGCCTGAGCCGGGTCGCGCTTGAGGATCGCGGCACTGGATTCCGGTGCTATCACGGCGAAATACGCATCCGAGGTGATCCAGGTCCGGCCCGGCGAGGCCAGCGCCAGCGCACCGCCCGAGCCGCCCTCGCCGATGACCAGCGTGGTGATCGGCACCCGGGCATCGGCGACCGCGCCGAACACCGCCGCGATCGCCGGTCCGATACCGCCGCGCTCGGCCGCCGCGTCGTTGGCCGCACCCGGCGTGTCCACCAGGGTCAGCACCGGGATGCCGAGCTGGTCGGCGAGCCGGATCAACCGGGCGGCGGTGCGGAACCCGGCCGGGGTGTTGGCCGCACCGGTCTGGGCGGCGAAGGCGACGGTGCGCCCGTCATGATCACCGATGCCGCAGATCATCCCGACGTCCCGGCCGCCCGCGCGGTCGCCGCTGATCTCGAACCGGCTGGTGAAGTAGGCGTCCAGATAGGCCCCGGCCCGCGGCCGGTCCGCCGCGCGGGCGCGCTGCACCGCATCCCAGCCGGTGGCGGGCGGCTCACTCGCGGTGAGCGCGGCCGGGACCGGGGCGGGCTCCGGCGGCCGGACGAGCCGTTGCGGATGCAGCAGCGCCACCAGGTTCGCCAGCACATCGGGCAGCTCGGCGTCGCCGACGACCCGATCCACCTGTCCGTCGGCGAGCTTGCCCTCGGCGCTGAACGCCTCGCCGGTGTCACTCGCGCGGCGCACCCGACTGCCGCCGAAGGCAACCGCCGCACCCGGCGCGGCCAGCACCACGTCGGCGGCCGCCGACAGCGCCGCCCACATGCCGCCGGTGGTCGGATCGCGCAGCACGGTGATGTGCGGGATCCGGGCCTGCCGGGTCAGCAGGCAGGCCCGCGCGATCTCCTGCAGCTGGCGCAGGGCGCAGATGCCCTCCTGCATCCGGCTGCCACCGGAGGCCACCAGCGAGATCACCGGCAGCCGCAGCTCCCTGGCCTGCTCGAAGGCCGCCACGATGCGCGCCCCGGCCGCCGTGCCGACCGAGCCGCCGAGGAAAGCGAAGTCGAAGGCGATGAGCACCGCCTGCCGCGACCCGACCCAGCCCCGCCCGCCCAGCACCGATTCGTCAGCGCCGGTCCGGGCGGTCGCACGGGCCCGCTGGTCGTCGTAACCGGGCCAGCCCAGCGGGCCGTCCGCGGCCGACCGCCCAGCCGGGGGCTCGAACTCCTCGAACCCCTGGCTGACCGATTCGACCAGCACGCGAGCCGCGGTGTGCTCAGCCATCGCCCAGCGCCTTCTTCTGCACCTTGCCCATCTCGTTGCGCGGCAACGCCGCCAGCCACCGCACCACGCGCGGCCGCTTGTGCGGGGTGAGCAGCCGGGCCACGTGGTCGATGAGTTCATGCTCGGCGACCTCCTCGCCGGGCGCGCGCACGACCCAGGCGACGATGCGCTCCCCCAGGTCGGGGTCGGGTTCGCCGGTGACGGCGACCTCGGCGACCGCCGGGTGCTCCAGCAGGCTGTTCTCGATCTCGCCCGCACCGATCTTGTAGCCGCCGCTCTTGATGATGTCGGTGGCCTTGCGTCCGACGATCCGGATGTAGCCGTCGGGCGCGCGGGTGGCCACGTCGCCGGTGCGGAACCAGCCGTCCACGAACGCCTCGGCGGTGGCGTCCGGCCGGTTGAGGTAGCCGCTGAACAAGTTGGAGCCGCGCACCAGGATCTCGCCGACGGTCTCGTCGTCGCTGGCGGTGATCTCACCGCCCTGCTCGTCGACCAGCTTGAGCTCGACCCCGGCGAACGGGCGTCCCACGTAGCCGGGGCGTCGGTCGCCGTCGGCGCGCACCCCGCAGTTCATGATCGTCTCGCTCATTCCGTAGCGCTCGACCACCCGCTGCCCGGTCAGCCGCTCGATCCGCTCGTGCTCCACGGCGGGCAGCGCCGCCGAACCGGAGACCAGCAGCCGCGCCTTGCCGACCGACTGCCCGATCTGCGGATCGCGCTCGGCGTCCTCCGCTAGCCGGTGGTACATGGTCGGCACGCCGAACATCATCGTGGCCGGACCGGCCAGTTCCTCGGCGATGGCCGACGAGGAGAACTTGCCCAGGTGGTGCACCGTGCCGCCCAGCCGAACCGGGCCGAGCGTGCCGAGGATCAGCCCGTGCACGTGGAACAGCGGCAGCGCGTGCGCCAGCACGTCGCGCTCGGTCCACTGCCACGCCTCGGCCAGCGCGTCGAGGTTGGCGCGGATCGCACGGCGCGGCAGCACCACGCCCTTGGGCGGACCGGTGGTGCCCGAGGTGTAGACGATCAGCGCCGGGTCGTCTTCGGCGGCCTCCGGCGGGAGCTCGCCGCCCCGGACGCTGAGATCCACCTCGTGCACCGGTATGTCGCCCAGCCCTTCCGGCGGCTGGAAACCGGGCGGGGCCAGCAGGAGTTCGGGCTCGCTGTCGCCGAGGATGTGCGCGAGCTCCCGCTCCCCCACCTTCGGGTTGATCGGGACCACCGCGACACCCGCGCTCAGCCCACCGATGACGGCCGCGCAGGTCTCCGGCGTCGCGGTCGCCCACACCGCGATCCGCCGCGCCGTCCCGACGCGTTCGGCGATCCCGGCGGCCACCGCCGCCAGCTCCCGGTAGTCCAGCGTGCGCGCACCGAAGCGCAGCGCCTCCTTGTCGTCGGGCTTCCGCAACTTGGGGAACAGCACCTGCGCCGCGCTGGCCATGACCACCTCCACGCTCCTCAATGTCCCGCCCGCGAACCTGCGGTGCCCGGTGAGGCCTGGGCCCGGCAGTGGTCCACTGGCTCGACCACTTTTGCTCCAGCGGCGCGGCCACGTCAAGGGAATGTGGGGCGAAACTGGCTCATCCACTCGGCCATCCAGCCGGTGTTAGCCTGAGAACCTGTCTTCGAACTCGTTCTGCGCAAGTGGCGCGGGGCGTCTCCGCCCGCCGATCCCCAACATCCTCCTGGAACCCACGGCGCCAGCTGGGAGCGCAGGGTGGTCGGCGCCGCTTTCAAAACCGGATCGAAGACAGGCACTGACCACTACCCGACTTCCGGTCTGGAGGAACCCGGTGTCCGAAGCCCTGCGCCCACTGGCCCGCCCCCGGCTGTACGAGCAGGTCGTGCAGCGGTTGCGCGAGCACGTGGCGGATTCCGGGCTGCGCGTCGGCGACCGGCTGCCGCCGGAGCGGGAGCTCGCCGAGCGGCTCGGTGTCAGCCGCGCGTCGGTGAAGCAGGCGATCGTGGTGCTCGAAGTGCAGGGTCTCGTCGAGGTGCGGCACGGCGGCGGCACCTACCTGCGCCGCGCGTCGCTGGACGCCGAGCCGGTCGAGGAGCTCGTGGCGCGCAAGCGCCGCCTGCCGGACGTGCTGGAAGCGCGGGAGGCGTTGGAGACCAAGCTCGCCGAACTGGCCGCGCAGCGCCGCACCGAGGACGACCTCGCCGAGATCGACGCGGCGCTGGCGGACATGCGCCGCGAGATCGCCGACGGCGGCCTCGGCAGCGAGGGTGACCGCCGGTTCCACGCCGCGATCACCGCGGCCGCGCACAACCCGCTGCTGGCCGACTTCATGCGCACCATCGCCGCGGAGATCGCCGAGAGCCGCCAGGAGTCGCTGCGCCAGCCGGACCGGCCGGGCAAGTCGCTGGGCCAGCACGAACGCATCGCCGAGGCGATCCGAGCGGGCAACCCGCGCGCGGCGGTCACCGCGATGCGCCGCCACCTGCGCACCGTCAGCCGGGTCCGGCTGCTCGCCTGGGACCCCGACGCCGAACCCACCCGATCAGGCGATGAGTGAAGGGCACCTTTGACCGGCTTACTCGGTCGAAGGTGCCCTTCACCTCGGAAAAGCCGCCCGGTTGGGGGTTGGTGGTGGTGGGTCGGTAGGCTCGGTCGGGCCTGTTTTCGCAGCTATGGAGCGCGTGACGTGATCTGCCAGCCGAGTTCGGGGCGCGGGCGTGTTGGCGTTCGGGTTCTTCGGTGATCGGGTGGTTGCTGGCCACCGCGGGTACCGCCGCGCTCGGCAGCTTTTTTCCGCTGGTCAACATCGAGCTGTACCTGCTGGGCGTGGTGTCCACTGTGGACGGCGCCAACTGGTGGGCGCTCGGGTTGGCCGCCGCGCTCGGGCAGGTGGCCGGGAAGACCCTGTTCTACTTCGCCGGTAGGGGTGGCTTCGCGCTCGGCGATCGGTTGCGCAAGCGGTTCGAGGCCAAGCGGAGTGGCAGGTGGGCCGCCTGGTTCGAGAAGTTCCACCAGCGAACCCAGCAACGCCCGTGGTGGGGCCTGGGCGTGCTGTGCCTGACCGCGGTGCCCGGCATACCGCCCTACAGCCTGATGTGCTTCCTCTCCGGGGCGGCGGGCATTCCGCTGCTGGGGTTCCTGGCCGCCAGCATCGTCGGGCGGGGGCTGCACTTCCTGATCGTCGCCGGGGCACCCGAACTGCTGCACTGGCTGCCCGCCGCGCTCGGGTCGTGAACGCGGCAGGCGCACCCTCGAACGCCGGGTGAGCCGCACTGCCACCCGACCGTTGCGCTCCTCAGCTACCCGCACCCGCGCATACCGCTGCGGTCGGCCGGGAATCCCGTGGGGCAAGCCGAAACCGGAGGGGAGCTGGTTCGCGATGGTCACCGACGACCACAACGCAAAGCAACGGCAACTCGACGAGGTTCGCAAAGACCTCACCGACACCCACCTGACCACTCAGCAGGGCGTGCGCATCGACCACACCGACGATGCCCTGACCGCAGGTGAACGCGGCCCGACACTGCTGGAGGACTTCCACGCCCGCGAGAAGATCACCCACTTCGACCACGAGCGGATCCCGGAGCGCGTGGTGCACGCGCGCGGCGCGGGCGCCTACGGCTACTTCCAGCCCTACGACGGCTGGCTCGCCGACCGCACGGTGGCGCGGTTCCTGACCGATCCGGGCGAGCGCACCCCGGTCTTCGTGCGGTTCTCCACCGTCGCGGGTTCGCGGGGTTCCGCCGACACGGTCCGCGACGTGCGCGGATTCGCCACCAAGTTCTACACCAAGCAGGGCAACTACGACCTCGTCGGCAACAACATGCCGGTGTTCTTCATCCAGGACGGCATCAAGTTCCCCGACTTCGTGCACGCGGTGAAGCCCGAGCCGGACAACGAGATGCCGCAGGCCGCCTCGGCGCATGACACGTTCTGGGACTTCGTAGCGCTGCAGCCGGAAACCCTGCACATGGTGATGTGGCTGATGTCCGATCGCGCGCTGCCGCGCAGCTTCCGGATGATGCAGGGCTTCGGGGTGCACACCTTCCGGCTGATCAACGCCGAAGGCCGCGCGACGTTCGTGAAGTTCCACTGGAAGCCGGTGCTGGGCAGCCATTCGCTGGTGTGGGACGAGTGCCAGAAGATCGCGGGCAAGGATCCCGACTACAACCGGCGCGACCTGTGGGAGTCGATCGAGGCCGGGCAGTACCCGGAGTACGAGCTCGGGGTGCAGCTGGTCGAGGAGTCCCAGGAGTTCGACTTCGACTTCGACCTGCTGGACGCCACCAAGATCATCCCGGAGGAGCTGGTGCCGGTGCGTCCGGTGGGGAAGCTGGTGCTGGACCGCAATCCGGACAACTTCTTCGCCGAGACCGAGCAGATCGCCTTCCACACCGCCAACGTGGTACCCGGCATCGACTTCACCAACGACCCGCTGCTGCAGGCCCGCAACTTCTCCTACCTGGACACCCAGCTGATCCGGCTGGGCGGGCCGAACTTCGCGCAGCTGCCGGTCAACCGACCGGTGGCCGACGTCGCCACCAACCAGCGGGACGGCTACGGGCAGCAGTGCGTCCACAAAGGACGCACCAGCTACTCCGAGAACACCCTGGCCGGTGGCTGCCCGATGCTCGCCGGAGTCGACGAGGGTGCCTTCTCGCACTACCAGGAGAAGGTCGAGGGCCGCACGATCCGCAAGCGCAGCGAGAGCTTCAAGGACTTCTACAGCCAGGCCACGCTGTTCTGGAACAGCATGGCGCCCTGGGAGAAGGAGCACATCGTCGCGGCGTTCCGCTTCGAGCTCGGCAAGGTCGACCACCAGCACGTCCGCGACAGCGTGGTGCAGCAGCTCGACCACATCGACCGCGAGCTGGCGACGGCGGTCGCCGAAGGCGTCGGGGTGAGCCCGCCGACCGGCAGCCCAACCCCCAACCACGGCCGCAGTTCCCCGGCGCTGAGCCTGGCCAACTCGGTCACCGGCACGATCGCCACCCGCCGGGTCGCGGTGCTGGTCGCCGACGGCGTCGACGCCACCGAGGTCGCGCAGATCCAGCGCGAGCTGTCCGAACGCGGCGCGCTGGCGGAGATCCTCGGCCCGCACGACGGCCGGGTCCGCGGCACCGACGGCCACGAGGTCTCGGTCGACCGCGCCATCAACACGATGGGCTCGGTGCTCTACGACGGCGTGATCGTGCCGGGCGGGGCGGACAGCGCACGCGAGTTGTCGGCCGACGGCTACGCCATCCACTTCGTCGCGGAGGCCTACAAGCACCAGAAGCCGGTGGCGGCCAGCGACGAGGGGATGGAGCTGCTGCAGCGAGCCGGGGTCGCCGAGGCGCGCCAGCCCGACGGGGTCAACGGTGTGGTGGCGGAACTGGGCGTGGTCACCGCCGCGCACACCGGCGGCGCCTTGCCGGACGGGTTCATCGAGGAGTTCGCAGCCGCGCTCGGCAAGCACCGCGTGTGGGAACGCGACACCTCCGCCGTGCCCGCCTAGGGACTGGTTCAGGAGTGGTTCCCGTACCGGAGCGGGCGGCTCCTGAGAGCCTGTCTTCGAACTCGTCCTGCTTCGCGGCGCGGGTGGCAGACCTGGCGATTTCGCGCGAAATCGCCACCCGCCCCGCGTGGGAGACGGCGATTTCGCGCGAAATCGCCCACCTCACCCGAGGCGGGAGGCGCGACACCGCCACTGCAAAGACGGGCACTGAGAACCCGCCAGCCGAGTCCCGCACCGCAGGCGGCTGCGCCGCGTGAAAACAGCCCGGCACCCAGGGTCACGAAACGTACCGAATGGATCACGTACCGCGAGTGCGGTTGGGACTGCGGGCGGCCTTCTTCTACGGTGCGAGGCCGTGAGTGTATTGCGAACGATGCCCGTCGAGGACGTGCTGACCCGCGGCGCGCGCAGCGGACTGATCCGTCGGCTCACCGGGCGGGACCTGGTCGGCTTCGGCATCGGCATCATCATCGGCACCGGTGTGTTCACCCTGGCCGGTATCGAGGCCAAGGAGCACGCCGGGCCCGCGGTCGTGCTGTCGTTCGTCGTCGGCGGCGTCGTCGCGGCGCTGGCCGCGCTGTGCTACGCCGAGCTCGCCTCGGCGGTGCCGACCGCGGGCAGCGCCTACACCTATGCGTACGCCACGCTGGGCGAGCTGTTCGCCTGGATCATCGGCTGGGACCTGCTGCTGGAGTTCGCGCTCGGTGCCGCGGTGGTCTCGCGCAGCTGGTCTGGCTACGTCGCGAACCTGCTCGGTCTGCCGGAGGCCTGGTTCGGCGAGGACGCGACGGTCAACGTCGGCGCGATCCTGATCATCGCGGTGCTGACCGTCGTCGCGGTGGCTGGTATCCGCGAGTCGTCCTGGGTGACCAACGCGCTGGTCGTGGTCAAGGTCGCGGTGTGCGTGCTGGTGATCGTCGCCGGTCTGTTCTTCGTCAACGGCGCCAACCTCGACCCGTTCATCCCGCCCGCGCAGCCCGCCGCGGGCACCGCGAACCCGCTGGAGCAGCCGCTGGTGCAGGCGGTGCTGGGCATGGAGCAGTCGGTGTACGGCATCGGCGGCATGCTCACCGCGGCGGCGGTGGTGTTCTTCGCCTACACCGGCTTCGAGGCGCTGGCCAACCTCGGTGAGGAGACCAAGCGCCCCAGGCGGGACCTGCCGGTCGGGCTGCTCGGCAGCCTGATCGTGTGCACCCTGCTGTACGTCGCGGTCGCCATCGTGCTCAGCGCGATGGTCGACTACCGGCAGATCGACGAGGGCGCCCCGCTCGCGGCGGCGTTCCAGGCCGTCGGGCAGCCGTGGGTGGCCGCGCTGATCGCGCTCGGCGCGGTGACCGGGCTGACCTCGGTGATGATGGTCGAGCTGGTCACCATCGGCCGGATCGGGTTCGCGATGAGCCGGGACGGGCTGCTGCCGCCCAAGCTCTCCCAAGTGCACCCGAAGTGGGGCACGCCGCACCGGATGACCATCGGCGGTGCGGTGGTGATCATGCTGCTCGCCGGGTTCATCCCGATCTCCGAGCTGGCCGACATGGTCAGCATCGGGGCGCTGTCCGGTTTCGTCATCGTCGCCATCGCGGTGCCGGTGCTGCGCCGCACCAAGCCGGATCTGGCGCGGCCGTTCAAGATGCCGCTGTCGCCCTGGTTGCCGATCATCACCGCGCTGGCCTGCCTGTACCTGATGTCCAACCTGGACATCATCACCTGGCTGCGGTTCGGCGCCTGGCTGCTGGTGGGCCTGGCGATCTACTTCCTCTACGGCCACCGCCACGCGAAACTCGCCAACCCGGCCACCGACACCGCACACGACTGAAAACCACTCATCACACGGCGCCCCCACCTCTTCGGGTGACGAGTGAGGGGCACCCGTGACCCAGTTACTGGGTCACGGGTGCCCCTCACCTCGTTCGGGTCGCGCGGTTCAGGGGGTGGTGAGGTATTCGCGGCCGATCGTGCGGGCGCGCTCGGCATCTTGTCCATAGTGGAGGGTTACGGGGTCGTTGAGCCGATCGGTCTCGTTCCGCGTTTGAACCTTGTCCTCCATCCAAACGGCGGCTCCGAAGCCCCGCACGCCATCATCGTGGCAGGCCGGAGGAATCAGAGGTCTTCGGTGGTGCGGTTGGCCAGTACGAGTTCGGCAACGGCCACGACCAGCGCGGCGGCGACGAAGCCGACCGAGACGATCAGGCCGCTGGAGATCGCCGCGTCGAAACCTCCGGTGGCCAACGTGCCGAAGAACAGCCCGGACGCCGCCGCCGTGCCCACCGCGGAACCGATCCGCTGGCCCGTCTGCTGGACCCCGGCCGCGGTGCCGCCGTACGCGCTGTCGATCTCGCTGAGCGTCACCGTCTGGTTCGGCGAGATCACCAGGCCGCTTCCGGTCCCGGCGATCAACAGCGGAAGCGCGGTCACCCACCCCGCCTGCGGCCCCGGATGCATGGCCAGCAGCAGGTCGGTGGCCAGCAGTCCGAGCAGTGCCGCGGCCAATCCGATGACCACCAGCTTGCGGCCCATCCGGTACACGATTCGCCCGCCCAGGCCCGAGGCCACCGCCGAACCGACCGCGAACGGCGTCAACGCCAGCCCCGCCTGCAACGCCGAATACCCCAGACCGCGCTGGAAGTACACGGCGAGCACGAAGAAGATGCTGGTGAACCCGGCGAAGTACAGCAGCCCCAGGGTCGCGCCGAAGGAGTAGCTGCGGATCTTCAGCAGTCCCAAGTGCACCAGGGGCGCGTGACCCCGCGCGCGGTACCAGTACTCCCACGCCACGAACAGCGCCAGCAGCACCACCGCGATGATCAGCAGGTACCACGGGGTGCCGTGGCCGCTTTCCTGCTCGACCAGCGGGAGCAGCAGGCAAAGCAGTCCACCGCCGAGCAGCAGCACACCAACGAGGTCCAGGCTGCTGGACCGCGTGCGAGCGCCGTCGCGGGGCAGCACCCGCAGCCCGTACAGCACCGCCGCGACGCCGATGGGCAGGTTCACGAAGAACACCCAGCGCCAGCCGTGCTCCTGCCCGGCGAGTTGGATGATCAGGCCGCCGAGCAGCGGGCCGATCGCGGTGGAAATGCCCACCACGGCCCCGAAGAGACCGAACGCCTTGCCGCGTTCGCGGCCGTGGAAGAGCTGTTGCAGCAGTCCCAGCACCTGCGGGTTGAGCAGTCCGCCCGCGACGCCCTGCAGCAGCCGGGCCACGACCAGCCACAGCGGGTTCATCGCGAATCCGGCCAGCGCGCTGGCCAGCGTGAAGGTCAGCAGTGCCACCAGGAACATCCGGCTGCGGCCGCGATCGTCGCCGAGCCGACCGGCTGGTACCAGCACCAGCCCGAAGGTCAGCGCGTAGCCGGAGACCACCCACGACAGCGCGGCCGCTGGTGCGTCGAGGCCCTGCTGGATCGACGGCAGCGCGACGTTGACGATGCTGACGTCGAGCAGCGTCATGAACCCGGCGACCAGGCAGACGGCCAGCACCCGCCAGCGCCGGGCACCCTCCTGCTCTCCCGCGGTCCGCGCTGCCGACTCGGCCTGATTCACCGGTTCAGCTCAACACGAACGTTGCGGGCTCGCACCACTCGGTGCGGCCGAGCGGCCCAGCGGTATTGCGACCGACTGACTTATCAATCACCGGCGGACCTCGTGCCGATCTCCAACCGATGACACATTCACCTTGTCGTCTAGGTGAATTCCGCAAGACTTCGCCGATCCGCAGCGCTTCGCCGAAATCGCAACGCGCCGCGTTCGTTGCGATTCTCGCAATGGACTGTTAGCGTTGCGTCCCGTGCAGGACACGACGGCGGCGGTGCGTCAGCGGGTGCGCGACGTGTTGCGAAAGTACCCGGGCAGCCAGCGCGCCTTCGCCGACCGGATCGGGCTGGATCCGACCAAGCTGTCCAAATCGCTGACCGGCACCCGGCGATTCACGCCGGTCGAGCTCACCCGGATCGCCGAACTCACCAACGTCACGGTGAACTGGCTGATCAACGGCGGCGACGACGTCGAAACGGTGGCCGCCGCACCGCAGCGCACCGCACGCTCCGGGCGCGGCCCCGGCGATGTCCGCGAAGCAGGCCGCTACCAGCAGATCCTCGACGCCGCGTGGAAGCTGATCGCCGAGCGCGGCTACCACTCGGTGCGGATCTCCGACGTCGCCGAGGTCTGCGGCACCAGCGCCGCGACGATCCACTACTACTTCCCGGGCCGCGACGACCTGCTCACCGAGACCCTGCGCTACTCGGTGCGACTGGCCTTCGACCGGCAGGTCGCCGAACTGCACAGCATCGACGACGCCCACCAGCGGCTGCTGCGGCTGGTCGAACTGCAACTGCCCACCCCGGGACTGCTGCGCCTGGAGTGGTCGATCTGGTTGCAGGTGTGGAACGAGAGCGCGCTCAACCCCGACCTGCAGGTCCTGCACAGCGATTCCTACACGCGATGGCACGACACGATCGCCCGAACCATCCGGCAGGGCCAGCAGCAGGGCGTGTTCACCGACACCGACGCCGAAGAACTCACCATGGCGCTGACCGCCCTGATCGACGGGCTGGGCATCCAGGTGCTCGCCGGGCGGCCCGGCCGGTCGGTGGCCCGGATGCGACAGGTGCTGCGCGAGTTCGTCGAGCGCGAGATCGTCCGGCACTGACTCCGACAACCACGACCACCTGGGCGCGCTACCGCGTACCGGGCGAGAACGCCGTACCCGTGAAGGGAGAAGCCCGATGAACAACGAAGTGATCATCACCGCCGCGCTCACCGGTGCCGGTGACACCACCGGCAAGAGCGAGTTCGTCCCCGTCACCCCGAAGCAGATCGCCGAGTCCGCGGTGCAGGCCGCCGAAGCCGGTGCGGCCGTGGTGCACATCCACGTCCGCAACGTCGAGACCGGGCAGGGCTCCCGGGACGTGTCGCTGTACCGCGAGGTGGTGCGGCGGATCAAGGAGACCGGCATCGACGTGGTCATCAACCTGACCGCCGGGATGGGTGGCGACCTGGTCATCGATCAGGAGGACCCGCTCAAGCCGGTGGACGGCACCGACCTGGTCAACGGCCTGGACCGGCTGCCGCACGTCGAGGAGCTGCTGCCGGACATCTGCACGCTGGACTGCGGTTCGCTGAACTTCGGCGAGGGCAGCCAGCTCTACATCTCCACCCCGGACATGATGCGCGCCGGGGCCAAGCGGATCCAGGAACTGGGCGTCAAGCCGGAGCTGGAGATCTTCGACACCGGCAACCTGTGGTTCGCCAAGAAGCTGATCGAGGAAGGGCTGATCGACGCCCCGCCGCTGTTCCAGCTGTGCACCGGTATCCCGTGGGGCGCACCGCCGGACCCCGGTCTGCTCCAGGCGATGGTGAACATGCTGCCCGAGGGCGCGAACTGGGCCAGCTTCGCCATCGGTCGCGACCAGCTGCGCTGGGTCGGCCTGACCGCGGCGTTGGGCGGCAACGTCCGCGTCGGCCTGGAGGACAACCTCTACCTGAGCAAGGGGGTCAAGGCCAACAACGCCCAGCTGGTCGAGCGCGCGGTGACGATCGTGGAATCGATGGGCGGCAAGGTCGCCACCCCGGACCAGGCCCGCGAACAACTCGGCCTCAAGGCCCGTTCTTGACCGCGCCCGACCGTTGCCCCGAAGGGAATCCTTGAGTTGAGCGAGAACGCCCTGTCCCCCACCGCCGTCCGGCGGGTGGCCTGCGTCGGCGCCGGTGTCATCGGCGGCGGTTGGGTCGCGCACTTCCTGGCCCGCGGTTACCAGGTGACCGCGTGGGATCCGGCACCGGATTTCCAGGCCAAGCTGTCCCGGTTGGTCGACGCGGCGTGGCCCGCGCTCACCGAACTGGGGTTGGCCGACGGCGCCTCCCGCGACAACCTGGTCATCGCCGCGACGCTGGAAGACGCGGTCGCCGACGCCGAGTTCGTGCAGGAGAGCGCGCCGGAAGACCTGGCGCTCAAACGAGATCTGCTGGCCCGCATCGACGCCGCCACCCCGGCGGGCGTCGTGGTGTCGTCGTCCACCTCCGGCTACGGCATGACCGAGATGCAGGTGGACTGCCCGACACCGCAGCGGCTCGTGGTGGGGCATCCGTTCAACCCGCCCTACCTCATCCCGCTGGTCGAGGTGGTCGGCGGCCAGCGGACCCAGCGCTGGGCCGTCGAGTGGGCCGCGGAGTTCTTCGAGGTCGCGGGCAAGTCCGTGATCACCATGGACCGCGAAGTGCCGGGCTTCATCGCCAACCGCCTGCAGGAGGCGATCTGGCGCGAAGCGCTGCACATGGTCGCCAACGGCGAGGCCACGCCCGCGCAGATCGACGCGTCGATCACCGACGGCCCGGGCCTGCGCTGGCCGCTGCTCGGGCCGTGCCTGACCTTCCACCTGGCCGGTGGTGAGGGCGGTATGGCGCACATGCTGGACCACTTCGGCCCGTCGCTGAAGTCGCCGTGGACCCGACTGGCGGCCCCGGAGCTCACCGCCGAGCTGCGCGACGCCATGGTCGAGGGCTGCGAGCAGGCCGCGGACGGCCGCGGCATCGCCGAGCTGGTAGCCGAGCGCGACCGCGCGTTGATCGCGGTGATGCGCGCGATCGACGGCGTGCGAAACGGCCGATCATGACCGGGCTGCGGGAGTTCCGGCAACAGGTCCGTCCAGAGTGGATCGACTACAACGGTCACCTCAGCGAGGCCTACTACGTGCTGGTGTTCGGTTTCGCCACCGACGCGGTAATGGACCAGGTGGGCCTCGATGCGGCTTACCGCACCGACACCGGGTGCTCGCTGTACACGGTGGAGGCCCACGTGCGGTACCTGCGGGAGGTCAAGCCAGCGGCGGAGCTGGTGGTCACCAGTCGCGTGGTGGGCACCGGCGCGAAGAAGGTGCGCATCTGCCACGAGATGACCGTGGCAGATGCGCTGGTGGCGACCGAGGAGATCATGGCGTTGCACGTCGACGGCGCGCAGGGCGGCACCACGTCGTTCCCGGACGCGGTCGCCGACCGCCTCGCCGCGCTGGTCGAGCCGCCGCCCCCGTACGCGGGCCGCCGCATCGGTTGAGCAGCGGGGTTCTCGACCGGTTGTGCCGGGCGGGAATCCCGTTCACCTGGAATGCCCCATCCCCGCACCGCTGGCGTACCGTTGAACCAAGCCGCCTGGGTCCTCGGGAGGTCGCAGGTGAACTCGACCGGTCCCCCGCCAGCGCATGATCGCGCTCGCGGGTTGTTCACGGGAGTCGTGCTCGGCGACGCGATGGGTGCCGTGTTCGAAGGCGAACCATCGGTCAGCGAGCTGACCTTGCGGGAATTCGAGCGCTCCAAGGACCAGCTGCACTACACCGACGACACGGTGCTGACCATCGCCGTCGCCGAACACCTGCTGGAGCGGGCGCGCTGCGGCGGGCACCTGCTCGACGAGGGCGAATTGGCCGCGGCGCTGACCTGCGCGTGGAACCGCGAACCGTGGCGCGGGTTCGCCTCCTCGGCCGTTGGCCTGTTCGAGCAGCTCGACTCGGGGATGCCGTGGCGGGATGCGGCCGTCTCGGTGTTCCGCGGGCAGGGCTCCTTCGGCAACGGTGGCGCGATGCGCTGCGCGCCGGTGGCGCTGGCCGCCCAAAGCGCCCACCACGCCGCGGAATTGGGGCGCCGCACCGCGTCGGTGACCCACGCGCACCCGGACGGCCAGGAGGGCGCGGCCGTGCAGGCGTGCGGCGTCTACCTGGCGCTGCACACCTGCGGACCGCTCGACGCGGAATCGTTCCTGTCCCGGCTGGCCCGCGTCATCCACGAACCGGAGTGGGTGCGGCGGTTGCAGGCCGTCGCCGCGCAACTCGGCCACCGGGATCCGCACCGCGCCGCCGAAGCACTCGGCAACGACGTGCGGGCCACGCATTCGGTGCCGCTGGCGCTGTGGGCGTTCCTCGCGCACGCCGAGCGCCCGGTCGACGTCGTGCGGCAGTGCATCCGGGCCGGTGGCGACACCGACACCATCGCCAGCATGGCGGCGGCGCTGACCGGAGCGCTGCGCGGTGCCGCCGACTGGCCGCAGTCGTGGCTGCGCCGCGTCGAAGGGCTCACCCGGCTGCACGACCTGGGCGACCGGCTGGCACGCCTGTCGCCGTGAGCCGCGCGCCGCGAGGCCGGGCTCGTTACCGTTGCGGTTGCTCCGCCCAGCTACCGACTGGAGGACCGATGGATCCCGAAACGCCGGAAGCCGATGCCGCCGAGCAGGCCCGCCAAGCCGAGGAAGTGCCCGAAGAGGAAGAGCCGGAGCCCGTTGAGGTGCCCCTCGACGCCGACCCGGCCGACCTCGCCGACCAACACCGCCCCGTCCCGGTGGACGACTCCTACGACCACGACTGACCCAGACCGTGCGCAGGTTGAGGTAGAGCTCACGAGAGTCTCGTCAGGCAAGCGGCGGTAGCCGCTGAGTGCCTGTCTTTGAAGTGGCTGTGCCGGGCCGAGCGCCTCGGGTGAGGTGGCCGATTTCGCGCGAAATCGGCGTTTCCCATGAGGTACGGGTGGCGATTTCGCGCGAAATCGCCAGGTCGCTACCCGCACCGCCACGCAAAACGAGTTCAGCGCACTCTCTAAACCACGTCGGGGAGGACGCGGCCCGGGTTGAGGATGCCCTCGGGGTCGAGGGCGTTCTTGATCGCGTGCTGGGTCGACAGGGCCGCTTCGTCGAGTTCCTTGCTCAGCCACTGCCGCTTGAGGTGGCCGACGCCGTGTTCGCCGGTGATGGTGCCGCCCAGTTCCAGGCCCAGCGCCATGATCGCGTCGAATGCCTGCTGCGCGCGGGCCGTCTCGTCCGGGTCGCTGGAGTCGAAGGCCACCACCGGATGCATGTTGCCGTCTCCGGCGTGCCCGGCGCACAGCACCTGCACGCCGTGTTGCTCGGCGATCCCGGCCAGCCCCTCGACCAGGTCCACCAGATGCCGCCGGGGCACGCACACGTCGTCGATCAGCAACGACAGGCCGAGGTGCTCGTGCGCGTCGCCGACCAGCCGCCGGGCCTGCATCAGCAGTTCGCCTTCCGCCGGGTCATCGGCGACGACCACCTCGGAGGCGTCGAACGACCGGGCCACCCGCTCGAAGGCCGCCAGGTCGCCCGGCGCGGCGTCGCCGCGGTCGGACTGCACGAGCAGCATGCCCGCCATGCCTTCGGGGAAACCGAGGTCGGCGATGTGCTGGACCGCGTTCACGGTGGGCTGGTCCATGAACTCCAGCACCGACGGCCGGTACCCCTCGCCCAGGTACCCGGCCACGGTGCGGGCCGCGTCGGCGATGGTCGGGAAGAAGGCGACGGCGGTCAGCGGCTGCGCCGCGGCCGGTCGCAGCGCGACGGTGATCTCGGTGACCACGCCGAGGGTGCCTTCGGAGCCGACGATCAACCGGGTCAGGTCGTAACCGGCCACGCCCTTGGCGGTGCGCCGCCCGGTGCGCATCACCCGGCCGTCGGCGAGCACCACTTCGAGGCCGCGCACGAAGTCGCCGGTCACCCCGTACTTCACGCAGCACATGCCGCCCGCGTTGGTGGCCACGTTGCCGCCGATCGTCGAGATGCTGCGCGAGCCGGGGTCCGGCGGGTAGAACAGCCCGTGTTCGCCGACCTTCGCCGCGAGCACGCCGTTGACCACACCCGGCTGCACGACCGCGATCTGCTCGTCGACGTCGATGTCGATGATGCGGTTCATCTTCTCCAGCGACAGCAGGATGCAGCCGTCGATGGCGTTGGCCGCCCCGGACAGCCCGGAGCGGGCGCCCTGCGGCACCACCGGGACCCGGTTCTCGTGCGCCCACTTCAGGGTCGTCGCGACGTCCGCCGTGGAGCGGGCGCGGACCAGCACCGACGGCTTGCCCGCCGGGCAGAAGGTGGCCCGGTCGCGGCGGTGGGCCTCCAGCACGTCGACGTCGTCGAACACGCTGCCTTCGGGCAACAGCTCCCGCAGCGGGTGCACGTCAGTGGCGGTCATCGGTTGCGCTCTTCTCCAACCTCGGCGGCACGGGCTTACTTCGCGAACCTAACCCGTGCCACCTCCGATCTCCCAACCCCCCGGCTCGACGACCACGCCGCCGCAGCGGTCGCGCGAACCCTGGAACGATCATGGTGAGCCAAACCACAAGCGCTGACACGGCCACCATCGTGGCGCCGGAGAACGCGGACCGTTCTGCGCACCGGACACCTCCGCCAGCAACCGCGAGCCCCTCGGCGGGATGATCGGCAACAACTTCCGCGGCTCCCGCTACGGCATGACGATCGACCATGCCGAGTGGTGCTCTCCGAGAGCTCCACCACCCGCCGTGAGCCAAGCCCCACCGAACTGGCCGCGAAGTCCACATTGGACGACCTGGAGGACGAGAGCTAGCGGCGGTTGCCGGAATGACTCCGCGCCTCGGACTGGCCGCCGCCGGAGCTGGCTGCGCACCGGGGGGGCTACCGGCTGGACCGGTTCGCCGACGGCACGTTCGGAGCAACCGCTCGCGAGGGCATCAGCCCGCCCACAGGCCGAACAGCGCGGCGAATCCCTCGCGCCAGCTCGGCCAGGTCGGTCGCCAGCCCATCGTTTCGCGCAGCCGGAAATTGGTCGCACCGCGCTGTTCGGTCAGCTGGTGGACCGTCAACCAGTCCAGCTGCGCCTTGGCCTGGTCCATGGTCAGCGACACCGGGGCCGGGCCACCGACCATCCGCGCGTAGGCGGGCAGCCATTCGCTGGATTCGGCGGGCTCGTTGTCGACCACGTTGTAGGTACCCGGTTCGCCGCCGGTGAGCAGTTCCAGCACTGCCCCGGCGGCGTCGTCGACGTGGGTGAACGACGTCAGGCCAATCCCGTCGTGGACCAACGGCAACGCACTGCCGCGAACCCGCTCGTGCACCCTCCCACCCGGCGCGTACTGGGTGCTCGGGCCGTACAGCGCGCCGTAGCGCAGCGCGATGCCCTCGATGTCCGGGCGGGTCAGCACCGTTTCTTCCATCGCCGCCAGGGCCCGGACCGCGGCACCCCAGCAGCCCGGCGCGTCCGTCCACAGTGGAGAATCTTCGTCCAGCACGTCGTGCCCGTGCGGACGGTAGGCAGCGGTCATGCTCTGCCCGATGATGCGCCGCGCGCCCACCGACACCGCGGCGTCGACGAGGTTGGCGGCACCTCGGGCGCGTAATCGCGCGGTGCGGCGCAGGCCCTCGTCCTGATCGGCTTTCCCGAAACCGGAGGTCTGATCGATCACCACGTCCGGGGCGACGCGGCGCAACTCCCGGCTCAACCCGGCCGGGTCCAGCAGGTCGGCCACCGCGACATCGTCCATCGGCGCAGTGCCGTCCAACCGGTCCACGTGCCGGACAAGCGCGGTCACGTGATGACCGCGCTCCCGCAACAGCGGCAGCAGTGTTCTCCCGACCACGCCGGTCGCACCGGCGACAACCACACGCAGGGGCACTTCGACCTCGCACCGGGTTAAACGTCAGCGGGCTGGAAGCCTACCCCGATGACGTACCCCAGAACGGGTGAAAACGGTGACCTCTCGGCGGCAGACCGGCACCGCAGACGGCCCGGTCTGCCGCCCACCTGAGGCGGCAGCAGAGCACATTGCACACTGCCGATGCTTCGCCGTGCCTGATTGGCACGACATGGATCAGAGTGCGCGGATGCCTGCGGCCTGCGGTCCCTTCGGACCCTGGGCGATCTCGAACTCCACCCGCTGGTTCTCCTCCAGCGTGCGGAAACCGGAGGAGTCGATCGCGGAGTAGTGGGCGAAGACGTCAGCGCCACCGCCGTCGGGCGTGATGAACCCGTACCCCTTCTCCGCGTTGAACCACTTGACCGTACCGGTAGCCATTCCTTGTTTCTCCTGATTCTGCTGGCCAGGGTCAACACTGCGCAGACCCCAGGTCGCCGAACTGATCACCGGTGCACCGACGTGGCGCCGGAGCACCACGGCACAAAAAAAGTGCCTGCGTTCTGGCAGGCACTTTCCAGTACTGCTGGGACCAAAACTGCAACCGATGCAACGCTAGCACTCTGACTGCGGGTTGTCACACATCGATCGCCGCATGTCAGCACCGGGTCGGCGGCACGCCACAGTGGATCGACGAGCCCGCTTCAGGGGATGCTGAGCAGCCCCTGACCGCTGGCCTCGGCGGCGCGGTTGCGCTCGTTGCGGTGCTCGGCGAGCAGCAGTGCGGCGGCCCTGGGCGTACGGCCCCCGGTGTCCCATGCGGCCAGCAGCGGCGGGATCTTGGCGAGCATTTCCTCCCGCAACACCTGGAACGAGCGCACCGGATCGGCGTCGACCCGACCGAGCAGCAGCCACCAGGCCCACGCCACCGCGCCGGCGTTGGCGACGAAGTCCGGGATCACCGGGATGCCGCGCGCCGCCAGCATTTCCTCGGCATCGGCGGTGACCGGTGTGTTGGCGGCCTCGATGATCACCTTCGCGGCGACCTCCGGCACCTGGGGCCCGCCGATCGCGTACGACACGGCGGCCGGGATCAGCACGTCCACATCGGCGGCCAAGACCGCCTCGCGCGGCAACAGCCGCACTTCCGGGGGCACCTGCGCGCGGTCGATCTCGCCGAAGCGGTCCCGGGTCTCCAGCAATGTCGGCACATCCAGCCCGTCCGGATGCCACAGGGTGCCCGCCGCATCGGCCAGCGCGACCACCCGCAGTCCCGCCTCGTGCAGGTAGTAGGCCGCGCCGCCGCCCATCGTCCCGGCGCCCTGCACGGCGACGGTGGTCGCCTCCGGCGCCCAGCCGCGAGCGTGCACAACACCCAGGCAGCTCTGCGCGACGCCGTACCCGCCGACCACGTCGCCAAGCAGCAGGCCGCCCGGCACCGGGGCGGCCAGCCCGGCGCGGACGCGGCGCAGCGTGCGCTCCGGATCCGGGGCCCGGCGGATCGCCGCGTGGTAGGACTGGTGCAGCCCCAGCTCGGCGAACACCTCGTCGATCAGGTGCTGCGGCACCCCGAGGTCCTCGGCCGTCACCCAGTGCGCATCCAGCCACGGCCGCATCGCCTGCACGAAGCGGCGCAGCACGCCGCGGGCGTCCGGATCCTTTGGGTCGCAGTCGATGCCGCCCTTCGCGCCGCCGACCGGCAGGTCGAACACGGCGGTCTTGCGGGCCATGCCGCGGGCCAGTTCCGCCACTTCCGACAGCGTGCAACCAGCGCGCATCCGGGTCCCGCCGGTGGCGAGCCCGGACACCAGGCTGTGCACGACAAGGTAACCGTTTCGGCCAGTCACCGGATCCGTCCAGAGCACCCGCATGAGCGGGTCGCGATCGACGAGCGCCACGGGCCGAACCTCCTCCCAGAACGCGTACCCGACACCGGGCGCAGCAGCCCGGAATTCACCAGTGGTAGATGGTTCGGCGATCCGCGGGGCACCCGCGACGATCGCCAGCACTGCCGGGAGACCGGTCAGCGATGTCGCAGCCAGAGCGAGGAAGAAGACACCCATCGGGCCGGACGCGGATTGCGGTACAACTCGGTTCGCATGGCCCACCTCCCGCATCCGGCCCGAATGGCTCGAAATTAAACGCCAGCTCGTCTGATTGTCAACAATCATCGCTTCGTACATTTGTTACGTCATCGGGACCGCGGTGTGTCGACCGGTTACCTGGCCGATTCGCCGACTGCGCAACGCGATCGGCTGTGCCTCAGCTGTCACTCCGAAGAGGTCTTAAGCTTCCGAGCACGATGCGGGAAAAGCGTCGCGCGAAGCGTGCCGGAACTTCGGTGAAACCGATCCCAAGGTTTCCGCGCGACTGGAAGGATGCAGGCATGAGCCAACCGGGACCCCACGACCAACCGGGATCGCTGGACGAGGCCGCGCAACAGCAGCTGATCCAGGAAATTGGCCGGATCATCGTGCGTGCCCTGCCTCCTGGCTGGCGGGAGGCCACCGTCGAGTACCGCGAACTGGGCCCCCACCACGAGTTGGTAGCGCAACTGATCGCACCCAACGGCACCGCCATCCCGTTGGCCGCGCCCGCCGATGTCGCGGAACTGTTCGTGCGGCTGCGCCACGGCATGTACCAGCCGGATCGCGGCACCTGGGTCAGCGCGCTGTACCGGTTGCAGCGGCCCGGCAGCTACACCGTCGACTTCAACGGCGACTTCGAACCCAGCTGGCGCACGGCTCCCCCGCCCGCCGCCTTCGCCGAAGAACTGCGCCGCTTTCCGCGACCCGCCGCGGTCACGCCGGAGTGGTTGGGCCTGCGGGGCGGCAGCGGGCCGGGGCTGCGCACCGCGGAGGTCTTCGACGAAGACGGGCGCCCGATCACCGAGCGCCCGCAGATCAACCCGGCCGAGCGCGACCAGGTGATCGACTACCTGGAGCAGGCCCCGATCGTGCTGGCCGCGCGCAGCTTCGACACCGACCGGCTCGACCCGAACCGCAACCCGGCAGTGCCGATGACCTTCCACACCGACGGCAGCTGGATCTGGCCCGGTGCGGTCGGCTACTACCTGCGCCAGCACGGGGTGGCGCCGGAGGCGGAGCTGGTGGCGCACATCCGCAGCCGGAGCTTCCTGGTTCCCGACGTCGACGAACCCCGCCGCGAGCAGGCGGTCGCGGTGATCACCGGCGAACACCGGTAGAAACCACCCGACTAGGGGCCGTTCGGCAAGCGGCGGAGCCGAGGCGGCTGCTGAGGTTCCGCTACCCGCACCGCCACGCGAACCACTCCTGAAACAGTCTCTGGTCGCGGCCCTGCGACAATCCGGGGTATGCGCGAGGTGGCCTTCGTGGGCGGACCGGTGGCCACAATGGACGCCGCCCGTTCATTCACCGATGCCGTGGCGGTGCGCGATGGCCGGATCGTCGCCGTCGGCGACGCCGCGGTGCGCGCGCACCGCACCAGGACCACCGAGGTGATCGACCTGGACGGCCGGTTGCTGCTGCCCGGTTTCCACGACGCGCACGTGCACCCGGTCTACGGCGGGATCGAACGCCTGCGCTGCGACCTCACCGAATGCCTGGACGCCGACGACTGCCTGCGGCAGATCCACGCGTACCAGCCGGATACCGGCTGGGTGCTGGGCGGCGGCTGGGACATGGGCCATTTCCCGCACGGCACGCCGAGCCGCACGGCGCTGGACGCGGTGACCGGAGCTCGACCGGCGTACCTGCTCAACCGCGATCACCACGGTGCCTGGGTGAACTCGGCGGCGCTGCGGCTGGCCGGAATCGACCGGGACACCCCGGATCCGCCCGACGGCCGCATCGAACGCGACGCCGTCGGCGAACCAGCCGGGACCCTGCACGAAGGCGCCACCCGGCTGGTCGAGCGCGCGCTGCCGCCGACCAGCGCGCCGGAATACCTCGCCGGACTGTTGGAAGGGCAACGCCACCTCCAGGCCCGCGGGGTGACGTCCTGGCACGACGCGATCATCGGCCCCTACCTCGGTTACGACGACACGCTGGAGACCTACCTGGCCGCCGACCGGCAAGGCCTGCTGACCGGCAAGGTCCGCGGCGCGCTGTGGTGGGACCGCGACCGCGGCCGGGAGCAGATCGAGGAGCTGCGCCAGCGGCGCGCGCGGGCGCGCGGGCGGCGATTCCGCGCCGACGCGGTGAAGATCATGCAGGACGGCGTGTGCGAGAACTTCACCGCCGCGCTGCTGCTGCCCTATCTCGGCAGCCACGGCAGCGGTATGTCCTTCGTGGACCCCGAACTGCTCGCCGAAGTGGTGCCGGAACTGGCCGCGAACGGTTTCCAGCTGCACTTCCACGCCATCGGCGACCGGGCGGTGCGCGACGTGCTGGACGCGCTCGCGGCCCGCACCGAGCACCGCGACCTGCGCCACCAGATCGCCCACCTGCAGGTGGTGCAGCCCAGCGACATCCCGCGGTTCCACGAACTCGGGGTCGCCGCGACGATCCAGCCCCGGTGGGCGGTCAACGACGCGGCGATGACCGAGTTGACCGTCCCCCGGCTGGGACATCGGCGGGCTGGCGGGCAGTACCCGTTCCGGTCGCTGCACGCGGCGGGCGCGGTGCTGGCGGCGGGCAGCGATTGGCCGGTGTCCGACGCCGATCCGATGCGGGCGGTGCACGTCGCGGTCAACCGCCGCGAACCCGGCACCGACGACGTGCCGTTCCTGCCGGAACAAGCGCTGGACCTCGTCGACGCGCTGGCCGCGTACACCGCGGGCAGCGCCTGGGTGAACCACGTCGACGGCGAAACCGGCACCGTCGAAGTGGGCAAGGCGGCGGACCTGGTGGTGCTCGACCGCGACCCGTTCTCCCTGCCGCCAGCGGAAATCGGGCAGTGCCAGGTGGATCTGACGATGGTCGACGGCGTGATCGTGCACGAGCGCAAGGCCTGACCGACCGGCGCGCGGCGCTGGGCTGGTCGGGCGACGCCGGTTCTCGATCGTGTGGAACCACCACCGAAAGCATTGGCGGCGCAGGCGGGGCCTGGTTTCGTGCCCAGCGTCGGTGACCATCGCAGAGAGGTCAGGTACGCATGCAGCCCTTTCGACTGCCGGAGTTCTACCTGCCCTACCCGGCACGGCTGAACCCCAACCTGGAACGGGCCCGCGAGCACAGCAAGGCGTGGGCCTACCGGATGGACATGATCGACGTGCCGCAGGAGGGCAAGAAGATCTGGTCCGAAGCCGATTTCGACCGGCACGACTACGCGCTGCTGTGCGCCTACACGCATCCCGACGCCGACGGACCGGAACTCGACCTGATCACCGACTGGTACGCGTGGGTGTTCTACTTCGACGACCACTTCGTCGAGCTCTACAAGCGCGACCCGGATCTGACGGGGGCGCGGGAATACCTCGACCGGCTCCCGGAATTCATGCCGGTCGACGGGGCGATCACGGCGGAGCCGGGCAATCCGGTGGAATGGGGCCTGGCGGACCTGTGGACGCGCACCGTGCCCACCATGAGCATCGACTGGCGGCGCCGGTTCGCGGACAACACCAAGCACCTGCTGGACGAATCGCTGTGGGAGCTGGCCAACATCAGCGAGAACCGGCTGTCCAACCCCATCGAGTACGTCGAGATGCGCCGCAAGGTCGGCGGGGCGCCGTGGTCGGCGAACCTGGTGGAACACGCCGTCAGCGCGGAAGTGCCCGCCGAGATCGCCGCGACCCGGCCGATGGCGGTGCTGCGCGACACCTTCGCCGACGGCGTGCACCTGCGCAACGACCTGTTCTCCTACCAGCGCGAAGTGCAGGACGAAGGTGAGCTCAGCAACGGGGTGCTGGTCTTCGAGAAGTTCCTCGACTGCAGCACCCAGGAAGCCGCCGATGCGGTCAACGACCTGCTCACCTCCCGGCTGCACCAGTTCGAGCACACCGCGCTGACCGAAGTGCCGCAGCTGCTCGACGAGCGCGGCATCGACCCGCCGGGCCGGATGGCGGTGCTCGGCTACGTCAAGGGCTTGCAGGACTGGCAGGCCGGTGGCCACGAATGGCACTCGCAGTCCGGTCGGTATCCGGACGGCACCGCGACGGTGCTGGGCGGCCCGCTGGGGCTTGGCACCTCAGGCGTCAACATCGTGCGGTCGCTGATTTCCACCGCACCGCAACGACTTCGCGGCTTCACGCGGCTGCCCTTCCAGGAGGTCGGGCCGATCCCGCAGCGGGAGATCGAACCGCCCTACGACGTTTCGCTGAGCCCGCACCTCGACCTCGCCCGTGAGCACGTCGTCGACTGGGCCCGCGCGATGGGCATGTTCACGGACGTACCGCGGGTCTGGGACGAGCAGATGTTGCGCACCTACGACCTCCCGCACTGCTCCGCCGGGCTCGATCCGGACGCCACCGTCGAGGAGCTCAACCTGTCCTCGGACTGGCTGACCTGGGGGACCTACGGCGACGACTACTACCCGCAGATCTTCGGCCACACCCGCGACATGGCCGGTGCCAAGACGCTCAACGCGCGTCTGAAGGAGCTCATGCCGTTGGACGGCGCGAGCCCCGTCGCCCCGGTCAACATGCTGGAACGCGGTCTGGCCGACCTGTGGCGGCGCACCACGGCCTCGATGGCCCCGGCGGGTCGGCGCGGGTTCCGGCGGGCCGTGGAGCGGATGCTCGACAGCTGGTTGTGGGAGTTGAGCAACCAGCACCAGAACCACATCCCCGATCCGATCGACTACGTCGAGATGCGCCGCCAGACCTTCGGAGCGGACCTCACCCTGAGCCTGTCCCGGTTCTCGCACGGCCAGACCGTGCCGCCGGAGATCTACCGGACTCGGACCATCCAGAACATGGAGAACTCGGCGGTCGACTTCGCGATGCTGGTCAACGACATGTTCTCCTACCGCAAGGAGGTCCAGTACCAGGGCGAGGTGCACAACGCGGTGCTGGTGGTGCAGAACTTCCTGGACTGCGATCTGGAGCGGGCCTTCGAGATCGTCGACGACCTGCGGATCGCGCGGTTGCGGCAGTTCCAGCACACCGTCGACATCGAACTGCCGAACCTGTTCGAGGAGTACGACCTGGGCGCCGAAACCCGCGCCACCCTGACCCGCTACGCGGGCGAACTGCGGGACTGGATGTCCGGAATCGTGAACTGGCACCGGGAATGCCGCCGGTACTTCGATTCCGAGCTGCGCTACAACGTGCCGGTCGACGCGGCCGGGCTCCTGGGCCTGACCGGGCTGGGCACCTCGGCGGCCCGGGTGTCTTCGGCCTGGGATCCGGTTCTCGGCTGATCCGGGCCGCCAACGCTCGCACGCTGGCGGCTCGGAGAGCCTGTCTTGGCCCATGCCTTGGGGTGGCGGGATCCTGGTTTTCCCTAAAATTGGGCACCGCGAATCCGACGAATCGGATCCCGAATTTCCCTAAAGTTGGGGCGACGGCGTTCCAGCACAGCTGGTCCTTGGCCGTGTTGCGCAAGCGCGGCCTGGTGACCGTGAACTACGACCAAGTCTATGTGCCCCCGTTTGGGATGGTCGACCGGCTCCGGGTGCGACTGACCACAGCGCGTCCGGCCGGGTTGATGTCGCGGTGGTCGCTGATCGCCCTGGCCCGCCTGTACGAGGCCTGAGAAGTCGGACTGTGCAACGAGACCACCTGGGACCGGGCCGACGCCGCCTCGGCATGGAAGACCCTGCTGCGGCTGCGGGACCGCCGCGACGGCTCCCCCATCGAGGAGTTCCACACCGACCAGTCCTCCCCAGTCCGGTCTGGGTTGCGACAGTTCGCCCCGGCCTTCCTGACGGAGCTGTCCGGGAAAAGGGCCGGGGCGATGTTGGCCGGACTTAGGCGATCTTGGGGGTAGCGCGCATGCTGACGTACACGCACGGGGTGCCGTTGCTCAGGGTGGAGAAGACTACGGGCGTGTAGTCCTCGCCGCCGATGCCGAAGACAGCGGCGAAGACCGTGTCCGATACCGGCACCATGTCCGCCTCCAGGGGCGGCGAAAGGTGCGCCATGCTGCCGGTGAACTCGTACCGGATGTGCGCGCGGCCGTCGTCGTTGCGGGTGATGGTGGTGCGGACGCCCTCGCGTTCGTAGGTGCCCAGCAGCGGCGTCAGGTCCACCTCGGGCGGGTTCTCCGGCGGGGCGAACAGCGGCGGCACCTGTGTGCCAGTCAGCTCCGCCCAGAGTTCCCGGAACAGGGTGTCGTACATGGGGGTGAAGCCGCCGCCGTTGGCGAGCAGCGCGAAAGCCACGCCCGCATGCGGGGCGACGCGCAGGTAGGAGTGCTGCGCGACGGCGCTGCCGACGTGGCCGAAGCCGAAGACCCCGTTCCAGTCGTGCAGGTTCCAGCCCAGCCCCCAGGCTTCGGCCTCGACAGTCCACTTGTCCGGGCAGTCGACCTCACGACGTTGCATGGCGGCGACCGCTGCGGTGGACAGGATGCGGGTGCCGTCGGGGGCGAGGCCGCCGTCCAGGTGCATCTTGGCGAAGCGGACGATGTCGCCCGCAGAGACGATGACCCTGGCGGCCGGGCTTACCGAACGCGGCATCAGATCCCAGACCGGTGTCGGGTCGGGGTCCTGGCCCGGTCGGCCCATATGGCCCATGGCCACGCGGAACCGCAGCGCCTCCTCGGGCAGCGTCATGGAGTGCTCCAGCCCGAGCGGGGCGAACAGCATGTCCCTCAGTGCCTGGTCCCAGGTCTTGCCGGTGAGCACCTCGATGACGCGGCCCAGCACGACGTATCCGAGGCTGCCGTAGGAGTAGGCGGTGCCCGGCGGGAGGTCCAGCGGCACCTCCCGTGCGGCCTGGACGTATTTGGCGATGCAGTCGTCACCGCGGCCGGTGTCGTGGTTGAAGTCGTTGGTCACGCCGCCGGTGTGGGACAGCAGTTGCCGGATCGTGATGGTCTTGGTGGCTTCCGGGTCGGGGGTGGCGAACTCCGGCAGCACATCCACCACCGGCGTGTCCAGCTCCAGATCACCGGAGTCGACCAGCTGCATCACGAGCGTGGCGGTGTAGGGCTTGGCCAGGGAGCCGGCGAGGAACACCGAATCGGTCGTGACCTCGACCCCGGTTCCCCGGTGCAGCACTCCGCTGGCCAGTTCGTGGATCTCCCCGTCGGCGAGCACGGCCAGCGAGGCACCCGGAACGTGGTGGGTCGCGCGTAGTTCGTCGAGCAGGGCCTGCCAGCGGGCATGGTCGAACGTCATCGGAATTGGTCCTCTCAGTACGGTTTCTTGGGCATGTTCAGATGGCCCCGGCAAGCGCGCAGGGGCCGATCGTCCGTTTGTGGCCGTGTGGTTGCCGCGAGTCAGCGGCCCGCGGAGATGATTCGGGCGCTTCCGCCCGGTGTCAGGACTCGCTTCGTGCGATGCCGGGCAGGTCTCCCGAGGCACGCAGGGTGTCGCGCCGGGCGAGCCACTCGGCCCCGAGCGCAGGCAGGCGCTCGGCGAGGAAGTCGGCGAAAGCCGCCATTTCCATCAGGCGGGCCCGCCGCTCCGGCGATGCGTCGCCCAGCGCCTCCAGCCCCTTGCGCGCCAGCGCACCCACGGCGGAGTGCTCCGCCGACTTGTCCACCAGGCGCAGCCACACCCCGGGGTCGAGGCTGACGCGATCCACCCGTTCGCCCGCGGCACGGGAGCGCTGAATCCACGACCAGTCCTCGAGCACGGAGACCGCGCTGGTAACTGCGGTGCGACTCGCCCGCAGCGCCTCAGCGAGTTCGGCGATGGTCTGCTGCGCAGGCTCACACAGCAGCAGCCACCCGATCACCCGCCCCGTCATCGGCGGCAGGCCGTGCTGACGCGCGAAGTGGCGACCAGCTTCATCGGCAAACGCGAGCTCCGACTCATCAACCATAAGACAGACACTACAGAAAAGTCGGAGATGACGCAAATATCCGTCATTTCAGCTTCACTGCGTTCGACACTGGAAGACGACCGCGAACATCATCCCTGGGGAGCTGCGACCGTTACATCCGATAGCGGGCCGCTGTTCTGCTCCGAACGCCGCCCTGGCCCCGCCCGCCGAGCAGCGGGATATCTGCCCGGAAACCGGCCGTCTGCGCCTCGGCTACGACCGTGCATGCTCATCGCCCACGTAAAGACCCGCACCGCCGGACGAGAACAACATCAACTCCATGTGTCGCACGTACATTCAAGACAGGTAGGAGTGCAACACGAAAGTAGCTGGTGATCCGCTGGTGGGGCGCCTATCGAGACACGGCAGCAAAGCGGAGAGAAGAGTCCAGAGACAGGCTCTCAGGCCAAAGCGCCGTGCTGGATGACGTGGCGGATCTGCTTCGGGTCCGCCAGCGCGGCGATGTCGGCCAGCGGATCGGCGTCGAGGACCACCAGGTCGGCCAACGCACCGACCCGCAGCGTGCCGATCTCGCCGGTCATGCCGAGCAGATCGGCCGCGGTGCTGGTCGCCGAGCGGATGACGTCCAACGGCTGCTGGACCTCGCCGCGGATTCGGAACTCCTCGTTCTGGTGCCGGTGCATGCCGCCGAGCAGATCGGTGCCGTAGGCGATCTTGACGCCGCCGCGGTGCGCCATCTCCAGCGCCTGGAGCCCAGCACCCAGCACGTCGTCGACCTTGCGCCAGCTGTCCTCCGGGAGCCCGAACTCGCGGCCCTCGGTCTTCAGCGCCCAGTACGTCACCAGCGTCGGCACCAGGAAGGCGTCGTGCTCGACGAATTCGGCCACATTGGACTCGTCGATGAGGTTGCCGTGCTCGATCGACCGGATGCCCGCCCGCAGGGCCCGGCTCACCGAGCGCGCGGTGTAGGCGTGCGCGGCGACGTAGCGGTTGGCGGCGTCGGCTTCTGCCACGATGGCCCGCAGTTCGTCCATCGAGTACTGCGTGGAGTCGATGCGGTCGGTCGGCGAGGCCACCCCGCCGCTGGCCATCACCTTGATGTGGTGCGCGCCTTTGCGCAGCTCGTCGCGAGCCGCGGCGCGCACCGCGTCGACCCCGTCGGCGATCCGGCCGAGCCCGGCGCAGCACTGGTGGCCGTCGTGCACCCGGGTGCCGCGCGGACGGCTGTCGCCGTGCCCGCCGGTCTGGCTCAGCGCCTTGCCGCAGAACGCCAGCCGCGGCCCGCGGATCAGACCTTCGGCCTGCGCGTCGGCCAGCCCGAAGTCCGCGCCCGAAGCGTCCCGGACCGTGGTGAAGCCCCTGTCGAGCATCTGCCCCATGATCTGCGTGGCGTGCGCGGTGGCGTAGGACGGCGACCAAAAGGGCAGCGCACTGAGGTCGGCGGTGGCGGCCGTGACGTGCACGTGCGCGTCGATCAGTCCGGGCAGCACGGTCGCACCGGCCAGCTGCACGGTCCGCGCGCCTTCCGGCGCGGTCAGACCGGGGCCGGTCTCGGCGATCCGGCCATCCACGCACAGCACGTCGCCTTCGGCGTACTCGCCGGATTCGACGTCGAGCAGCTTGCCGGAACGCAGCAACAGGGCGGTCACGAGTTCGGTTCCTCCGAGGGGTTGTCGAGGCGCTGGACGAGTTCGGCCAGCGCGGGAACGGCCAGCGACGCCAGTTCGGCGGCCCGGTCGACCTGGGCCGGACCGTAGGCGTGCTCGGCGTCGAGCAGGGCGAGGGTGCCGAGCGTGGTGCCGTCGGCGGCGACGACCGGCACGTTGATCACCGACCCGCAACCGAGCTCCGCGATCAGCGCGTGGTCGGCGAAGACCGCGCGGACCGATTCGGCGTCCGGTCCGAAGAACGGCTGCTGCTGGTTGATGCAGCGGTCCAGCCACTCCGCGGCGACCTCGACGGATTTCTCGCCGCCCACCGGGTATTGCTCGGGATGGCTGGTGTGCGCCCGGTGCAGCACGCGGCGGCCGGGCAGCCAGGCCAGCACGGTGAACAACCGGACCCCGAGTTCCCGCCGGACTTGGTCTTCCACGGTGGACAGGTTCATCGGGCGGTCGCCTTCCGCATTTCGCCTTCGGTGAGGTCTTCCAGCGAGCGGCCCTTGGTGGACAGGCCGAACAGCAGGGTGCACACGACACCGACGACCAGCACCACGGTGGTCATGCCGAACACGCCCGCGAAGCCCAGCGACGCAGCGAACATCCCGATCACCGACGGCGCGATGATGCTGCCGACGCGGCCGAACGCGCTGGACAGCCCGGTTCCCGTCGCGCGGATCCAGGTCGGGAACACTTCCGGGGTGTAGGAGTACACGCCCGCATAGGTGCCGTTGAGGAAGAACGACAGCACTGCGGCCGAGATAGTGATCATCACCGGATCGGTCATCTGGCTCATCCAGAACGCGCTGACCGCGGAACCGGCCAGGTACAGCGCGATGGCGTTCTTGCGGTCCAGCAGCTCGCCCAGCCAGGCCCCCGAGAAGTAACCCGGCACCTGGGCCAGGTAGATGATGATGGAGAACTCGAAGCTCTTGGTGACCGTGATGCCCTGCTGCACCAGCAGCGTCGGAATCCAGGTGAAGAAGCCGTAGAAGGAGAACGTGATCACGAACCAGATCAGCCAAGTGATCGCGGTGCGCCGAGCCATCCGGCCGCTCCACAGGTATTTCAGCGCGGAGAGCAGGCCGATCTTGCGGGCCTCGGCGGGCTTTTCCACCGCCGCCTCGGGAACTGGCGGCAGCGGTACCTTGGTCGCCGCCAGGACCTTGCGTTCGAGGTCGACCACGACCCGTTCGGCTTCGGCGGTTCTGCCGTTGGCCAGCAGGTAACGCGGTGATTCCGGCAGCGAGCGCCGCCACCACAGCAGCAGCACGATCGGCAATGCGGTGATCACCTGCGCCCAGCGCCAACCCTCCGGCACCGGCTCCACGACGAACCGGCCCAACAGCGCGGCGGCGACGAAGCCGAAGGAGAAGAAACCGGCCAGCGCGCCGACGAACCAACCGCGTCGGGCGGCTGGCACGAACTCCGACAGGAACGGCGCGATGATCGCGCTTTCCGCCCCAGCGCCGAACCCGGCGAACACCCGGGCGGCGAGGAAGATCTCGTAGTTCGGAGCGAGCGCGCCGATGACGGAGAACAGCGCGTAGACGGCCAGCGCCCACATCATCACCTTGCGGCGGCCGATGCGGTCGCCGAGCAGCCCGGCGCAGGTGGCGCCGAACAGGAACCCGAACGGGGTGGCCGAGCCGATCAGGCCGAGTTGCGCGTTGGTCAGGCCCCATTCGTCCTGCACGCTCGGCAGCAGGAAGGCCACCACGGCGGAGTCCATCCCGTCGAAGGTGTAGCCGAGCCCGCCCAGCAGCAGCAAAAGGTAGTGCGGTCGGCTCAGGGGGAGGCGGTCCAACCGAGCGAGCAGAGTCAAGGCGCCTCCAGCTGGGTTTCAGCACCGAATGAAGTGATTGGCAACATATAGTGCAGTTATCGCAATGTGCAAGAGCTGTTGCGTTTTGGGCTCGTTACAGTGTGTGTCCGCGGTACGACGAGAGGAATGCGATGACGGACAGCACCGCCGGAGAATCCGACGGCTTCGAGACGTGGCTGCGCGGCCGCGTGCCGGAGCGCGGGTTGCGCACGAAGGGCGCCGCAGTGCTGCAGGTGCTGCTGACGCAGCCTCGGCGGGTGTCCTACAGCTCCGCCGCCGAGGCCGCCGAACTGGCCGGGGTCAACGTCGCGACGGTGAGCCGGACCGCGCAGGCCCTCGGTTTCAGCGGCTGGTCGGATCTGCAGCAGGAATTCCGGGCGCGCTACCTCTCGTCGCTGAGCGCACCGGAGGTCGCCGCCACCCAGCGCACCGAGGGCGAGTTGGGCGGCGCGTCGCTGCGGCGGGACCTGGAATCGATGGCGGTGCTCAACCGGCGGCTGGACGAGCAGCTCATCCGGACCATCGCGGAGGCGATCGCGCAGGCCCGCCGCGTGCTGATCATCGCAAACGGCAGCTACATCGCGGTCGGTTCGGCGCTGGGGCACAACGTGCGGCTGGCCGGGTACGACGCGACGGTGGTGCGCAGCGACGCCGACCTGGCCAACGCGGTGTCCGGTATCGAACCGGGCGATGTGCTGGTGGCGATCAGCTTCTGGCGGCTGTACCAGAGCACGGTGACCGCGGCCGAAGAAGCGAACAGCCGCGGCGCCCGCGTTTTCGCGCTCACCGACGCGGCGAGCCCGGCGCTGGCCGCGGCCGCCGAACAGGTCGTGCTGATCCCGGCCGAGGGCGTGGCGTTCTTCCCGTCCCTCGCGCCGGGGCTGGCGCTCGCCCAGGCCATCGTCGCCCAGCTGTCCACAGTGGATCCCGAGCGGACCAGGCGCTCCATCGAAGCCGCCGAAACCCAGTGGGCCCGCTTCGGCCTGCTGCACCGCCAACCCCGGCGCACCAGCTAGCGTCTCCCCCGCCCGGGTCCGGCTGGCGAATGCGCAACCGCCTGCTTCCCTTTGGTAGTTGGGGAAGCCAAGTACGGGCGGGCGGGGGCCTGGCGGCCGGTCCCGAGCAGTGGTGGCGCGAGCTCGCCCGCGTGCTCGCCGATGACGGACGCGCGGTCGTGCTGGTCCCCGACGCCCGCGCTCTGAGCTACGCCCTCGACAACGGCCTGACACCCACCCACGTGCAACAACTGAGCCTGTTCGGCAGCCGTCCCTTGCTAGCCCGCCTGGAACGCCCGCGCACTCGCCACCGCCCGAAGCGCACGGCACTTCGCTGAGGGTTCGAACCCTGCGCCGCACTGTTGCACGGCGTATCACGGCACTTCCTTGGGGGATGCGTCAGGTTGTTGCAGAGCAGGCCCGCCCGCGGGATGGGTGGTCACGGATTCAGTCGATGCCCATCCCACGGGCCAGCTCAGGTGTTCCTGCACGCCGTACCAAGAGGCCACCGCCGCTTCCTCTCGGCGTGCGCCGCTAAACCAACTGTGTTGTTCAGCTCTCCGGGCTCAGTCCTGCCACGGCCAGCCGGAACAGCCGGTCCGCCTGGGCGGCGGGGTCGGGGTAGTGCTCGGTGGCCAGGGCGATGCCGACGACCAACGTGATCAGGTCCGCGACAGCGACGCCTGGCGCCACCGCGCCATCCTGCACGGCGCGGCGCAGCAGAGGGCCTGCCGCCTCTTCCAGCGCCGCCGAGCAAGCGTTCTCGTGCGCCGGGTCGGTCCCGGCATCGTCGTAGGCCAGCGCGGCCGCCAGTCCCCGGGCGGAGACGCAGTAGGCGACGACGTCACTCAGCCATTCCAGGAGCGCGTTCCGGCTGTCGCCCCTGTCGGTCAGGTCGTGGGCGCGGACGCACAGGGCCTCGATCCGTTTCCGGGAGACCGCCTCCAACAGTGCGCGGCGGGTGGGGAAGTGTCGGCGCACGGTCGCCGAGCCAACCCCCACGGTGCGGGCGATCTGTTCCAGGGAGGCGCCCGCACCATGTGCAGCGACCTCTTCCTCGGCCACAGCGAGGATCCGCGCGTAGTTGCGCCGGGCGTCGGCGCGTTGGCGCTCGGGCATGGCGTCATCTCCAGCCTTGCTAAGTGGCGGGCCCCGCCGTATCGTACCGGAGCGGAAGCGGCGGGCCCCGCCGTTTACTGGCCGAGTACCGAGGAGCACCATGCCCACAGATTCCGCGCCCGTCCTGGTCTCCGGCGCCACCGGCAAGCAGGGCGGTGCCACCGCCCGCGCACTGCTCGCGGCAGGCGTTGCCGTCCGCGCCTTGGTGCGCGACCCGGCCACCGACCGGGCCAGGGCCGTCGAGGCACTCGGCGCCGAACTGGTCACCGGCGATCTTCACGACCGCGATTCCGTGGTCCGGGCCGCCGAGGGCGCCCGCGCCGTCTTCTCCGTGCAGATTCCTGGCATCACCGCGGAAGGCTTCGATTTCGACGGGTTCGATTTCGACGGGGAGGTAGCCCAGGGCGTCAACCTCATCGAGGGGGCGAGGACCGCCGGAGTGCCGCAGTTCGTGCACACGTCCGTCACCGGCGCCGGGCAGCACACCGAAACTCCCGGCTGGGCGGAAGGCCGCTGGGCTTCGATGGAACCCACCCTGGGCGCCAAGAGCGCGATCCAAGACCGGGTCCGCGCGGCTGGCTTCTCCCACTGGACGCTCCTCAAGCCGGGCTTCTTCATGGAGAACTTCCTCCCGTCCATGGCGTTCCTCTTCCCGCGCGGCATCGATGGCGGCCTGGTGAGCGTCCTGAACCCTGAGACCCGGCTGTCCCTGGTCGCGGTGGACGACATCGGCAGGGCGGCCGCTGCGGCCATCGCCGCGCCGGAGCGATTCGACCGGGTCGAGCTGGAGTTGGCGAGCGACTACCTGTCGATGACGGAGATCGCCGAGGCCCTCTCCCGCGCCCTGGGCACGCGGCTGTCCGCGCCGAACATGACCGAGGAGGAAGCCCTCGCCGCCGGCATGCCGAGGATGGGCGCCTCGCACGAGTGGCTGAACGTGGCTGGCCAGCCGGGCCGCCCGCAGTTCGCGAGGGACCTCGGCATCCCGCTCACCAGCTTCGAGGAATGGGCGCAGGAGCACATGCGGGCCACGGCCTGACACGGCTCCGGATCTCGTTCGGTTCGTCAGGAGGGCCAGGTCCCCTCCGGCTACGACGCCACCTGGCCCGCGCGAAGACATCTATCGCCTGCGGCGATGCGCCGATCCACGCGGGTGTGTCTCGAACCCATCCCGCCGCGCTGGCGACGGTGTGCCCGTCGGCATGCGGGCCTCCGCTGTCCACTGCGGACTGTCGTTCAGCTCCGGACTGCTCTCAGGCTTGGGTTTCTTCGTCGACCCACGAAAGGTAGGCGTTGTTCCCGCCGGTAATCGGGGTCGCGATGATCTCCGGGACGTCGTAGGTGTGCCGTTCCTTGATGTGCTTGATCAGGGCATCCAACCGAGCCGCTGAGGTCTTGATCTGGAGCTGCCATTCGGGGTCATCTTGGACGGCGTTCTCCCACCTGTAGAAGCTGCGGATGGGTACCACCTGCACGCAGGCACCGGCGCGAGAGTCGACGATGCTTCGCGCCAGCGCTGCTGCTGCCTCTTCCGAGTCAGTCGTCGTGACGACCTGCACGTAGTCAGCCATGCGATCAGGGTATCGGCCGGAGCGCCGACGCTGGTCGACGCGGATATGCCCCCGTGCCTGGCGACATGGGCGATCCCTGATCAACAACCTGAGACGGGTTGGCGCCAGACCTTTGGGAAAAGGGACGCCTTTCACCAACGTGCTTGGTGAAAGGCGTCCTTCTCCTCGTGCTCAGGCCACCGCTGTCCAGTGGGTGAGGTACTTGGCGGCTTCGGCGGCCAGCAGGGCGTCGAGCTCGGCGCGGTTGGCGTTCCTGCGCAGCCGCAGCGGTTTGCCGCGCCGGAGGTCGAGGACCATGGGTGTCGCACCGGGCCGCAGGACGGGCATCGCGCGTTCCAGGACGCGCAGCGCCAAGTTCGCGGTATCCGCGCCGAGCTCCGGTTCCTTCAGGTACGGCAGCACCACCTCGGTGCGGCCGTCCGGATGCCGCACCGCCAGCGAACTGCGTTCGGAGATGGTGACCGCGAGCCCGCCGATGCTCCAGCGCCCGGAGAACATCGGCACCCCGGTGACCTCGACCCGCCGCCACCAACGCTCGAATCCCGCGTGCAGTTCCCGGAAGTGCGGCTGCTGGACCGGCCGCGCCTGCCGCACCGCCGACGCGATGACCTCCACCGCGTCCGACGAGCTCACGGCGCGCCGCAGCGCCGCCCGGAACGGCCCGTAGAACGCCCACGCCATGCTGTTCTCATCGAGGTAGATCTCCCGCTGGTCCCGGACGATGCCCGCGCAACCGCGCGGTGTGCTGCGCACGTAGTCCAGGAACGAGCCGAGACTGATCTGCACGCCGTCCACGAGTGCCCCTCCCGTGGTCAAGGGCAGCATTCAACGCCACCGCGAACCGTCAAAGCCCCCGACAGTCCACAGTGGTCAGAATGCGCCCAAACCCCCTGCCCGACAGCAATATCTTAGCACGTCAGAGCACATTTTAGAACACGCATTCGAGTGATTCGGGCACTGCTGCGGCGAACTTCTGGAGTCGAAGTCTCCAGGCCTGGACCGCAGTACGTCTCACATGACTTGGGCGACCCTGTAGGCGACCCCGCCGTGGACCAGGTAGCCCGATCCCGCGCAGACGATGTCGTTCAGCCATGCGTATTGTTTCGCCCCCGTCTCGAACAGCGGGTTCGTCCGGAAGTAGTAGCGGCCCGGGTCGACGTGATAGCGCTGGACTGGGTCGGCCAGGTCAGCTCGTAGCTCAGGCGGAATCACCCAGCGGCCGCTGTAGGTCATGTGCACGAGGGCGTCGTCGTGGGTGCGCAGGGTGAGCCGGACGTCCAGCGTCATTGTCCCGTCAGGGCGAAACAGCGCCCAGTCGCCGCCTCCTGGCCGCACCTCGCCGTGCAGTCGTGGCCCGTGAAACGTCCCACCTGCAGAGCCGAAGAGGGTTCGCCGCCCGAATGGGCCGGTGCCGATCTCCAATCGGGGATCCAGGTCGACAACCATGTCGAACAAGTGGCGGGTGGTGATCTCGCCGATGTTCTGCACGCGGGGGTCGGGAGTCATGCGCTGGCTCCGAACAGGTTCCGCCGAACCTCGTCCGTCGAGACGCCCGACTGAGCGCACAACTCCGACAGGTCCAGGAAGAACCGCTCGCTGGCGATCAGCTTGTCCTGGAAGGTGAACTGGATGAATACCGTCAGCTCGGCACGCTTGCCGTTGGCCCGTACGCCGAATCGATTGCCGGTCATCGTCATCCGTGCTGTGCCCCAGCAGATCAGGGTGTCGTCGTTGCTGGCGTGGCCGCGTAGGACGACGTCGTAGTCCGGGAAGGACGCAAAGAACCGGACCAACGCCCGCTCGTTCTCGGCAGGGCCACGCGCCCTCGTCCCGAAGGCCGGCGTCTCCAACAGCATCTCGGGGTGCAGCAGCCGCAGGGCCCCGGGCACATCTTGGCGGCTCTTCGCGATGGCCAGCTGCTGCGCCAGCTCGAACATCCAACGGTCGCTCATGAGATTAAAATACGGTCGACCGTATTTATTTAGCAAGAGCCTGTGGCACGATTGGGCCTATGAGCGAGGTTGCGCATGACGGACGCCTGCTGCGCGGTGCGCGGTCCCGGCGGACGGTCGTCCGGCACGCCGTCGATATAGCTTCGCTGGACGGGCTCGACGGCCTCAGCTTCGGTCGGCTCGCCGCCGACCTCGGGGTCAGCAAGGGTGGCATCCAGACCCTGTTCGGCACGAAGGACAACCTGCAGGTCGCAGTGGTCGAGGCCGCGCGCGAAGCGTTCGAGGAGGCCGTGATCCGCCCCGCGCTGACCCGGCCGCCGGGTGTCGCGCGGCTGCGCGCCCTGGTCGACCGGTGGATCGCCTACGCGGAGGAACCGCTGTTCCCCGGTGGCTGTTTCTGGGCAGCGAACCTGCCCGTCTTCGACAGCAAGCCAGGCCCAATGCGCGATGTTCTGGCCCGCCAGCAGCGGGCCTGGCGCGGCCTGATCGCCGGCGAGCTACACCACGCGGCCGACACGGGGGAGATCGCCGCTGTCGACGTCGACCTCGTGGCCTTCCAGATCGACGCGGTCCTCACCGCCACGAACACCGCGCTGCGACTCGGCGACGACACAGCCGTGGACACGGCAAGTCGCGCCATCAACGAATTCCTCGCACCACCACGCTGACCTAACCTCCACCGGGATGCACGGCCGCCGCGCTGTCGACCACGCCGCCCGCCCGGTAAGGACACAGCTTGCCGAGGCACTGGCCACACCGTCCTGCCCAACATGCAGTCAAGATCAAGGCCAGCCATTTCGTTGTCTCAAAGCAGAACGGTCATCGGAGCGCCCGGTGCACGGCAAGTCCCAGCTCCGCGATGCGGCCGATCGCCGGCCCACCGCGGTGGTTGGTGCGGGAGCGTTCGTCGGTGAGCTCGTCGACCAGCACCGCGACCACCGCCCGCGGCCGGTCGGTGCCGATCAGCCCCACGTCGTGGCGCGACCCGAGCAGTTCGCCGGTTTTGTTCCAGCACCGCACACCATCCGGCAGCAGCGCGGGCAACCGGTCGCGGACCTGCTGCCGCGACAGCACGTCAAGCGCGTGCTCGGTGAGGTCCGGCGGCAACGCCACTCCTCTGGCCAACGCGTCGAGCACCCGCGCCTGGTCCAGCGCGGTGGTCTCGTTGCGGCCGGGCGCGGCTACGTCCATCAGCCGTCGCACGACGCGGGTCGCCGTGCACCCCAGATCGGCGGCGCAGTCCCGAATCGCCTCGAAGCCGACCACCTCGATCACCGCGTTGGTGGCGGCGTTGTCGCTGATCACGATCATCAGCGTGATCAGATCGCGCAGCGAGATCCGGGAAATGCTGGAAAGATCCCGCAACACCCCGAAACCCCCGGCCCGCTCGGCGGGGAGCTCGACCTCGGTGTCCAGCCCGACCTGACCGGCGTGCACCGCCCGCAGCGCGGTGATCATGATCAGTACCTTGATCGTGCTGGCGGCGTGCACCACCCGCTCGGCATCGACCAGCACGGGTTCCCGCTCGTCGAGATCCCAAGCCGCGAACCCGACGTGTCCGGGAAACCCGTCCCACACCAACTCCGCCCGCAACCGCTGCGCGAACCCCACCGCCGCCTCCCATCGCATGCAGTTGTGCCTGGTGAAGGGCACCGCGACCAACCTAGTCGGTCGCCGCTGCGCTCGCGATCAGCGGCTTTCGTCCAGCGTGCTGAGGTCCACCGAGCCACCCGGCATCACGCGACGGGTGCTCCGGTAGCTGAAGAGGCCGTAGACCAGCAGGCCGATCAGCAGCCAGCCCGCGAAGCGCAGCCAGGTCTCCGCGGCCAGGAACGTCATCAGCCAGGCCGAGAACAGCACCCCGAGGATCGGCACCACCGGCATGCCCGGGCAGCGGAAGCTGCGCGGCAGGTCGGGCTTGCGGTAGCGCAGCACCACCACCGCGGCGCACACCAGGACGAAGGCGAACAGCACGCCGATGTTGGTCAGCTCGGCGGCCTCCTGCACCGGCAGCAGACCGGCCAGCACCGCCGAGACCACGCCGAGGATCCAGGTCGCCCGGTGCGGCACCCGGCGCACCGGGTGCAGTTCGCCGAACCACTTCGGCATCAGGCCGTCGCGGCTGAGCGCGTACCACAGCCGGGAGGCGCCCATCAGGAACGAGAAGCTGACCGTGACGATGCCCAGGATCGCGCCGACCGCGATCACCATCGCGATGCCGGGCATCCCGACGCTGGCGAAAGCGCTGGAGAACCCGCTGTCCGGGTCGACCTGCTGGTAGGGCACCATCCCGGTCAGCACGATGCAGGCGCCGACGTAGAGCACCATCGAAATCGCCAGCGACCACACCATCGCCTTCGGCATCAGCTTGCGGGCGGCCACGGATTCCTCGGCGGCGGTGGACAGCGCGTCGTAGCCGAACACCGCGAAGAACACCGTCGCCGCGCCGGTGGCCGCACCGCTGAAGCCGAAGGGCGCGAACGGCGTCAGGTTGCCGAAGTCCACTTGGGACAGACCGACCACGATGACGAGCAGCACCACGACGATCTTCACCCCGGTGAGCAACACGTCCACCTTCGCCGAAGTCCGGGTGCCCCGGTTGAGCAGCCAGGCCACCCCGAGGCAGATCAGCATCGCGATCAGGTCCACCCGATGCCCTTCGCCGGTGCCGGGCGCGCCCAGCATCCAGGTCGGCAGGTCGATCCCGATGGAGTCGAGCAGGAAACCCGCGTACCCGGACATGCCGATGGAGACGGTCGCGACGATCGCGGTGTACTCCAGCAGCAGGTCCCAGCCGATGATCCAGCCGACGATCTCGCCGAGCACCGCCGCCGCGTAGGTGTAGGACGATCCGGCGCGCGGGACCATCCCGGCGAACTCGGCGTAGGCGAATGCCGCGCACAGCGACGCGGCACCGGCGATGAGGAACGACACCAGCACCGCCGGACCGGCGACGTCGCGGGCGACCGCACCGGCCAGGCTGAAGATCCCGGCGCCGATGATGGCGCCGACGCCGATCATGGTCAGCTGCGGCAACCCGAGCACGCGCAGCATGCGGCGGTCGGTGTGCTCCTCGGGTTTCGGCACGGTACGGCGGAAAATCCCGTTCGGCCCGGTTCCGAACAGTGCTCCACCGGTCGCGGCGGTTTCGTCACGCACCAAGTACCTCCCCGCTGGCCGCGCCGTCGACGCTCATCCGATGCGGGGATATTGGTCGATCGAGGTCAGCTGGGAAAGACGGCGCAGCGCTCGGATAACTTCCGCTGACCGCAAGGGGAACTTCGGCTCGCCACGCGGATTCCCACTGGCACCGCTCGGGTTCGCGCGGCGGCGCTCACAGGGTGCCGAGCACGGCGTGGGCGGCGGCGGCGTCCTGGACGCCGAGCCCGACGCTGTTGTAGAAGACGATCTCGTCGGCGCTGGTGCGGCCGGGCTCGGCGCCGATCAGGACCGCGCCCAGCGTTCGCAGCCGCTCGCGCGCGATATCGCCGCGCCGCAACGCCTGCACGATCGGCCCGGCATGCGCCGTGGCCGTGTCGAGGTCGTCGACCACGACGGCCGCGGCGCGCCGGATCAGCTCCGCGTCCACCTCGCACCGGTGGTGCTCGAAGCTCCCCACGCTGATCACCGTCGCCCCCGCCGCCACCGCGGCGGTCGGCACCACCGGCTGCGCGCTGAGCGTGCACGCCGCGATCAGCGGCGCCTCGCGCACCGCTTCCTCCGGGCTCGCCACGGCCCGCACCGACAGGTCCAGTTCGGCCGCCAGCTCCGCTGCCGCGGCCTCCCGGCGCGCCGCGTCGGGGCTGTAGATCCGCACCTCGCGCAGCTGCCGCACGCGCGCGATCGCGCGCACGTGCGCACGCGCCTGCACCCCGGATCCCAGCACCGCGAGCTCGTCGGCGGCTGGCACCGCGAGCGCGTCGGCGGCGACCGCGCTGCCTGCGGCGGTGCGGATCTCGGTGAGCGCGGTGGCCGCCAGGACTGCGGTGGGCTGCCCGGTGACCGCGTCGAGCACCAGCACGGTCGCCGAGACCGCCGGTTGGCCCCGGTCGATGTTGCCGGGGTGGACCGCGACGAGTTTGCTGACCGCGCCGTGGCGCGGCGACAGGCGGCTCAGGTAGCACAGCGTGGTGTCCGCGGCGGTGCGGATCGACACCTTGTCGGCGAGCTGCGCTTCGCCTCGGCCCAGCGACTCGAACGCCAGCCGCTGCGAGGCGATCGCGATGTCCAGGTCCAGTGCTGCGGCCACGTCGGCATCGCTCCACACGTTCATGCGCTGCACGGTGTCATACCACCGCACGCACGGGTAGACATCGATCTTGAGCACCAGGGGCGCTGTCGCTCAGGCCGAACAGAAATCACTCTTCTGATTCTCCGCGAACGCGCCTTCGACGATTTACGGTGATCCCGCGGGCGAGGTGACCCGTGGCACATCTGCGCACGAGTACTCCAACGAGCGGGAAGAGGTGCATCTCGGTGCAGTCGACGTTGAGCTCCGTGATCGGTCCGGAGGCCCCGGCCCGGGTCGACGGCGGAGGCGAGTACCTCTCGCGCAACCCGGCGAACCTGGAGGACGTGGTCGCCGAGGTCGCCCTCGGCGGCCCGGAGACCCTGCTGGCCGCGACCGAGCAGGCGCAGCGGGCGCAGCGCGAGTGGGCGCAGGTGCCCGCGCCGGTGCGCGGGCGGGTGGTGGCCGGGTTGGGCCGGTTGGTCGAGGCCAACAAGCAGTCGCTGGCCAGGCTGGTGACCCGGGAGATCGGCAAGCCCTACGCCGAGGCGCTCGGCGAGGTGCAGGAGATCATCGACACCTGCGACTACTTCCTCGGCGAAGGCCGTCGGCTCTACGGGCAGACGGTGCCTTCGGAGATGCCGGACAAGCAGCTGTTCACCTTCCGCGTGCCGGTGGGCGTCGCGGTGGTGATCACCGCGGGCAACTTCCCGGTCGCGGTGCCCTCCTGGTACCTGGTGCCCGCGCTGCTGTGCGGCAACGCCGTGGTGTGGAAGCCCGCCGAGTACGCCGCGGGCGCGGCGCGGGCGTTGGCCGAGCTGGCCTGGCGCGCCGGAGTGCCCAAGGGGGTGCTCAACCTCGTCTACGCCGACGGCGAGGCCACCTTCAAGGGCCTGGAGTCGGCGCTCGCGGCGGGCACCGTGCACAAGGTCGGCTTCACCGGTTCCAGCGCGGTCGGCGCGCGGGTCGGCGAGCTGTGCGGCCGGCACCTGCAGAGCCCGTGCCTGGAGCTGGGCGGCAAGAACCCGATGATCGTCGCGCCGGACGCGGAGCTGGATCTAGCGGTGGAGGGCGCGCTGTTCTCCGGGTGGGGCACGGCCGGGCAGCGCTGCACCTCGCTGGGCAACCTGATCGTGCACCGCGACGTGCACGACGAGTTCGTGCGACGCCTGGACACCGCGCTGCGCGAGGCCGCCGTCGGCGACCCGACCGGTGATGTGCTCTACGGCCCGATGCTGGACCAGAAGTTCGCCGACAACTTCGAATCCATCCTGGACACCATCGGTGCGCACCACGTGGTGTTGGGTTCCGAATCGGTCGGGCGGATCAGCGAGTCCGCGCCGCGCAAGGGTTTCCACGGCGATCCGTCGACCGGGCTGTACTACCACCCGGTGCTGCTGGACGGGCTGCGCCCGGACGACCACGTGTTCCGCAACGAGACCTTCGGCCCGATCGTCGGGGTCACCACCTACGAAACCCTGGGCGAGGCCATCGAGCTGGCCAACGCGCCCGGCTACGGGTTGTCCGCGGCGATCTACACGACCGACCCGGCCACCGCCTTCCGGTTCCGGCAGGGCATCGGCGCGGGCATGGTCAGCGTGAACAACTCCACCTCGGGCGCGGAGGCGCACCTGCCCTTCGGCGGCAACGGCAAGTCCGGCAACGGCAGCCGCCAGTCCGGTGTCTGGGTGCTCGACCAGTTCACCCGCTGGCAGTCGTTGAACTGGGACTTCTCCGGCAAGCTGCAGAAGGCCCAGATGGACGTCGACACCGTCGAGCCGGAACTGGACTTCCGCCTGCCGCCCGAGCTCGGCGGTGCCAGGTGATGCTGCCCAGCCGCGCCGAGGTCGTGGTGATCGGCGGCGGGGTGATTGGCGTCAGCACCGCCTTCCACCTCGCCGAGGCCGGGGTGGACGTGCTGCTGCTGGAACGCGACGAGCTCGGCTCGGGCAGCACCAGCAAGGCCGCTGGCGGGGTGCGGGCGCAGTTCTCCGACCCGGTCAACATCGAGCTCGGGCAGCGCAGCCTGCGGGCGTTCGAGAACTTCGCGCAGCGGCCCGGCGGGGAGATCGACCTCAAGCAGTTCGGCTACCTGTTCCTGCTGTCCGATCCCGAGGACGTGGCGGCGTTCGAGAACAGCGTGCGGCTGCAGAACGAGCTCGGCGTGCCGAGCCGGATGTTGACCGTCGCGCAGGCCTGCGAGCTCTCGCCGTACATCGTGCCCGACGGGCTGCTGGCCGCCGCCTTCTCCCCCTCCGACGGCCACTGCACGCCGGAAGCCGTCGTGCAGGGCTACGCGCAGGCCGCCCGGCGCTACGGCACGCTGCTGCGGCGGCACTGCCCGGTCACCGGGATCGGGGTCTCCGATGGCCAGATCACCGCGGTGCACACCGACTTCGGCAGCGTCGAAACGTCCACTGTGGTCTGCGCGGCGGGCGCCTGGTCGGCGGAGGTCGGCCAGTTCGCCGGGGTGGAGCTGCCAGTTCGCCCATTACGACGGCAGATCCTGGTCACCGAACCGGTGCCGGACCTGCCGCCCCGAATGCCGTTCACCATCGACTTCGCCACCACCTTCTACTTCCACGACGAAGGCCCCGGTCTGCTCATCGGCATGTCCGACCCCGACGAGGAGTACGGCTTCCGGATGGGCACCGACGACCGCTGGCTGGGGCGGCTCACCGATGCCGTGGCGCGGCGCGCGCCGCAGCTGGCGGACATCGGCGTGGCGCACGGCTGGGCCGGGCTCTACGAGGTGACCCCCGACCACAACGCTCTGGTCGGCGAGGCGCAGGGGCCCAGCCGGTTCCTCTATGCCACCGGGTTCTCCGGTCACGGCTTCCTGCAGGGCCCGGCGATCGGCGAGGTGCTGCGCGACCTCGTGCTCGGCCGCCCGCCGGTCGTGGACGTCTCCGGCCTCGATGCCCGCCGCTTCGCCGGAGCAGAAACCCGCCCCGAGCACAACTGCGTCTGAAGGGCTGACCTTGGACTCGTTTTGCGTAGTGGGGCCAGTAGCGGAACCTCAACAGTGCCTGTGCGGGGACACCCCGCACCCCGGGCGATCTCGCTCCGGGATCCCCGACTCATGTATGTCCGATACACCACGTCGAGGCAGGCCTCCCAGAGAACGCCAGTGGGCAGAGCCTGAGAACCCGCGGCGGTGCAAGTTGCGAGGGCGGGCTAAGCGGCTGCGCCGCTTCAAAGACAACAGCGGAATCCCCCGACCGGGCTGCGTGTGGTGCAGCCGACGAAGGAGCGCGAACCGTGCGTGATCTGTTGCAGGAGATCGACGAGTGGGGTCCGGAGAAGGTCGTGTGCGTCTCGGACGCGCGCACCGGCATGCGGGGCGTGCTGGTGATCGACAACACCGCCCGCGGCACCGGCAAGGGCGGCACCCGGATGAGCCCGACCGTCACGGTCGCCGAGATCGCCCGGCTGGCCCGGGTGATGACCTGGAAGTGGGCCGCGGTCGACCTGTTCCACGGCGGCGCGAAGGCGGGCATCTTCGCCGACCCGAACGCGCCCGACAAGGAGCGGATCGTGCGGGCCTTCGCGCGGCGGCTGGCGGACCAGATCCCGGCCAGCTACGTCGCCGGGTTGGACATGGGGATGACCGAGAACGACGCGGCGATCATCCAGGACGAGCTCGGCGATCGCGGCGCGGCGGTCGGGGTGCCCGAGTCGCTGGGCGGCGTGCCCTACGACCAGCTCGGCGTCACCGGGCACGGCGTCGCCGAGGCCGTGGACGCGGCACTCGCGCACCTGGGGCGCGGGGTCGCCGGTGTTCGGGTCGCGGTGCAGGGCTTCGGTGCCGTCGGGGCGGCCGCGGCGAAGCGGCTGCACGAACTCGGCGCCCAGCTCGTCGCGCTGTCCACGATCGACGGTTCGGTGCACGACCCGGCTGGGCTGGACGTGCCGCGGTGGTTGGACGCGCGCGCCGAGTTCGGTGACGCGTGCGTGGCCAAGGCGTCGGCGGCGCAGCGGATTCCGCGCGGCGACGAACTCTTGGTGGACTGCGATGTGCTGATCCCGGCGGCCGGGCAGGACGTCATCGACGAAGACGTCGCCGCCCGGATCCGGGCCGGGCTGGTCGTGGAGGGCGCGAACCTGCCCACCACGCCCAAGGCCCGCCAACTGCTGGCGACGCGCGAGATCACCGTGGTGCCGGACTTCATCGCCAACGCCGGTGGCGCCATCGCGGCCGGTTTCGCGATGGACGCGCGGCATTCCGCGTTCCGCCCGGAACCGACGGCGATCCTGGCAGCGGTGGCGCAGCGGACCCGCGACAACACCGTGCTGGTCCTGGACACCGCGCGGGCCAGCGCAGTGCTGCCGCACGAGGCGGCGCTGGATCTCGCCAAAGCGCGGGTGCGCACCGCGATGCGGCTGCGCGGCAGACTGCCCCAACCCACAACCGCATAGGGGGTCAGGCGTGCTCAACCCGATCCACTTGAGAACCCTGCAGGAATGCGTCCGCACCGGCTCGTTCGCCGAGGCCGGGCGGGCGCTGGGCTACACCGCCTCGGCCGTGTCGCAGCAGATGGTGCTGCTGGAGCGGGCCATCGGCGCGACGCTGTTCGAACGCTCCGCGCGCAGCGCCCGCAGCACTGCCCTGGCGCTGCGGCTCGCCGACCGCAGCCGCGATGCGCTCGGTGCGTTGGACGCCTTGGAACGCGAGGTGCGGGCGATGGTCGCCGGGGACGAGGGCAGCCTCCGGCTGGCCAGTTTCGCCACCGCCAACGCCCGGGTGCTGCCGGACGTGCTGGCCGCCGTGGTCGCCCAGCGGCCGAGCGCCGAGGTGCAGCTCGACGAGGGCGAGCCGGACGAGGTGCTCGGCGGTGTGCTGGACGGGGTGCTGGATGCGGCGGTGGTCTTCGAGTACGACCTGGATCCCCGGCAGTGGCCGATCGAGCTGTGCGTGGAAGAGCTGATGGCCGAACCGCTGCGGTTGGCACTGCCCGAGACGCACCGGTTGGCGGGTGCGCCGGAGGTGGCGTTACGGGAACTCGCGGACGACGCCTGGATCTGCACCCGGCAGGACACCGCGGGCGCCCGGTCGTTGGTCCGACTGGCCGCCGCGGCGGGTTTCGTGCCGCGAATCACCTTCCGCAGCAACGATTATTCGGTGATCCGCGATCTGGTGGCCCGCGATCTCGGGGTGGCGGTGCTGCCCGGCCTGGCGATCCCGGACGAGCACGTGCGCATCTCCCGGATCGCCGGTTGGCAACCGCACCGCCGGGTGAAGGCGTTGTACCGCAAGCAGAACACCAATCCGCTGTTGCCGATCGCGCTGGAATGCCTGGCCAAGTCGTGCGCTTCGGTGGCCAACGACTGGCACGCACAACCGGAGGCGTCATGACCGACAAGATCGAGCCGGTCGACGAGTACTTCCGGAACGCGGTCGCCGCATGGGCAGCGGTAGCACCCGCTCGGCCCGAATTCGCCGACGAATTGCTGGCGCTGTTCGACTCGCAGGCCGGTAGCAGGCACCTGGACCTCCAGGCCCGGCAGCTCGGTTCGGGAGGCCGCGGCTTCTACAGCATCGGTTCGTCCGGGCACGAGTCCAACGCCGCGGTCGCCGCCGCGCTGCGGCCGACGGATCCGGCGCTGCTGCACTACCGGTCGGGCGGCTTCTACCTCCACCGCGCCCGGCAGGTGCCCGACCAGCATCCGCTTCGCGACGTGCTGCTGGGTGTCGTGGCCTCCGCCGACGAACCGATCTCCGCCGGACGGCACAAGGTCTTCGGCAACGCCGAACTGGCCGTCATCCCGCAGACCTCGACCATCGCCTCGCACCTGCCCCGCGCGGTCGGCTTGGCGTTCTCGTTGGGACGGGCCGCCAAGCTCGGGGTGTCGACCCGGTGGCCAGCGGATTCGGTCGTGGTGTGCAGCTTCGGCGACGCTTCGGCGAACCACTCGACCGCGACGGGCGCCATCAACTCGGCGCTGCACTGCGCTTTCCAGGGCCTGCCGATGCCGTTGCTGCTGGTGTGCGAGGACAACGGCATCGGGATCAGCGTGCGCACGCCGCAGGGCTGGATCGAGTCGAACTACGGCGACCGCAACGGCCTGCGTTACTTCGCCGCCGACGGTGCCGATCCGCTGCGCTGCCTGGCGGTCGCCCGAGAAGCGGCCGACTGGGTTCGCCAGCACCGCACCCCGGCGTTCCTGCACCTGCGGACGGTTCGACTGATGGGGCACGCCGGATCCGACGTGGAGTCCGGATACCGCTCCCGCACCGAGATCACCACCGACTACTCGCGGGATCCACTGCTGGCGACGGCGAAAGCATTGGTGGACAACGGGATTCTGCGGCCAGCCGAGGTGCTCGCGCGCTATGAGGACAAGCGCGCCGAGGTCTCGCGCATCGCCGACGAGGCGCTGCGGCGGCGCAAGCTGGGCAGTGCCGCCGAGGTGATGGCCGCCATCTGCCGGGACCGGCCGGATGCGGTGGCCCGCCGAGCACGCGAAATTCCGCCGCACCGCGAGGAGTTCTTCGGCGGTCAGCTCCCGGAATCCGAGGGACCGCTGACCTTGGCGCAGGCGATCAACCGGTCGCTGGCCGAGGAACTCGCCCGCGACACCCGCGTGGTGGTCTTCGGTGAGGACGTCGCCCGCAAGGGCGGGGTGTACGGGGTGACGCGCGGACTGCGCAAGTCCTTCGGCGGCTCGAAGGTCTTCGACACGCTGCTGGACGAGCAGAGCATCCTGGGCACCGCGCTGGGCGCCGGGCTGGCCGGGCTGCTGCCGATTCCCGAGATCCAGTACCTCGCCTACGTGCACAACGCCGCCGACCAGCTGCGCGGTGAGGGCAGCACGCTGAGCTTCTTCTCCAACGGCCAGTACCGCAATCCGATGGTGGTGCGGATCGCCGGTTACGGCTACCAGAAGGGTTTCGGCGGGCACTTCCACAACGACAACAGCGTCGCCGCGCTGCGCGACCTGCCGGGTGTCGTGCTCGCTTCGCCGTCCCGGCCCGACGATGCCGCCGCGATGTTGCGAACTTGCGTGGCCGCCGCGTACGAAGACGGTCGGCTGTGCGTGTTCCTGGAGCCGATCGCCCTCTACCACACGCGCGACCTGCACGAGTCCGGGGACGACGGGTGGCTGGCGCGGTATCCGGCACCGGGCGAGCACCACGTGCCGGTCGGTCGAGCCCGCGAGTACGGCGACGGCACCGACCTGACGCTGGTCAGCTTCGGCAACGGTGTGCCGATGAGCCTGCGCGTCGCCCGGCGACTGCGCGAGCGCGGCGTGGCGGCGCGAGTGCTGGACCTGCGGTGGCTGGCGCCGCTGCCGGTGGAGGACCTGCTCGCCGCGGCCAAGGCGACCGGCCGAGTGCTGGTGGTGGACGAAACCCGGCGCAGCGGCGGCGTTTCCGAGCCGGTGGTGACCGCGTTGATCGACAGCGGTTTCGACGGTGCGATCGCCCGGGTCACCAGCGAGGACAGCTTCATCCCGCTCGGCGCGGCTGCCTACCGCGTGCTGCTCGACGAGGACACCATCGAAACCGCGGCCCTGGACCTGGCGAAGCGGTGACGTGGCTCAGCGGATTTGGTGTAACCGGGGTGGTCGTCAGGCAAGCGGCGTGAGCCGCTTCCCGCCACCCTCGCGACTCGCACCGCCGCGGGTTCTCAGAGGTCTTCTCGCGAGGACAGCCCCGACGTGGTGTATCGGACATACACGAGTCGGGGATCCCGGAGACGAGAAGGCCTCTGAGGTTCCGCTACCCGCACCGCCACGCAAACCAACCCGCGCGGACTCTTGTCAGCTGTCCGGGTCGCCGAAGACCTTGCCGGGGTTGAAGATTCCCGCCGGGTCGAGGGCGTTCTTGACCGCGTGGTGCATGCCGATCACGGCCGGGCCCAGCTCGGCGTGCAGGCCCTTGCGCTTGAGCAGGCCCACGCCGTGCTCGCCGGTCACCGTGCCGCCCAAGGCGATGGCGTCGCCGACGATGTCGTCGAAGGCCCGCTGCGCGCGCAGTCGGGCGTCTTCGTCGCCGGGCGGCGTGATGATCAGCGGGTGCAGGTTGCCGTCTCCGGCGTGCGCGATGTTGGCGATCTGGGTGTCGTGGCGCCGCGCCGCGGCCTCGATGCGGCCGAGCATCTCGGGCACCTCGGCGCGGGGCACGCAGACGTCTTCGGTGAGCACCGGGCCTAGCCGCTCCAGCGCGGGATACGCCAGCCGACGTGCGGCGAACAGCGCGTCGGCCTCGTGTTCGTCGGTGGAGCGAGCGCTCCAGGTCGCACCCGCTTCGTCGAAGCAGCGCAGCAGGGTGTCGACCTCCTGCTCCCCCGCCGCGCCCGGCGTGTCCGAACGGCCCAGCAGCAGCACGTTCGCCTCGGCGCTGAGCCCCATGTTCTTCCACTCGTCGACCGCCCGCAGGCAGTGCTGGTCGAGCAGTTCCAGGGCCGAGGGCACGACCCCGGCCGCGGCGACCGCGGCCACCGCCTCTCCGGCGGCCACCAGCGAGTCGAAGTAGCCGACCACCGTGCGTTCCGGTGCGCGCAGGCCGGGCAGCAGCTTGACGGTGATCTCGGTGATCACCCCGAGCGTGCCCTCGGAGCCGACGAACAGCCCGCACAGGTCGTAACCGGCGACGCCCTTCGCGGTGCGCCGCCCCAGCCGCACGACTTCGCCGTCGCCGACGACGGCCTGCAGGCCGAGCACGTAGTCGCGGGTCACGCCGTACTTCACGCAGCACACCCCACCGGCGTTGGTGGCCACGTTGCCGCCGATGGTCGACCACGGCGAGCTGGCCGGGTCCGGTGGATACCAGGCACCCTGCTCGCGGCAGGCAGCGCGCAGATCGTCGTTGACCACGCCCGGCTGCACCACCGCCAACTGCTCGCGCGGGTTGATCTCCAGGATCTCGTTCATCGCTTCGAAGGAGATCAGCACGCAGCCGTCGATCGCGTTGGCCCCGCCCGACAGCCCGGTCCCCGCGCCGCGCGGCACGACGGGCACCCCGAGCTCGGCGCAGATCCGCACCACGGCAACCACATCATCGGTACCCCTAGCCCGCACCACCGCCAGCGGTTTACCGTGCGGCGCCCACTCAGCCTCGTCATGAGCGAACCGGGCCACGGAGTCGGGATCGGTGATCAACACCGGCTCCGGCAGCCGCCCCCGCAGCGCCGCAAGCGCTCGCCCCGCCGCACCCGACATATCGCCCTCCGTCCACCGCAACCTCCCCACACGCTAACCAATCCCGAAAAGCCCCCAGCGCGACAGCAAGCAAGTCACGCACAGTGATCAACCAGACACCACCCACCGCAGCACCGAACGAACTTTTCGGGGTGAGGGGCACCCGTGACCCAGTTACTTGGTCACAGGTGCCCCTCACCCCTCACCCGAACGGTTTCAGGTGTGGTTGGTCGCGATGATGGTGTTCACCAGTTCCGCGCCGGGGAAGTCCATCAGCACGATGCCGGTGCGCGGCAGTTCGTTGTTGGCGAGGTGCTCCAGGGCGTAGTCGTTGACGCCTCGGAAGCCGGTGGTGCCGCAGGCGACCGCGTTCGGGAAGGCGCCGGGGCTGGAGCCGCTGGCGAAGTTCAGGAACAGCTGGCCCGGGTCGGCCTGGGCGGTCTTGTCGAGGTGGTCGCGGACCTTGAACCACTTGTCGTCGATGTCGAACAGCGTCGGCACCTCGTAGGCGTCCTGGACGTACTCGCCCCAGTTCTCGCCGGTGAACTGACCGAACCCGCGTCCCTGGTACAGCCCGCCGTGCGCGTTCTGCAGGGTGGCCAGCACGATCTTGCCGCGCACCTCGCCGAGCGTCGGCACCGCGCCGCCAGCCGGGTCGTGCAGGTACTTGCCACCTGCGTCGTTGTCCCGGTACCAGTCGAGGATCTGCGCGGTGTCGAGCTGGCTGTTCTCGTCGGTGCACGAGCCGACTTCGCCGGTGCATTCGGCCTTCAACCGCATGAGCACCGTCTCGCCGGGATGCGCGTCGAGGAACGCACCGGCTTCGCGCAGCACGTCCGCGAAGTTGGCGTTCTGGTAGAACGGCCCGTGGTGCAGGGTGAACATGTCGTCGTAGCGCCGCACCCGGATGTCGACGGCGCGGATGCCCGCCCGCAGCTGGACGGCCAGGGTTTCGGCGCTGTCGCCGTGGTTCTCCTGCGTCTGGGTCAGTCCGCCGCCGTGCAACGACAGGGTTTGGTGGGTGCCGGGGATCGACAGCTCGGCGAGGCTGGCTCCGTCGGGCAGGCCCGCCATCCAGTCCGGATTGGAGGTCTCGGTGATGCTCTGGCAGTAGGGCGCCGCAGCAGCCGTCCCCGGCAGGACCGCGACACCCGCCGCCAGCGCCAAGACCGCTACCGCACGAATCGTTCTTCCAGGCATGCGCCCAGAATCCCGGGACCGCCGCGGCAGCGGCCCGGATGACGGGAAGTCGCCAGGCGCTACGCCGGGAAGCGGTGTTCCCAGATCTCCCGGGATGCCTTGATCGGGTCAGCCGCCACCGCGGACGGGACGTTCCAGATCCGGGTTTGGCGGTCGGCCACCGAATAGGCGGGCCAACCCGGATTACCGGTTGCGGCGAAAGCCACCCACGCCTCGCGCAGCTCGCTCGACAGACGCTCGAAGTCGGGCGGAACCTCGTCGCCGAACATCGGTTGGCCGACCCCGCTTTCGGCGACGCCGAAGGTGAACGGCACGTCCAACCCGTGGCAGGCCCCGAAAGCGCCGTCGCGCACCGGGCTCGGCCAGGTGAACTCGTAGGCATAGCTGCGACCGCCCCCGACGGCATGCCCTTCGGCGCACAACAGCGACGGCATCCGGAAAAGCTGATCGCTGAGCAGCAGCGAGTACAGGTCCGCATCTGCGAATCCCGGGTACCCGGCCCGGTAGTCGTCCACCACCGACGCCGCCAGTCGCAGGTCCCGCGCGAGCGCGGCCGGATCAAGGACCTCCACGGGCAGGTCCACTGTCCACAGTCGACACTCGTCGGCGTTGAACCCGCTGATGAGATCCACCCCTCGACCCATGCCGCTGCGCAGCGCGGCCCACGGCAGGTCGTCGAGCACCTCTCCGTCGAGGACCACCGCGTACGGCGTGGGATTCGTCCACGCCGAGCGGTTCTGGCTCATCTCCGCCATCACACCCAGTTGCGCCGCGTGTATCGCTTCGGACGGCAGCGTCCCGAGCGCCTCGGCAGTCGCGGCAACGGCCAGTTGGCCGGTGATCAGCTCACCGAGCTTGCGAGCTTCGTCCTCGTCGCAGAACAGCGAACCGGTGCTCTGCGCGATGCCGCGCCGAAACAGGCCCTGCCGGGCGGATCCGCCGACCAGCGTCACCACTGAGGTCGCCCCGGATGACTCGCCGAAGATCGTCACGTTGCCCGGATCACCGCCGAAGGCGGCGATGTTGTCACGCACCCAGCGCAACGCCGCGAGCTGGTCCAGGATGCCACGATTCGCCGGAGCGTCCGAAACCCAGCCGAAACCCTCGTAGCCGACCCGGTAGTTCACCGTCACGAGCACCACGCCGGAACTCGCCAGCAGCGACCCGTCGAAGGTCGGGCTGTCACTGGTCCCACCCAGGTACGTGCCACCGTGGATCCAGACCATCACCGGCAGTCCGCCGCCGAGATCCGGCGTCGACACGTTGACGCTGAGGCTGTCGGTGCTGTCGCCGGGCTGCCACGGCGACGGGATGCCCGGCACCATCGAGGGTTGCGGCACCGAGGCGCTGAACGCCGACGCGTCCCGCACCCCGTCCCAAGAATCCAGAACCACCGGCGCCTGGAACCGACGCGGCCCGTCCAGCGGTGCCGCGTACGGAATCCCCTTGAACACGCAAACATCTCCGGTGGCGCTACCCCGCACCGCGCCGTACTCGGTCCGCACAACAAGATCCATGCCGCCATACAACCACAATCACGGGCGGTTCATCCGATTCTTGCCCTATGTCAGGAAGATGCGGATCGCCGCTTTCCCGAGGTCCCGGGCCGTCACGCCGGGAAGTGGTGCTGCCAGATCTCCCGGGACGTCTTGATCGAGTCGGCGGCCACCGCGGACGGGACGTTCCAGATCCGGGTCAGGCGATCGGTCGCGGTGTAGGCGGGCCATCCCGGGTCGCCGGTGGCGGCGAAGGAGGTCCACGCCTTGCGGATCTCCCCGGACAGCTCCTCGAACTCCGGTGGGGCCTCGCCGCCGAACATCGGTTGGGCGAGTTCGCCTCCGGCGATGCCGAAGGTGAACGGCACGTCCAACCCGTGGCAGGCGCCCAGCGCCCCGTCGCGCGCCGGGGTCGGCCACGCGAACTCGTACAGGTAGCTGCGGCCACCGGCGCTGGCGTGCCCTTCGGCGCACCACAGCGACGGCATCCGGAACAGCTGATCGCTGAGCAGCAACGAATACAGGTCCGCATCCGAGATTCCCGGATAGCCAGCCCGGTACTCGTCCACCACCGATGCCGCCAGCCGCAGGCCCTGCGCCATCGCGGCCGGATCGCTGGCCTCCGCAGGCAGGTCCACTGTGAACAATCGAGCCTCGTCGGTGTTGAAGCCGCTGATCAGGTCGACGCCCCGACCGGCGCCACCGCGCAGCGCGACCCACGGCAGGTCGTCGAGAACCTCGCCGTCGAAGACCACCGAGTACGGGGTGGAGTTCGTCCAGGCCGACCGGTTCTGGTTCAGCTCCGCCATCGCGGGCAGCTGCGCCTGGTGGATCACCTCCGACGGCAGCTCGCCGAGGGCCTCGGCGGTGGCGGGCACCTCCAGTTGGCCGGTGATCAGTTCGCCGATCTTGCGGGCCTCGTCCACTCCGCAGTACAGCGAGCCGTGGCTCTGCGAGATGGCCCGCCGGAACAGGCCGCGCCCGGCCGAACCGGCGATCAGCGCCGCCACCGAGGTACCACCGGCCGACTCGCCGAAGATCGTCACGTTGCCCGGGTCGCCACCGAAGGCGGTGATGTTCTCGCGCACCCAGCGCAGCGCGGCGAGCTGGTCCAGGATGCCGCGGTTGGCCGGTGCGTCGGAGACCCAGCCGAAACCCTCGTAGCCGACCCGGTAGTTCACCGTCACCACGACCACGCCGGAACTCGCCAGCCGCGACCCGTCGTAGGACGTGGCGCCGCTGCTGCCAGCCAGGAACGCCCCGCCGTGGATCCAGACCATCACCGGCAGCCCGCCGCCCCGATCCGGGGTCCACACGTTCACGCTGAGGCAGTCGGTGCTGTCGCCGGGCTGCCACGGCGACGGCAGATCGAGCCCCATCGGGGGCTGCGGCACCGACGCGCTGAACGCCGACGCGTCCCGCACCCCGTCCCAAGAATCCGGAACCACCGGCGTCTGAAACCGACGCGGCCCGTCCAGCGGCGCCGCGTACGGAATCCCCTTGAACACGCTCACTTCACCGTCGGCGCTACCCCGCACCGCGCCGTACTCGGTCCGCACAACAAGATCCATGCCGCCATACAACCACCAAAAACGAGGCCGTGTCGGGCGTAATCGGTCGATGTCGTGCATGGTTCACGACCGGTCGTCGAGTTCGGCGACCGCCAGCGGCAGCGCCTCGCTGAGCTTTTCCAGGTCCGGCAGGGCGGCGCGGTTGGCCTGCACCCCGACGTGCACGGTGCCGCGGAACTGCGACACGGCGATGGCCAACGCGTGTCCGACCGCCAGCGGCGCCACCGGGTAGACCTCGGCCAGCTCCGCCCCGCCCAGCTCCGCCGGGAAGTCCGGCAGCGGCACGTTGGTGATCACCGTGTCGAACAGCAGCGCCGCGCCCTGACCGGCCAGCGGGGTGGCCACCTGGTGCACGATCTGCGGCACCCGACCGGCCAGCACCGGGAACGCGCCGGGCCCGCGCAGCGGACCCGCTCTCTTGTTGCGGCCCATCGATGCCCGGATCGTGCGCAGCCGCGCGACCGGATCCGGTTCGCCCACCGGCAGGTCGCACAGGTAACCCGAAAGCTGGTTGTTCCCCCGCGCGCCGCTGCCGCTGCGGCGGCGGCACACCGGGATCAGCGCCCGCACCGGAAGGTCCTCGACGGGCTGGCCGCGGGCGGCCAGCCACCTGCGCAGCGCCCCGGCGAGCACCGCGAGCATCACGTCGTTGGTGGTGCCGCCGTACCGGGCGCGGATCCGGCGCAGGTCGGCGAGGTCGATCGGGATCAACGCCACCCGGCGTGCGGCCGACGAGGCGGCGCGCAGCGGGGAATCCGGGATCGGCACCCGCATGTTGCGCACCACGGACGAGGCGATGCCCAGCGACTCACCGGATCTCGACAGGGTGCCGCGCACCGTGTCGATCAGCTGCTGCGGTCGGCGGAACATCTCCAGCGCGTCGCCGATCGGGTTGCGCGGCGGCGCCGGGCGCGCCTGGGCGGCCGAGCCCGGCGCGAAACCGTCGAGCAGCCCGAGCCCGACCTCGACGGCGTCCCGGCCGTCGGCCAGCGCGTGGTGGAACTTCACCAGCACCGCGAACCGGTCGCCGTCCAGCCCGGTGATCAGGTGCAGCTCCCACAGCGGACGCCGCCGGTCCAGCGGGTCCGCGATCAGCTCGGCGACCAGTGCGGCCAGCTCCTCGCGACCACCCGGCGACGGCACCTGGTGGCTGTGCACGTGCTCGGCGGCGTCGAAGTCCGGCTGTTCGGCCCAGTGGGCCTGACCCGGCAGCCACGACCGGCCCAGCCGCAGCCGCAGCCGGACGATGCGCTGGGCCCGCTCGGCCAGCAACGCCGCCAGCTCGACCCGATCAACCGGCCTCGCCGGGTGGAACACCGCGACCGCACCGACGTGCATCGGCGCGGTGTCCTGCTCCAGGCACAGGAACGCCCAGTCCAGTGCACTGACCTCGCACGTGGTCGTCATCGCCGCACCTCACCGCAGAAGAAACTCGAAAATGTTGCCGGAATCGAACAAATAGGGAATTCGCAAATTTGGTCAGCCGGGTTACGAAACTGTTTCCGACTCCGAAACCCCCAGCGACCGGCAGATCCAGGCGGTGAGCTGAGCACCGAGCGGCTCGAATGATCGTTCGGCGGACGCGGAAAAGAATTCATTTTCAACAGGGTGCTCGGGGCTGGACAACACCGGACCGCGCAAACCTGGCCTGGGCAACACCGGACTGGGCAACACTGGTGGCAACGGCACTGACGTGGTCCTTCCGGTCGCGCGGGCAGCACTCGACGGCGCTTTTTGCCGGGCCGGTTTTGATCCAGTGCAACGTTGCACGTGGCTACGCAACAATAGTTCGAAATGCACTTCGGGGAACACTTCGAGTGCGTCGACCCTAGCGAAAAAGTGGAACATTGGAAACGGGTGCCCGCAAGCCAGCCCGGACCGACTCGCCCGCTGATCGCTCCGGTGGGTGCCAATTCGCCGCTGCCGGTCACCCACAAGAATGCACTCCGGCGGCACGGCACGGGCGGCGCGAGCGGATTCAATAACACCGCGCCACAAGCCGGGTCGGCACCGGCGGCCGCCGCGCGTGACCAACCTCACCCGGAACGCCGAGTCCGGTGAACCGGGCGAAATTTCCCTGCGGACACGCGAAAACCCCGCCGCGCCCGGTGATCGATCCGGGAGCGGCGGGGTTTCGGTTGCCTCGGTCAGGCGGCCTTCAGGACACCATCGGTCAGCCCGAGGTTGGCCACCACCTCGCGGGTGGCCTTGGCCCGGTTGAGGCTGTAGAAGTGCAGCGCCGGTACGCCTTCGGCGATCAGCTTCTCGCACAGCCGGGTGGTGATCTCCAGCCCGGCCGCCCGGAACCCGGCCGCGTCCTCGCGCAACGGATCCAGCACCGCCGACACCTCGTCCGGGATGGTCATGTTGCTCAACTGCGTGGTCATGCCCAGCACGCGCGGCGTGGTGATGGGCATGACGCCCGGCAGCAGCGGCTGGTGGCAGCCCCGGCTCGCCAACCGGTCCCGCAGCCGCAGGAAGTACTCCGGCTCCAGGAACATCTGCGCCACCGAGAACTCCGCCCCCGCCCGCAACTTGTCGACCATGTGCCGGGTGTCGGACTCCAGGTCCGGGGAACGCGGGTGCAGGTGTGGGAACGCCGCGACGCCCACGCTGAAGTCACCGCACTCGCGCACCAGCCGCACCAACTCCTCGGCGTAGGTGATGCCCTCCGGGTGCGGAATCCACTCGCCCATCGGGTCGCCCGGCGGGTCGCCGCGGATCGCCAGCACGTTGCGGATGCCCTCGGCCGCGTACGAGCCGATGACGTGCCGCAGTTCGGCGATCGAGTGGTTCACCCCGGTGAGGTGCGCCACCGGCACCAGTGTGGTGTCGCTGGCGATCCGACCGGTGGTGCGCACCGTGCGGTCTCGGCTGGACCCGCCCGCACCGTAGGTCACCGACACGTAGGCGGGGTCCAGCGGCTCCAGCTCCCGGATGGCCCGCCACAGCTGGCGTTCCTCCTCGTCGGACTTCGGCGGGAAGAACTCCACCGAGAACACCGTCTGTCCGGGGCGCAACCGGTCGATGACCCGGGTCATGCCTGGTCTCCTCTCCCCAAGTACGTCGTTGCGAGCGGCGTCGGCCGCTCGGCCCACCCTCGCAGCTCGGACCGCCGCGGGTGCTCCGGGGTCGTCTCGCTAGGGCAGCCCCGGGACGTACCCGATGCCGGGGATCCCGGAGTCGAGACGACCCGGAGGTTCCGCTGCGCAAGCCGCGTCGACATTCCTCGATCGATCAGTACCTGTAGTGGTCCGGCTTGTACGGGCCATCCACGTCGACGCCGATGTAGGCGGCCTGCTCCTTGCTCAGCGTCGTCAGCTTGACACCGAGCGCGTCCAGGTGCAGCCGCGCGACCTTCTCGTCGAGGTGCTTGGGCAGCACGTAGACCTGCTTGTCGTACTCACCCGGCTTGGTGAACAGCTCGATCTGCGCGATCGTCTGGTTGGTGAAGGAGTTCGACATCACGAAGCTCGGGTGCCCGGTGGCGTTGCCCAGGTTCAGCAGCCGTCCCTCGGAGAGCACGATGATCGAGTGGCCGTCGGCGAAGACGTACTCGTGCACCTGCGGCTTGATCTCCTGCTTGCGGACGCCCGGCACCTTCTCCAGACCGGCCATGTCGATCTCGTTGTCGAAGTGGCCGATGTTGCCGACGATCGCCTGGTGCTTCATCCGCGCCATGTGCTCGGCGGTGATGATGTTGAAGTTGCCGGTGGTGGTGACGAAGATGTCCGCGGTATCCACCACGTCGTCGAGCACGGTGACCTGGTAGCCGTCCATCGCCGCCTGAAGGGCGCAGATCGGGTCGATCTCGGTGACGATCACCCGAGCCCCCTGCCCGCGCAGCGACTCGGCGCAGCCCTTGCCCACGTCGCCGTAGCCGCAGACCACCGCGACCTTGCCGCCGATGAGCACGTCGGTGGCGCGGTTGATGCCGTCGATCAGCGAGTGGCGGCAGCCGTACTTGTTGTCGAACTTGGACTTGGTGACCGAGTCGTTGACGTTGATCGCCGGGAACAGCAGGTCACCGGTCTTGGCCAGCTCGTAGAGCCGGTGCACGCCGGTGGTGGTCTCCTCGGTGACGCCCTTGATCTCGCGGGCGATCTTGGTGAACCGGTCGCCGTCGGCGGCGACGCTGGCCCGCAGCGTCTCCAGGATCACCTTGTACTCGTCGGGGTCGTCGGCGCCGGGCTGCGGGACCGCACCGGCAGCCTCGAACTCGACGCCCTTGTGCACCAGCAGGGTGGCGTCGCCGCCGTCGTCGAGGATCATGTTCGGACCCTGGTCACCGAACCGGAACAGCTTGTCGGTGCACCACCAGTAGTCCTCCAGCGTCTCGCCCTTCCAGGCGAACACCGAGACGCCCGCGGGCTTCTCGGGGGTGCCCTTCGGGCCGACCACGACGGCGGCCGCGGCCTCGTCCTGGGTGGAGAAGATGTTGCAGGACACCCAGCGGACCTCGGCGCCCAGCGCGACCAGGGTCTCGATGAGCACCGCCGTCTGCACCGTCATGTGCAGCGAACCGGCGATCCGCGCACCCTTCAGGGGCTGCGCGGCCGCGTACTCCTCGCGAGTAGCCATCAGACCCGGCATCTCGTGCTCGGCCAGCCGGATCTGGTGCCGCCCGGCCTCGGCCAGCGCCAGGTCCTTGACGGCGAACTCCAGGCCGCCTGCCTGCTGCAGCTTCGCGCTCATGGTTTCCTTTCTCGTTGCCCCATCTGGTTACGGGTGTCGTACCAGCGGAATCAGGTGTTGAAGTACTTCGCCTCTGGGTGGTGGGCGATGATCGCGTCGGTGGACTGCTCGGGGTGCAGCTGGAACTCCTCGGACAGCACCACGCCGATGCGCTCGGCCGCCAGCAGATCGACGATCTTGGCCCGGTCCTCGATGTCCGGGCAGGCGCCGTAGCCGAAGGAGTACCGCGCGCCCCGGTAGCCGAGCTTGAAGAACTCCTCGACGTCGGCCGGGTCCTCCTGGGCCACCGAACCGCCGGAGGCCCACCGCAGTTCCCGCCGCACGCGCCGGTGCCAGTACTCGGCCAGCGCCTCGGTGAGCTGCACGCCCATGCCGTGCACCTCCAGGTAGTCCCGGTAGGCGTTGCGGGCGAACAGTTCGTTGGCGTAGTCGGCGATCGGCTGACCCATGGTGACCAGCTGCACCGGCAGCACGTCCACCTGGCCGGTCTGCTCGGCCAGCTCCCGGCTGCGGAAGAAGTCGGCCAGGCACAACCGCCGGTCGCGCTTCTGCCGGGGGAAGAAGAAGCGGTGCCGTTCCGGGGCGTCCGGTTCGTCCTTGTCCAGAACCACGAGGTGGTTGCCCTCGGCCACGCACGGGAAGTACCCGTAGACCACCGCCGCGTGCTGCAGGATGCCCGCGGTGGACAGCTCGTCGATCCAGTGCCGCAGCCTCGGTCGGCCCTCGGATTCGACGAGTTCCTCGTAGGACGGTCCCTCGCCCTTCTTCGCGCCGCGCAGGCCCCACTGCCCGAAGAAGGTCGCCCGTTCGTCCAGCAGTGCCAGGTAGTCGGCGACCGCGACGCCTTTGATCACCCGCGAGCCCCAGAACGGCGGCGTGGGCACCGGCGAGTCGGCGTCCACATCGGATCGCGTGGTGTCGTCGTAGCCGGGTTCCTCGCCCTGTTCGGCCTTGCGCTTCTCGGCGATGCGCAGGGACCGCTCGCGGCGTGCCTTGCGCTCGGCCTTCTTCGCTTCCTCCGCCGCGTCCGCCGCGGGGTTGTCGCCGCGCTTGACCGACATCAGCCGGTCCATCAGGTGCAGGCCCTCGAAGGCGTCCTTGGCGTAACGCACATCGCCCTCGTAGAGCTCGTCGAGATCACTCTCCACATAGGACCTGGTGAGCGCCGCGCCGCCGAGCAGCACCGGGTACTTGGTGGCGATGCCCCGGGAGTTCATCTCCCGCAGGTTGTCCTTCATGATCACGGTGGACTTCACCAGCAGGCCGGACATGCCGATGGCGTCGACCTCGTGCTCCTCGGCGGCTTCCAGGATGGCGTTGATCGGCTGCTTGATGCCGATGTTGACCACGTCGTAGCCGTTGTTGGACACGATGATGTCGACCAGGTTCTTGCCGATGTCGTGCACATCGCCCTTGACGGTGGCCAGCAGCAGCTTGCCCTTGCCACCGGCATCGTCCTTCTCCATGTGCGGCTCCAGGTAGGCGACCGCGGCCTTCATCACCTCAGCGGACTGCAGCACGAACGGCAACTGCATCTGCCCGGAACCGAACAGCTCGCCGACGACCTTCATACCCGCCAGCAGGTTCGCGTTGATGATCTCCAGTGGTGGCTTCTCACCCATCGCCGCGTCCAGGTCGGCTTCCAGCCCGTTTCGCTCGCCGTCGACGATGCGCCGCTCCAGGCGCTCGAACAGCGGCAGCTTCGCCAACTCCTCGGCCCGCGAAGCACTGCTGGACTTCGCGGTCTGGCCCTCGAAGAGCTCCATCAGCTTCTGCAACGGGTCGTAGCCCTCGCGGCGCCGGTCGTACACCAGGTCCAGCGCGACCTGCCGCTGCTCATCCGGGATCTTGCTCATCGGCAGGATCTTCGAGGCGTTGAGGATCGCGGTGTCCAGCCCGGCGTCCCGGCACTCGTTGAGGAACACCGAGTTGAGCACCTGTCGCGCCGCCGCGTTCAACCCGAAGGACACATTGGACAGACCGAGCGTGGTCTGCACCTCGGGGTGGCGGCGCTTGAGCTCCCGGATGGCCTCGATGGTCTCGACGCCGTCCTTGCGGACCTCCTCCTGACCGGTGGAGATCGGGAACACCAGGCAGTCGATGATGATGTCGGATTCGACCAGGCCCCAGTTGCCGGTGATGTCGGCGATCAGCCGCTCGGCGACCCGCAGCTTCCAGTCCCTGGTGCGGGCCTGGCCCTCCTCGTCGATGCACAGCGCCACCACCGCCGCGCCGTGCTCGGCGACCAGGCCCATCACCTTCTGGAACCGCGAGTCCGGACCGTCGCCGTCCTCGTAGTTCACCGAGTTCACCGCGCAGCGACCACCGAGGTGCTCCAGTCCGGTCTGGATCACCTCCGGCTCGGTGGAGTCGACCATGATCGGCAGCGTCGAGGAGGTCGCCAACCGACCGGCCAGCTCCCGCATGTCCGCCGCGCCGTCGCGGCCCACGTAGTCGATGCACAGGTCGAGCATGTGCGCGCCCTCGCGGGTCTGGGCCTTGGCGATCTCGATGCAGTCGTCGTAGCGGCCCGCCAGCATCGCCTCGCGGAACGCCTTGGACCCGTTGGCGTTGGTCCGCTCGCCGATGTTGAGGATCGAGGCGTCCTGCTCGAAGGGCACCGCCTGGTACATCGACGACACCGAAGGCACGTAGTCCGGGGTGCGCGGCGCGGGCGCCAGCGCGCCGACCGCCTCGACCACCGCGCGCACGTGCTCGGTGGTGGTGCCGCAGCAACCGCCGACCAGCCGGGCGCCGAAGTCGTTGACGAACCCCAACAGCGCCTCGGCCAGCTCGTCCGGCAGCAGCGGGTACACCGCCCCGTTGGGGCCAAGCTGCGGCAGGCCGGCGTTGGGCATCACCGAGATCGGCACCCGCGCGTTCTGCGCCAGCACCCGCAGGTGCTCGCTCATCTCGGCCGGGCCGGTCGCGCAGTTCATCCCGATCAGGTCGATGCCCAGCGGCTCCAGCGCGGTCAGCGCGGCACCGATCTCCGAGCCGACCAGCATCGTCCCGGTGGTCTCCACGGTGACCTGCGCGATGATCGGCAGCCGCCGACCGGCCTGGGCCATCGCCCGCTTCGCGGCGACGATCGCGGCCTTGGTCTGCAGCAGGTCCTGCGAGGTCTCCACCAGCACCACGTCGATGCCGCCGTCGAGCATGCCGAGCACCTGCTCGACGTAGGCGTCGCGCAGCGCGGTGTAGGGCGCGTGGCCCAACGTCGGCAGTTTGGTGCCAGGCCCGACCGAGCCGAGCACGAACCGCGGCCGGTCCGGGGTCGCGTACTCGTCGGCGGCCTGCCTGGCCAGCGCCGAACCGGTCTCGGCCAGCTCCCGGATCCGCTCCGGGATGTCGTACTCGGCGAGGTTGGCCAGGTTCGCACCGAAGGTGTTGGTCTCGATCGCGTCCGAGCCCGCTTCCAGGTAGCCCCGGTAGATCGAGGACACCACATCGGGCCGGGTGACGTTCAGGATCTCGTTGCAGCCCTCCAGGTTGGCGAAGTCGTCCAACGTCAGGTCGAAGGCCTGCAACGCGGTGCCCATGCCGCCGTCGGCGACGAGGACCCGCTCCCCGACGGCGGTCAGGAACCCGCTCGGATCGTTCTGCCGCTCTGCCATGCCCGTACTACTCCCCCGTATCTCAGCGAAGCTTCGGATCGACCTCTGCCGCCGCAGAGTCGCCGTAGGCCTCGGCAATGCGGGCGACGAACGAGTCGGACTCGACCTGGTACTCCTGCGGTCCGTCGGTCTCCAGCGACACGGTGGCCAAGGTGCACCCCAGCTGCAACGACCGCTCCATCCCGAGACCGTGGGTCAAGCCTGCCAGGAACCCGGCGCGGAGTGCGTCCCCGACCCCGGTCGGGTCGCCCTTCTGCTTCTCCTTCGGCGGTGCGACCTCCAGGGTCGGCTCCGACCTCGACTCCACCTGCACGCCCTTGGGGCCCAGCGAGGTCACCCAGATGCCGACCCGCTCCAGCACCTCGGCGTGCGTCCAGCCGGTGCTCTGCAGCAGCAGGCCGTGCTCGTACTCGTTGGTGAACAGGTATTCGGCGCCCTCGACGAGCTTGCGGATCGCCTCGCCCTCCATCCGGGCCAGCTGCTGGCCGGGGTCGGCGAGGAACCGGTAGCCGCGGTCCAGGCACTCCTGGGTGTGCCGCAGCATCGCGTCCGGGTCGTTGGCTGAGATCACCACCACGTCCAGGCCGCCGAGCCGGTCGGCGACCGGCTTGAGCTCGATCTCGCGGGCCTCGGCCATCGCGCCCGCGTAGAACGAGGCGATCTGGTTGTGGTCGGTGTCGGTGGTGCACAGGAACCGCGCCGTGTGCTTGGTCCCGGAGACGTACACCGAGGCGGTGTCCACCCCGTGCCGCTCCAGCCACCCGCGGTACTCGTCGAAGTCCTGGCCAACCGCACCGACGAGCGCCGACCCGACGCCTAGCTGGCCGAGGCCGAAGGTGATGTTGGCCGCGATCCCGCCGCGCCGCACCTCCAGTTCGTCGACCAGGAACGACAGCGACACCTGCTGGAGACGATCAGCCACCAGGTGGTCGGTGAACCTACCGGGGTAGGACATCAGATGGTCGGTGGCGATCGAACCGGTCACCGCAATCCGCACTGCAACACTCCTTCACCAGGGTCGGCTGCCGCTTCAGCCCCGACCTCGAAGCTCTACTGGACCCTGGGCCGCCACACCAGACTGCGGGGCGCGGTCCACCACGCCCCGCAGTATTGCGCGACAGCCTCGTCGATCGACGTCAGATGCCCGCTGCGCTCTTCAGCGCCTCGGACCGGTCGGTGCGCTCCCACGGCAGATCGACGTCACTGCGTCCGAAATGACCGTACGCCGCGGTCTGCGCGTAGATCGGCCGCAAGAGGTCCAGGTCACGCACGATGGCCGCGGGACGCAGGTCGAAGACCTCGTTGATCGCGGCCTGGATCTTGACCGGGTCGACGTTCTCGGTGCCGAAGGTCTCCACGAACAGACCCACCGGAGCAGCCTTGCCGATCGCGTACGCGACCTGCACCTCGATGCGGTTGGCCAGGCCCGCGGCGACGGCGTTCTTGGCGACCCAGCGCATCGCGTAGGCGGCCGAGCGGTCCACCTTCGACGGGTCCTTGCCGGAGAACGCGCCGCCACCGTGGCGGGCCATGCCGCCGTAGGTGTCGACGATGATCTTCCGCCCGGTCAACCCCGCGTCACCCATCGGACCACCGACGACGAACCGGCCGGTCGGGTTGACCAGCAGCCGGGTGTCGG